>DAIDHH010000001.1 GCA_027452045.1 Gammaproteobacteria bacterium
GCGCAAGGTCAATTGAATGCGGCCCTCGGTCATCGCCTTTACCAGCAGGTCGGCCTGCTGCGGGGTCACCTCGAGGGTGACCGCGTGCACGACGATAGGCTGGTCTTTTTCGTGGGAATCCGTCTGGTCCACCGCCAGCACCTGAAGATCCTCCAGCACCGTGTGTGTCACCGCTCCAGAGCCCACCATGCGCGCCTCGACGACGTCGACGTAATTGCCCGGAAGCAGAAATCCCGCGACGCCGACCACCTCATTGACCGGCACCGAGATGGCGCGCATGCCGGGCTTGAGGACGGTCGAGAGCATGCTGCCCGGCGGGTGCTTGGCAAACTGCCGCTGCAGGAGGATCTCTCCCGGCTGTATCTCCTGCAGCGCGACCAGGCCCACGACCTGCTTGGGATCGGCGAAGTGCGGGGCGATCGGGGTGCCGGCGGGCAGGGCGAGGAGCCCGAGGTAGCGGCTGTCGACTTTGGCGCCGAAGGGGATGTCGGTGGCGGCGACGACGACTGCCATCTGAGCCTGTCGCGGCGCGCCGTTCAGCCGGGCAGATACCCATCCACGCGCGACCCAGGCCGCTCCGAGGGCGAGCACGAGCGAGAACACCATCAGCATGAATCCGCGTCGTTTCAACATGGCGGTATCCCTCCAGCATTGGTTTGCAACGGGCTCATCGTCATTGTCCCGCCGCGACGAAGTAGTTCTTCCAGGCCCACTCGAGCGCATCGAAGCGCAGCTCATCGCCGTGCCCGAGGTAGGCGACATGATCGAGCGCCATGTCGATCAGATCGCGCGGGTGGCAGGGCAGGAGCGGTATGTCGGCGGGACGGTGCAGGCGGTCGATGACCGCCTGGCACGTCGCAGGGTCGTAATCGACGCCGTGCTCCGCGCAGACCTGCTTCCAGATCTCGTGGTAGCGGTCGGCGGGCAGCGCTTCGAACTGGATCTTGTAGCCGATGCGGCGCAGGAAGGCCTCATCGGCGAGGTCGCTCGGCTTCAAGTTGGTGGAAAACACCAGGATCAGGTCGAAGATCGCCGTGAAGTGCTGACCGGTCGGCAGGGTTAGGTAGTCACGGCCTTCCTCCATCGGCACGATCCAGCGGTTGAGGATGGCGCGTGGCGGGACGCGCTGGCGCCCCAGGTCATCGATGATGAGCATGCCGTTGGTGGCTTTGAGCTGCAGCGGCGCGCGGTAGAGCCGCGTGACCGGATCGAGCTGGATGTCGAGCAGCTCCGGGACGAGCTCCCCGCCAGTGATCACGAGCGGCCGCCGACACAGCACGAAGCGTGGGTCGTACCCGTCATCGAGCCGCATGCCGGGCGCAGGGGCATCGATCGGTATGTGCACGGACGCATCGAAGAGCTGGATGATCGTGTCGCCCACCGAGATCGCGTGCGGTACGAGTACCGTTTCGCTCACCAGCCGCGAGAGCCGTTGGGTGATGTACGTCTTGCCGGTGCCCGCTTCGCCGTAGACGAATATCGCCTTGCCGGAATTGAGCGCCGGGCCCAATCGGTCGAGCATGTCCGCATCCAGCACGACGTCCCTGAAGGCCGAGCGCATCAGCTCCCGCGTCACCAGGCGCTCATGCACCGATTGCCGTCGCACCACTTCGCCGTAGGCGTCCAGGGGCACCGGGGCGGGGCCCAGGTAGCCGCTGCGCTCGATCGCGTCCTGGGCGCTCACTCGTCCCCGCTCGGTCAGCGCATAGCGCAGACTCGGCTCATCGGGGCCGGGTCCCCGCACCTCGATGCGTCCCTCCTGACGCAGGAACGCGAGAACCTCCTCGAGGATGGGGCCCGCGAGGGCGCTGCGGCGGCTGAGTGCGGGGAGCGTGAGAACGCCTGCATCGTAGAGATGCTTCTCGACCAGCTCGGACAGCAGATTGAAGCGCAGCCCCGTGTCGGCGACATTCTTCGGGCGGGGCGCCAGCCGGATCGTCCGTGGGTCAATCGGGGTACCGCTGGTTCTCGCACCGTCGGTGTCGAGACTGACGTCTTGCGCTGAGCTAGCCACGGTATGCTCCCCAAGCGAGGGAAACGATCGTGCCCGATGCGATGGCCAGTCCATACGGGAACCGCCGCGCGGCCGCATCATCCTCAGGCCGCGAGACGTGCGCCAGGTGTCCGGTGCTCAAGAGCACGTAAGCCCTGAAAACCCACCGCCTGATGAGCTCACGGATACCGCCCGGTCCGTCTGCGGCGACCAGAACGGCGAGGGCGCCGACCAGTCCCGCGATCAATGTCCACAGAACGGCGAAGAACGCACCCGCGGGACCGAGAAACGCGCCCACGGCCGCCATGGCTTTCACGTCACCCGCGCCGGTGCCTCCCGCCAGAAACATCGGCAGGAAGGCGGCCAGTCCTATTCCGAGGCCCTCCGCGCTGTGCAGCGCGCCAACGGCTCCGGCCGAGAGGTAATTGATGCCGAACGCCAACATCGCCGCAGGAACCGTGAGTCGGTTCGGAATCTTGCGAGTGGTTAGATCAAGGAGCGCCGCGGCCGCCACGAACGTGACCACTGTGACGATCGCCAAATGCCAGTTCACGACGGCCATGGGGTTGGGTCATTCAGCGTCCCGGTAAGACGGGCCGATGGGGTGTGGTTATCACCCCATCGGCGGTCCTGCGGGATCAGCCTGCCGCGCCTCCGTTGTTGCCGGGCGTGGACGCCACGACGGTGTACAGGTAGGTGATGACATTGCTGACTGCCTTCCCGAGGTTGGTGAACGCGGCAACGACGACCGCCGCGATCAATCCACCGGCGATGGCGTATTCCACCGTTTCCAGCCCGTCTTCTTCCTTCCAGAGCGCGACGAGCGCCTTCTTGAAACTCTTCATGGATGTGTCTCCAGGTTGTAGTGTTGTCGTATCTGTCCGGCGTCGGCCGGATTGAATCAGCCAACCCAGATGGATTGGCTTTGCCGCAAGCAGGTTCTGGCCGTTTTGCGATGGACCGATAGGACGGATTTGCAGAAGCGGCGGACGATTTTGTGACGCGCGCGTAGCGTCCGCCGCGCGGACAAATTAGTCCGGCCGGCCATCAAAATAGTCCTATCGGCGGGCGCGGGCGCTTTGCGAAGGTAGCGCGAAAACGCTGCATCCACAGCGAAAGCCGCCCAGAAGGGGACACCAGAGACTCCCATGCCCAGCGCCGATCACATCGAAGCCGCCCCCATGGCGGCACCCCTTCTCGGCGGCATCGTTGTCTCCTGGCCGCTGCTCATAGGGATGACCGGATTTCTGCTGCCGGCTCTCATGGGGTGGGGGCTGATGGACCCCGATACCTACTGGCACATTGCCGCGGGGCGCTGGATGCTGGCGCACGGCGCGGTGGTCACGCACGATCCATTCTCCTTCAGCCTGCACGGGGCGGCATGGGTTGCGCATGAGTGGGGTGCGGAACTGCTGATCGCCTCGACGTACCGGCTTGCGGGATGGGCGGGACTCGTGTTCCTTGCCGCGGCTTGCTTCGGAGCCACGCTGGCATACCTGCTTCGCTTCCTGCTCGCGCGTATGGAGCCGCTGCACGCCCTGGTGCTCGCCTTTCTCTCGGCGAACATGATGTTTCCCTCGCTTCTCGCGCGGCCCCACGAGCTCGTCTGGCCGCTCACCGCGGTGTGGATGGGGGTGTTGGTGAACGCCAGCGAGCACCGCCGTGCGCCGCCGTGGTGGCTGCTCGGGGTGATGCTCCTATGGGCCAACATGCACGGCAGCTACATCGTCGGGATCGGGGTGGCGGTAGTGCTGGCCATCGACTCGGTGCTCGAGGCCAAGGGCCGGCGGTGGCGTGTCGCGCGGCGCTGGCTGGCCTTCATCGTCGCATCGTGCGCCTGTGTGCTTGCGAACCCGCAGGGCTATCGGCTGCTTCTCTTTCCGTTTCGGCTGCTCGGCATGCGCTCCCTCGACTACATCGCGGAATGGAGGCAGCCGAACCTGCAGCACCTGCAGGTCTTCAGCCTCTGGCTGGTGGTGATTCTCGGGCTCGCCTTCATCGGGCGGATCCGGCTCACGCTCATGCGCAACGCGCTGCTGCTCGGCTTGCTCTTCATGGCGCTGCAGCACGTCCGCAATGTCGCACTGTTGGGTCTGCTCGCGCCATTCATTCTGGCACAGCCGGTGGCGGAGCTCTGGCGTCGACTGCCGTCCGCCGCGCGCGCGCCTTCCGCCCTGGACAGAGGACTGGCGAGCTTCTCGCGGCGCGCATCTGCTGCCACCGTGTCCGTCGCGCTCGTCGCGGCCGCATTGACCGCCGGTATCGCACTGCACCTGAGAAGACCTCGCCCACCCGAATATGCCGCGCCGCGGGCGGCCCTCGATGCGATTCTCGCGCGGCGCGCCGGCGAGAGGATCCTCAACGATTACGGATTCGGCGGATACCTGATCTACCGGGGCGTGCCGGTCTTCATGGACGGCCGTGCTGACCTCTACGGCGACACATTTCTGCGCCGTGTCGTCGAGGCGCTTTCGCTCGCACCAGACGGTCATCTGGGGAAGTTGCTGAGCGCCTACCGGATCAGCGCCATCCTGCTGCGCCCGGATTGGCCCGCCGTGCAGCTTCTCAACCGGATGCCCGGCTGGAAACGCGTCTACGCCGATGAGGGGGCTGTCGCGTACGTCCGCCGAGGGGAGGGTAGGGCGACATGAACACCCGCGCGATGAGTCTGCCTCGCCCGCAGGTACGAGAGCGATCCTCCGGTGCCAGGCGCCCCGTGGCCGCCGCGAAGGCGCCGCAGCTCGTGGTGGTGATCCCGACCTATTGCGAGCGGGCCAATGTCGGGGAACTGGTGCGCCGGCTGCGCGTGGTGCTCCATGGAATCCGCTGGGAGGCGGTCTTCGTCGATGATGACTCCCCCGATGGTACCGCGCGGGTGATCCGGGGCATCGGCCACAAGGATCGGCGCGTCCGATGCCTGCAGAGATTGGGCAGACGAGGGCTCGCCGGCGCCTGTATCGAGGGCATGCTTGCGAGCAATGCGCCCTACATTGCGGTCATGGACGCGGATCTCCAGCACGATGAGACCATCCTGCCACGGATGTTCGAGCATCTTCGCGAGGGAGGCGCGCAGCTCGTGGTCGCGACCCGTTATGGCGGAGCCGGAGGTATCGGCGAATGGGAGGCATCGCGTGCGGCCATCAGCCGCCACGCCACTCACCTGAGCCACCTCGTGTACCAGCATCCGGTTTCGGATCCGATGAGCGGCTTCTTCATGTTGAAGCGCGACCTGTTCGAGGAGGCCATGCGTGAGCTCTCGACGAGCGGCTTCAAGCTCTTGCTCGACATCCTTGCTTCGATCAAGCATCCGATCCAAATCGCGGAGGTGCCTTACACATTCCGCAGCCGCACGCATGGCGAGAGCAAACTGGACAGTGTCGTCGTGTGGGATTTCGCGATGCTGATGCTCGACAAGCTCCTCGGACGGTACGTCCCGATGCGCTTCGTGGCCTTTTCACTCGTCGGAGGAGCGGGCATCGCCGTGCACATGGCGGCCGTCACGCTGTTGCTGAAATTCACCACCCTCGGCTTTCCAGCGGGACAGTCGCTGGCGGCGGTCCTCACCATGGTGTTCAACTACGCGGTCAATAACGTACTGACCTATCGTGACCAGCGCAGAAGCGGGCTCTCATGGCTCACTGGCCTGGTCTCTTTCATGGCCGCGTGCAGCCTGGGGGCCTTCGCGAATGTCACGATCGCCACCTTCGCGTTCTCCCGGCACGTGCCCTGGGCGCTCGCTGCTCTGGCCGGCATCATCGTCGGAGCGGTCTGGAACTACGCCATGACGAGCCGATTCACCTGGGGCAAGGCCCGGGCCGTCGGTTGAACCTGTGGAGTCAAGCATGGGAGTGAGTCAGCCGGCAGCGGTGGAGGGCGTCCTCGACCCCACGGCGGTGGCCGTGCCGCGGCGTTCGATGCTCGCGCTCGCTGGCATCTCATGGCCGCTGTTGCTCGGCGTGGCGGGGTCTCTCGCGGTGGTGTCGCTCGGCCTGGGACTGGCCGATCCGGATGTCTATCTGCATGTTGCGGTGGGTCAGTGGATGTGGCTGCACGCCCATGTGCCGACACACGACCCGTTCTCCTTCAGCCTGCCTGGCGCGCCCTGGGTCGCACACGAATGGGGGGCCGAGCTGCTGACTCTCGCCCTTTACCACATCGCGGGCTGGTCCGGCCTCGTCGCACTCGGTGCGGTCTGCTTCGGCGCCACCCTGGCCTACCTCTTGCGGTTCCTCCTGCGCCGCATGGAGCCGCTCCATGCGCTGCTCCTTGCCGCCCTGGCGGCCGGCATGATGCTGCCCTACGTGATCGACCGGCCGCATGAGTTCGTCTGGCCCCTCACCGTGATCTGGGTCGGTGGGCTGGTGGAGGCCTGCGAGGAGAGCCGCGCGCCATCCTGGTGGCTGCTGCCCCTGATGCTTCTGTGGGCCAACATGCATGCGAGCTTCATTCTGGGCCTGGGACTGATGGCGCTGCTCGTCATCAACTCGATCGAGCGCGGCAAGAACCAAATGCGGTCGATGATTGCAAGACGCTGGGCACCGTTTTGCGTCCTCGCGCTCGCGTGCGCGTTCATCAATCCGCAAGGGTATCGATTGCTGCTGTTCCCGTTTCATGTCATCGGCATACGGGAGATGCTCTCGCATTTCAAGGATTGGCGGCCGCCTGACCTGCAGCATCTTCAGGTGTTCGACCTCTGGCTTCTCGTCGTGCTCGGTGCGGCTTTCGCGGGGCGAGTCCGGCTCTCTCTCACACGCGCGATCACGGTTGTCGGTCTGCTGTTCATGGCTCTCGGGAGCAACCGCAACATCGCGTTGCTTGGACTGCTCTCTCCTCTTTTCCTGGCTGCACCGGTCGCCGCAGGCTGGTCCAAGGCGTCACCCTCCGGCCAAGATGCCGGGCGTCTCGACCGTCTCTTCCGGACTCTCTCGCGGCCTGCACGGCCCGTTGTCGTGTGCGCAGTGCTCGCGGTGGCCTCAGTGGCCGGGGCGATGATGCTGAGGCGGAACGACCCGCGGCCCGCCACGATGTTCGCGCCGCGTGCCGCGCTCCAGGCGATTCTCTCCCGAGTCGCGAAGCCCCGGATCTTCAACGACCCGAACTTCGGCGACTACCTCATCTATCGTCATGTCCCCGTGTTCGTGGATGCCCGGGCGGATCTCTACGGTGAGACGTTCCTCAAGCGGATCTTCGATGCGATGTCCCTCGCCCCCGGCGGCGACGTGCAATCCCTGTTGGCCCGGTACAAAATCAACGCCATTCTGCTCTGGCCGGGAGAGCCTGTGGTCAGGGTTCTCGACCGCCTGCCCGGATGGCGGTGCGTGTACCGGGACAAAATGGCCGTGGCTTACATTCGCGGGCCAGGGGCCAGATTATGACGGGTCATGTTCCATCTAAAGGCGCGCTGGTTGTCGCGATCATTGGCCCGCATCCGCCAGCACGGCATTGGCATCGTATTTTTTGGGCGCAAGGGCGCACGGACCGACTCTCTGGTACAAACACACCCCGTTCCAGCATGCGAAGGGACTGAAGCTGTTTGGTGAGGGAATGGAGTGACGGATGGTCAGGATGACGTTAAACGAAGGTTCCAATTGGCTCAGAACATGCGCATTCTGGATAGGGAATATCGGAATATCCTTGTGAAGGTGCGCGTAACCTCCAGTATTGAGCAAGAATACCCGATAAAGAGCCAGCCCGCAGATCGTGGGATCGCGACTGAGTCGATCGAATGCCTCGATCCCGACGGAATTTTTCTGCCAGTACGGAAACAGCGGTGCGCTCAAGTAGGAGAGCAGGGCAAAGAAAATCAGGCCTATGGCTATGGTGACATTTTTGACCGGATGGACGCGGTTTAATCGGGTGGCGAGGAGCTGTGACAGGTCCGCGAATCCGATTGCGGCGAGTGTCAGCAAAATCGGAAATGCGGGATAGATGAAGCGCAATTCTTTGTGAGCGATTATGGAGTGAGCAGAGAGAATGATCAGGACCAGCCAGCCGAGAAACGGGCTCCGTCGGAGTCCAAATAGGGCGAGTACCACCACTGGGAACATCTGTTCGACCAGAGCAAGCAGATACCAGAACCACGGTCTGGTGCCATAGAGAGCGCTGCGATCCTGGATCGCGTTCACCCAGAAGTACTTCCAGAAGGACTGAAATGGGTAAGTCCAGGTGAAGGCATCCACGAGACCGAAGGCGACGATCGGCAGAAGAAACCCGGCGGCGAGAGGCAGTGCACGCTTGCGCCAATTGGGATGGCAGAAATGGACAAGTGCGAATCCGACGGCAGGAGCGAGTTCTATCCGTAGTGATGCGGCGAGACCGCAACATAGCGCCGCAAGGAACATTCGTCTGCGTTCAGGGACCCGCTCGGCATATCGGCCCAAATAGAGGCCGGGTAAGAGGACATGAGTGGCGACAACTTCCGTCAGCGCGCAGGGCGCGAAGATGACGAGGTCGAACCAGACGGCGCACGC
This sequence comes from Gammaproteobacteria bacterium, assembly GCA_027452045.1. Lineage (GTDB taxonomy): Bacteria > Pseudomonadota > Gammaproteobacteria > Steroidobacterales > Steroidobacteraceae > 13-2-20CM-66-19. The sequence goes on from DAIDHH010000001.1 coordinate 8,464, forward strand.
TCCGGCGGCAATGACGGCAGCTTCTGTTCCGCTGGCGCGTTTCGCCCAGACGAATCCAAACCAGACGGTCACGAGAGAAAAGAGCGAGAGGATCGCGGAGATTCCCCATAGGTAACCGCTGGAGCCGGGGCCCATCCAGGCTGTCATCCTCATCACGGCCGCGAGAAAGGCGGGGAATACCCAGCTGCGTATTCCCATGCGCCATTCCCACGTGATCAGGCCATAACCGAATGCCAGGCGATGCGCAGGCTCGAGCGTCTGGAAGATTGAATCAGGATGGATAAGGTTCGGAAACTGAGCTGCGTAAAGTCGGAGCAAAAGACCGATGGCGAAGATTGCCACCAAAGTGGATTCAATGGCTGGTGGCTTCCATCGTGTGCGGTCCCGGGACATCACGGCAACTCGGCTCGGGAAGACGGGCGGGCCATGCGGGGAGTCCTATGTTCTTGATGCCTCCCCGGAGGCCCATGCACCCTATTGTCTCAGGATTCGGGCGTGTCTGTCACAGGCTGTCACTTCGGGGCCGGATGGGACTTGAAGATCGGGTTGGAAATTGAGGTTTGAGGCGGCTGCCCGCTTCGGCGTGGGCACCACCGTGGGACCCCCGGGAGAATAGAGAGGGTTACGCAGTATGTTCTCGCTCCGCCAGCACCCGCTCGATGCGCCGGTCCGGAATGAGCCAGAGGAGCGCGACCAGGGCGTAGAGACCTAGGGACACCCAGCGGGCGTAGGCGGCCAGCACGATGGCGGTGAGGTAAAGAAGGGGCGAGAGCTTGCCCTTCCAGTCGGTGCCGATGGCCTGGCGCAGGAGGGAGTCTTCTCCCTGGGCGGCGATGATGCGCTGCTGCAGGAGCCACCAGGCGACCGCCGCCATGAGCAGCACCACCCCGTAGAGGGCGGTGGGCACGGAGGCGAAATGATTCTCGCCCATCCACCCCGTGGTGAACGGGATGAGCGACAGCCAGAAGAGCAGGTGAAGGTTCGCCCACATCATCCCGCCGCTCACGCACCGCACGACATGCAGCAGGTGGTGGTGATTGTTCCAGTAGATGCCGAGGTAGATGAAGCTCAGCACGTAGGTGAGGAGCACGGGCACCACCGGAACCAGGGCCTGGAGGGTGGTCTCGCGCGGAATCCGCAGGTCCAGCACCATGATGGTGATGAGGATGGCGATCACGCCATCACTGAAGGCTTCCATCCGGTCGGTGCCCATGAACTCGCCCCAAGCCCGAAGTGCTGATGGCCGGTGATTGTATGTCGGGGTGGCACTCTTTACACTGCCGTCATGGTCACAGCAGCCGAAGCGCTTCAGCGCCTGAAGGACGGCAATCGCCGGTTCGTCGAGCGGGTCCGCAGCCACGAGGCCGCTCTCGGGGCATCACCGCGGATTGCGCTCACCCAGGAGCAGGAGCCCATCGCCATCGTGCTCGGGTGCTCGGATTCCCGGGTACCCGCGGAGCTCGTCTTCGATCAGGGGCTCGGGGATCTCTTCGTGATCCGCGTGGCGGGCAACATCGTCGCACCCTCGCTCATCGGCAGCGTCGAATTCGCCGCCGCGCAGTTCGGAACCCGACTGGTGGTGGTGCTGGGCCATACGCGGTGCGGGGCCATCCAGGTCACCCTGGAGGAGCTGCGGCGGCCGGCGGAGAACCAATCGCCGAACATCCGCTCCATCGTCGATCGGGTGCGGCCTTCGGTGGAAGTGCTCCTGAAGACCGAGCTGCGTCACGATGAGGAGGCGCTCGCCCGGCATGCCGTGCGCGCCAACGTGGGTGTCTCGGTGAGCCACCTTCGCCACGGCTCGGAAGTGCTCGAGCGCCTCATCCGTGAGGAAGGCCTGACGGTCGTGGGCGCGGAGTATTCGCTCGAGACCGGGGAAGTCGAGTTCTTCGATGGAGTGGCGGAGCGCTGACGCAAGCCGCTGGCGCGGTCGCCGGTGTTCTGGGTTGGCGATCCCTTGCGGGTGCTTTCGCTATCGTGGTGGCGAATAAGAACATGAATACTCCGCACAGCACCGCTGCCACAATCGTGAACGACCAATCCAGGAGTGATTCGTAGCGTTGCGCGATGCGGTGCATCTGCCTCAATTCGTCTTTGATGGTGGATATGTCCCGGCGAACGTCAGAAACTGCCGAGTCGATGCGGGTCGCACAAGTTTCCAGCCTGCGCACGCTGGAATCCAAGGAATATGTCATGGCGTTTTCGGAGTCGCGGGTCGTTGCGGCAGTGATATGGCCGCATTCGAAACGCCATGAACGCTGCGGTCCAGCTGTGACCAATGGTCCATCGCGTAACCTGCGGCCGATAACACGATCGTGATAATGAGTCCGATTTGCCAGCGAAGGACAACGTTTATTGAGTTGGCTACTGCGTCGAATCGCATGTCCATCTTGTCGCGCAGGCCGGCAATCTCGCCGCGTACCTCCTTGAAGCCGCTGTGCGTCTCTTCGCGGAGGCCGCTGATCTTTTGGTCGGTCTGATCGCGCAGGGCGGCGATCTGGCCGCCCAGCTCCTTGAATCCGTCGTCCATCTTGTCACGCAGGCCGACGATCTCGACGTGCACCTGGCGGAGATCAAACTTGATCTCCGCCACGTCCGTGCGGATGTGGGCCACGTCGGATTCCAGTCGCGTGACGCGATTGTCGAGGGTGTCTTCCGTCATTTTCAGTACAGCCGCCACGGCCGTCTCCGAAGGTTGAGTCAGAATGCCGCCTGATCCGGTGGTGACATCTCAACACAAACTCGGGGCTGTGAATACTCCCAGGTCGAAATTGCAGCGGGTCGATTTACGCTGGGAAAGACGCTTGATCAACCTGTTTGTGCAACGTCGCTCTGACGTCCGCTTCACCGTGCGTTAGCGACGTCCACCTCGGTCAGGCCATCCCGCCGTTCACCGACAGGATCTGGGAGGTGACGTAGGAGGCCTCATCGGATGCCAGGAACGCCACCACGCTCGCCACTTCCTCCGGGGTGCCGGCGCGGGCCATGGGCACCAGGCGCTTGATGTCGGCCTCATCGAAGCGCGCCTCGCTCATGGGCGTCGCGATGACCCCGGGGGCGACCGCATTGACGGTGATCCCGCGGGTGGCGAGCTCGAGCGCGAGCGCCTTGGTGGCCGAGTTCAGCGCGCCCTTGGCGGCCGCGTAGTTCGTCTGGCCTTTGTTGCCGATCAGCGCGGAGACGGAGGAGATGTTGATGATGCGGCCCCACCGGGTGCGGATCATGGGCATGAGCAGCGGCTGCGTGACGTTGAAGAACCCGTTGACGGAGACGTCGATGACCCGGTGCCACTGATCGGGGCGCATGCCGGGCAGGACGGCATCATCATGAATCCCGGCGTTGTTGACCAGGATCTGGATGGGGCCGGGCAGCGCCGAGACCGCGGCCCGCGTGCCCTCGGCGTCGGTCACATCGAAATGCACCGCCGCGGCGCTGCCGCCCTCGGCGTTGATTTCCTCGGCGAGCGAGTCGGCGGCGGCGATGCCCTGACGCGCGTGGATGTAGACATGGTGGCCCTGCCGGGCGAGGCGCCGGCAGATGGCCGCACCGATCCCACCGCTCCCTCCGGTCACCAGGGCTCGTTTGGGTTGACTCATGGACGCGTTCCTTCGGAGGGCGGTGGGTTGAGCGGACCGAATACCACGCCGGCGCGCCCACTCAGGAGCGCCCGGCCGCCGCTCGTCAGCTCGAATTCATACAGGGCGCTGCCCTCATCGCCCGCCAGTCGATGCGCGCTGACGAGCAGAGTCTCGTGCAGGTCATCGAGTCGCGAGACGTTGAGCACGAGATTGCGCACGCTGGTGAGGTAGCCCACCCGCGCCTCGGTGCCGGTGAGGGCGGCGACGATCGCACCGTGGACGGCCATGGCCTGGCCTGCGTATTCGACGCCGCAGGCGGCGCCGAGCCGGCCGTGCGCCCGGAGCGGATTGTCGGGCAGAAGATGGCTGGAAGCCCGGCAGCGGATCCGCGTCAGGTCCCAGGCAATCACCTCATCGAGCAGACACATCCGTCCCCGGTGCGGGATGTGGCGCTCGATCCAGTCGAGATCGAGCGGCTTGCCGACGGGCAGCGGGCCGAAGGTGCGCGCTAGGGACACTCCGACACCTCCACCTGGATGCGCCGCTCGAGATAGTCGAGGGTCGCGACGCCGACCTCACCCCGGGCCAGGTGTCTCATGAGCGGTAGGCAGCGCGCGGCGGGGATGGCGGTGCGCAGCGCTTCGAGCGGCGGCTCAGGCATCCGATCGGCCTCGGCATCGGTCAGCGTGAGGGTGATCCGGGGGCGGGGGCGCGGGGGAGGGCGAGGATCGAGGAGCAGCGCCACACCGAACGCATCGGGGATGGGGCGCTTCTCGTGCAGGGGCTCGGGGTAGCCGGTCTCATAGGCGACGAGCAGCGCCGGCGCACCGTCCACGGCCGCCAGCGTCATGGCCTCGAGCAATCCCACTGCGAAACTGCCATCGAAGGCGCACAGCGCGGTCGAGCTCGCGGTGGCTTTCATGGCGATGCCCCAGTACCCGGCCGCGGCATTGTGCACGGAGTTGTGGAAGCGCGTCGGTGAGAGCTGACGGTCATCGGAGGCGAGCGTGGCGCAGATCTCGTGACAGATGGCGCCATCGCCCCCGGAGGAAGCAAACACCGTCGCAAGCGTCGCGGCCTCGGCACCGGCTTCGTCGAGGGCCTGTCGGGCAACGGCGAGAGCGAGCCTGACCGTTGCTCCCGTGCGGCGCCGCTCGGCCGGTGGCAGGGCCTCGACCGCCGGCAATACCGTCGGAGTGCGGCAGTAGGCCTGCTCGCCCGAGAGCACGCTCCGGGCGCTTCGCCAATCGGGGAGTCCCGGTCCGATCAGCCCGATGCCGAGGATGTGTGCGCTCAATGCCATGCTCGTCAAGGCGTGCCCCTCAGTCGGCGCGCTGCAGCACCAGGCTGCAGTTCGAGCCGCCGAAGCCGAAGGAATTGCTGAGCACGCGCGCGAGCGGCCGGCGGTGGCTCTCGCGCAGGTACTGGAAGCCCACCGAGGGGTCGATCTCCGTGATGTTGAGGCCGCCTGGGGCGAAGCCGTGCCGCAGGGCGAGCGCAGAGATTACGGCCTCCAGGGCGCCGGCGGCGCCGAGCGTGTGTCCCGTGGCGCCCTTGGTCGAGCTGCCCGCGATCCCTGGCCCGAACACGGCTGTGACCGCACGGCCCTCGGCGTCGTCATTGCTCGGGGTACCGGTCCCATGCAGGTTGACGTAGTCGATGTCGCGCGGCGCGAGAGCGGCGGACTCGAGCGCCTGCCGCATCGCCGCCTGGGCGCCCAGGCCCTCCGGGTGGGGCGAGGACATGTGATAGGCGTCGCTCGTCTCTCCGATGCCCGTGAGGAGGATCGTCCCCGGCGCTGCGGGCCGCTCGAGCAGTGCGAACGCCGCCGCCTCGCCAATCGAGATGCCATCGCGCGCCGCATCGAAGGGACGGCACGGGGCGCGGGACACTAGCTGCAGGGAGTGAAAGCCATAGAGCGTCGTGAGGCACAGCGAGTCGACTCCGCCCACCACGGCGGCATCGATGAGGCCCGCCTCGATCATGCGGCGCGCCGAGGCGAACGCCTTGGCGCTCGAGGAGCAGGCGGTGCAGATGACCGCCGCAGGGCCCTCGATCCCGAGCACGCGTTGCGTGAAGGCCGCAAGGGAGTACGAGTTGTGGGTGGCCGCGTAATCGAACCGGGCGGGCAGTGCCCCGGTGGCATCGCGCTGCCGGTAGGCGATCTCGGTCTCGAGCATGCCCGAGGTGCTGGTGCCGAGATAGAGACCGACCCGGCGCGGTCCGAGGCGCCCGGCGCAGGCGGACACCGCCTCGATGAAGCCGTCCTGCGAGAGGCCGAGCAGCGCCAGCCGGTTGTTGCGCGAGTCGAAGCGCGCGAGCGCGGGCGGCAGGCGCACCTCGTCCACACCCGGCACCTCGCCGATGTGCGTCTCGAGCCGCACGGTCTCGAAAGCACAGGGCGTGAGCCCGCTGCGCCCCTTAAGCAGCGAGCGCAGCGTCTCGGTGAGACCGCGCCCGATGCAGCTCGTGGCGGTGAAGTGAGTGAGCGCGAGCGGCCTCATGGGAGGGCGGCGCCGAGTGTCACCGGCGTGAGGCCCGCTCCCAACACCGCATCGAGCAGCCGCGGCAGCACCTCGAGGATCACCGGCACGCCCCGCGCGGTGCGCGCCGCATGACCATCGTGCAGCAGCAGGATGTCCCCGGCGCCCAGGTTCCGGGTGAGCTTGCCGCACACGGTCTCGACGCTCGAGTCGACGGTATCGAATCCGCGCCGCGTCCAGCTCGCGAGCGTCAGCCCGCGGCGCTGCAGCACCGGATCGAGGAAGGGGTTGCGCAGTCCCGCCGGGGCGCGGAAGAAGCGCGGACGCTTACCCGTCACCGCCCCGATGGCCTCCTGTGCCCGCTCGATCTCGCTCGCGAGGCCGCGCGGTCCGAGCAGGGAGAAATGATTCAGGTGACGCTGGCTGTGGTTCTCGACCGAATGCCCGCGCTCGATGAGCGCCCGCGCGAGTTCCGGATGACGCCCGACGCGCTCGCCGATGCAGAAGAAGGTTGCCGGCGCCCGGTATTCCTCGAGACGCTCGAGCACCCGAGGCGTGACCTCGGGATCCGGACCGTCATCGATGGTGAGCGCCACCTCAGCGCCATTGCCGGGCAAACGCGTCCAGTTGGGTCCGAGCAGACGGCTGCGTGGCCAGAGGCCCGCGGCCGCGAGCAGCACGTGATCCGCAGCCACCGCCCCGAGCGCCCAGGGCCACTCGAGGGGGCGGGCGAGCACGGCCGCGAGCGCCCCGCCGTGCACGCCGAGGGAGGCGATGAGGAGCGGCGAGGGACGCCAGGCGGGGGCGGCGGAACGGGTCTTCATGCGCAAATTGTCCCAAAACCGGCCGGGGTGCGACAGGCTCACTCGGGATCGGCCTCCTGCGGCAGCTCGCGTGCCAGGACCGCGGCAAAGAGGAGCGCGAGCAGCGCCCCCGGGGCGACGGTGCGGCCGAGGTCGGCGAGCACCGGCACCGAGGAGAAGGCGAGCACCCCGAACCCGAGCACGGTCGCGGCGTTGGCGATGAGGAGCGAGGCGAGGGTGAGCGCGGGCCGCCCGGAGGGACGGTCGAAGAAGAGCGCATAGTTCGATCCCACGGCCACGATGAGCAGCATGCCGATGACGTGCAGCAGCGTGAGCCGCGCCCCGAGCGCGCTGAAACCGGCCGCCACCGCGAGCACGGCGAGAAGCAAGGGGAGCACCACACGGGCCACGCGCAGCGGGGAGCGGAGCGAGACGAGCAGCAGCACCACGATGGCCGCGAGCCCCGCCAGAGAGAATCTCACCGCCTCGGCGAGGTAGGTTGCATAGAGGGCATCCGCCTCGCCCTTGAGGTCAAACACCGTGACCCGGGCGGGAGCGGCCACCGAGAGCGCGGCGCGAACCCGGGCGATGTCTATCCCGAACGAGTGGGCGCCTGAGGTTGGCGCATCGAGCGGCAGCAGCGCACGCCACTCAGTACCTTGTTGCGTGAGCAGCGCATCCACCACTGAAGCGAACGAAGTGCCCTCGAGGTCTTTGTGCGTCAGCAGCGGCGCCGTGCGCTCGGCCTCGACATCCGCGAGGAAGGGGGTGAGCTTCGAGGCATCGAGCGGCATACCGGCGAGCGCCTTCCTCAGCCTGCGGCGCAGCACATCGGGAGGCGGCAGGCTTGCCTGGCGCTTGCGCTGCAGGGCGCGGCTCGGCAGATAGCGCGCGGGACTCTCGTACCCGGAGAGGACGTGGCGTCGCATGAGGTCCTTCAGCTCATCCCCCGCCTCCTCGGCGCCGCGCAAGGCGGCCTGCCGATCCGGTGCGGACACGACGACGAGGTAGCGCACATCGGGCGCCCTGAGATCCGCCCGCAGCCTCGCATCGAGACGCTGGGCGGGAAGGGGGATGGGACTCAACGCCGCGAGCTCGCGGTTCCAGAGACGATCGCGATGCACATAGAGGACTGCCACCGACAATACCGCGACCAGCGCGAGGCCGATCCGGGCGAGCGGGGCCCTCCTGAGCACGCGTAGTGCCGCGTGTCCGAGGGGTGTCAGATCGCGGATCGCGAAGCGCGCGGGCAGAAGGCGCGGCAGCACGAAGCGCGTCACGAGCCCTGCCGCCAGTACCCCCGCGAGGGAATAGAGCCCGAGTTGGGCCAGTCCGGGGAAACTCGACGGCAGGAGCGAGGCGAAGCCGAACACCGAGGTCAACATGCCGAGCCGCACGGTCGGCCATACGGTGCGCCGCCAGTGAGCATCCGGATCCTGCGGGCCGCCTGCGCGGGACTGCACGAAAAGATAGATGGAGTAATCGACCGCCTCGCCGATGAGTGTCACCCCGAAGCCGAGCGTCACCCCTTGCACCACCCCGAAGTGCAACGCCACGGCCGCTACGCCCGCAAGCGCCCCCGAGGCCACCGGCACCAGGCCGAGCACGAGCGCCGGGAGCGAGCGGTAGGCGAGGAGCAACAGACAGAATATGAGACCGCCGCTCACGAGCGACAGGCGCATGACCGAGCGTACGATGTTGCGGCGCGCCGCCACCGCGAACACACCCGGCCCGGTGAGCTCGAGCCTCGCGCGGGTCCTGAGTTGTGCCTCGCAGGCACGGAACGCGCGATGGAGGGTCTCGACGGCCCGCTCCTGAGCGTCCGTATCGGATCCGGCCGCGCGGGTGCGTGCGAGCAGCAGCGCAAGGTGGCCCTGGGGAGAGACCCACACGCCGTGGTCCGTACGCGGGGGGCGGTTGTGGCTCAAGTCCCCGAGCAGGCTCGCCATCTCGCCCGTCGGATCGCTCGGCAGCAGGGACTGCGCGAGCAGGCCCACGGGCGAGGCAAGCAGGTCCAGGGAGCTGCCGATCGCCGCGTGGAGCCCCGCGACGGTGAAGCGCTGCGGGGTGACCGAGGTGCTGAGGAGGTAGCGGTGAGCGAAGAGAAACGCCTCGTCGCGGCGCGCCGTGGCGGCCGCGCCGTTCTCCACCGAGACGAAGTCCGGGTCGGTGCGCAGTCGATCCCGTAGCTCACGCGAGAGGCGCGCACGGATATCCGCCGTCGAACCGCCGATCGCGACGATGATCATCCTCGATGCCACCCCGTGTCGCAGCTGCTCGACGAGCAGTCGTTGCGATGCGGTGGGCGCGCGGGGCAGGAAGGCCGAGAGATCCGCGGAGTAGCGGGCGCGGGCGACGACGAGCGCGGCGAGCGCAGCGAGCACCGCCCACACCCAAACCGCGGCCGCCGGGCGTTTCATCGGGTGGCCGGCGGCGGACCCAGGGTCATCCGCGAGTGATCGCCGTTGGTCTGAAAGATCCGCACCGTGCGGATGTCATCGCGAGCACCCTGGATGAGGATGAGGAGAAGCGGGCTGCGGTGTTGATCGAGCGGCCGCAGCGTCAGCGTCCATTGCGCCAGGCTCCCCGCGAACCTCACCTTGAAGAGCCGCTCGAGCGCCGTGCGATTTCCCGAGAGCGTGTCGGCGATGGCATCCACGTAGGGGGCAACTCGCTGATAGTCATGAAGGTCGAGCCGGTAGGTGCGATCACCGTGTTTGACGGTGAGCTCGCCGTGATCGAGGATCAGCGAGCTCGGGTGGGGCTCGAGGGTGCGCTTCTCGAGGTGATCCGGGGCGTCGTAGATCATGACGCCCGAGCTGACCAGGGGCCGGCTCAGCACGGCGAGCGTATCGCGCTCGACGAATGTGACTTCGCCGTGCCTGCGCTGCGCGAGAAGCCTCATGAGGCGATCCAACGGCGTGCCGGGAGGCGTGGCCGCAGCGGCTGTCTGCCAGAGTGCCCCCAGGCACAGAATCCAGATCCAGCGCGTGCTTGCGGCATCGGAGCGCGACATGGAGCGGATTTTCCCGGGACTCCGCAAGTACGTCCCTGTAGGCTCGCGCCTCGGCTCCTGCCTCGGAGCGCCCGGGAAAATCCGCTCGGCTGCCGCGCTCCTACCTGGCATGTTCACGCCTGCCGGCCCATCCGGGTTACTCACGCGCCCAGAATTCGAAGAAGTTGAACCAGTTGTCGGGGTGCTCGCGGCAGTAGTGCTCGAGGCGTCCGGCATAGCGGGCGATGGCCGCGCGGATGGCCGCTTCGCGCTCGGAGCGAGTCACCGTCGTGAAGTCCGCTAGCGGCTCGAACACGACCCGGTAGCGATTGCCTCCGAGGTAGAGCCCCAGCATGAGAAACGTCGGGCGGCCGAGGAGCGCGGCGATCCGCCAGGGACCGGTCGGAAAGCGCGCCGCGCCCCCGAGGAAGGTCACGGTCTCGGTGCGCTCCTCTCCCGGGGTGCGATCGGCGAGCATTCCGACGAAAGCCCCTTCGGCGAGCAAATCCTGCACCTTCAGCATGGCGAGGGGGTTGTCGCTGAGCGTCACGACGTCGGCGGTGGCGGCGGGATTGATGGCCGTCAGGGCGGCGTTGATTTTGTGAGCGTTGTGCTCGTACATCATCATGACGACGCGCGTGACCGGGCGGCGCCAGCCGATGGCGCGTGTGGCCTCGAAGCTCCCGAGGTGGGCTCCGAGGAGGAAGGCGCCGCCCCCGGCACGCAAGTGCTCGCGCATCTCCTCCTCCCCCACCACCTCGAAGTCGAACAGATCGAAACGGCCGTTGAGCAGATATACCCGATCGTGGATGGTGGTGGCGAAGCTCATCACCTGGCGGAAGCGCTCCGAGGCGCGTGGCCGGCGGCCCAACACCCGGCGCAGGTAGTCGAGCGAGGCGCGCCTCGCCCGGGGGGCGAAGAGAAAGAAATACGTGGCGATGAGGTAGAGCACCGTGCGCCCGGCGCGCCGTCCCATGCGTTTCGAGAACAGGGCCATCAGGCGCAGCAGCAGCAGGCTCCCGCGCTCGCGGCGGCGCGACCATCCGCTGTCTGAATGCCAGGCCGCCGTCTCAGTCACCGTCCAGCTCCGTCAGGGTTCCGGCCGCGACGGGCCGGCCTGCATCGGTGATGGTGAAGCGCAACGCGCCCGAGGCCGTGCGCTCATAGTCGAGCAGGAGCGTCGGGCGTTGCGAAACCGTCCCGAGGAACTTCACCGAGGCGATGCGCCAGCGCCCGGAGGCCCCCGAGGCGGCTTCGATGGCATGGAGCGCCTCATCGAGCAGCACCACGCCGGGGAGGAGCGGCTCGCCCGGGAAGTGCCCTTCCAGGGAAGGATGCGGCGAGGCCAGAGGGAGGGGCTGCTTCATGCGCGGCGCAGGTGCGGGCCGCTCAGGAGCGCCTGCAGTGCCTGCCGGGGGAGCTTGCCCGTGCTGTTGCGCGGCAGCCGCTCGAGCATGATGAGCGGTCGCGGCAGGAATACCGGATCGATGCGCCGGCGCAGCTCTTCCACGATGCGCGCAGCATCGAGTGTGGGCGCCACCACGGCCGCCGCGACGCGCGTGACCCCGAAGGCATCCGCAGTGGACTCCCCGGGGAAGAAGAACGCTCCATCGAGCACGCCCTCGATGCTGAAGAGCTGGTGTGTCAGGTAGGCGAGGGAGCTGCGCTTGCCGGCGATGTTGACCAGGTCGGCGAGCCGGCCCTGAAGGCGGAAGTGCCCGGCATCGGTGGGCTCGACCTCATCGCAGAGCGCGGTCGGCTGCTCGAGATGCCCGCCGCGCACCCAGGCCCGGCCGTCCTCGAGGGCGAGCCGCACGTGAGGCCAGAGCCGCCACTCGAGCTCCCCGGCCGTGCGCCGCGTCGCGAGCTGGCCGGTCTCGGTCGAGCCGTAGATCTCCAGGAGCCGAGCCTGGAATCGCACCTCGCTCTCGTGCGCGAGCTCTTGTGCAAGGGGCGCGGTGGCCGAGATGATGAGATCTGCCTGCGGCACATCCCTCTGCGAAGCGAGGAGCGCGCGCAGGTGAATGGGCGTCGTGACGAGTGCCCGCGGGCGCGCAGTCGCCTCGAGCAACGCGCAGATGTCGGCGGGGTAGAACGGGTGTTCCGCGCACACTCTCCCGCCACTCAACATCGGCAGGAGCACGCTCGACTCGAACCCATACATGTGTTGCGGCGGCACGGTTGCGAGCACCGCGTGAGGACGATCGAGGCCGAGCCGCGCGGCCCCGTCGAGCACGCAGCGCGCGAGCCGACCCCAGGTCTTGCGATGCGGCATCGGGATGCCGGTCGAGCCGGAGGTGAAGACGTAGGCCACCACCGAGTCCGCGGCGATCTCCGGCACCCGCCACGGGCAGGCGGGACCCTCGGGTCGAGCGGCGAAGTCCGGATAGCGCATCCGTGGCAGCTCGATGTCGCAGTCGCCATCGGTGAGGCAGAAGACATCCGGGGCGAAGGCCGCGAGGTGGCGTACGACCTCGGGGGTGTGGGTGGGGGGCAGCAGGCTCACCCTGCCCGAGCGCACGCTGGCGGCGAAGCCCACCATGAAGCGGTAGCGATCCGCGCAGACGTTGATGACGTGCCGGCCGGGAGGGAAGGCGTCGGCGAGCTGCTCGACGTCGGCGAGGAACTGCGCCGCCGGGATCGCCACGCCGGCTCGGTACGCCACCACCGCCTCGGGCACGGGGTGCGAGAACAGCGGCAACTTGACCAGAGGCTATTTCGTCCTATGGGCGGCGATGTACTCGGCGAGGTGGCGCAGCGAGCGGAAGGTCTGCGCGTTCTCGGCATCGTCGGCGCGCAGCTGCACGCCGTATTGCTTGGAGACCACGAGGGCGATCTCCAGGATATCGATCGAATCGAGGCCCAGGCCCTCCCCGTAGAGGCGCGCGTCCGGGTCGATCTGGCTCGCCGGCAGCTCGAGGTTCAAGGCTCCGACGATGAGCTCGGCGAGCTCCAGGACCAGGCGGGCCTCGGGCTCTATCGGGTGCACGGTGGGGGCAAGTTCGGACATCGACATTGATAAATCTTATCGTTTTGGGACCCTTCGAGCGCAAATTATATGTCGAGGCCCGAGGCGGCAAGCGTGACGTGCGACCGCTTCAGCGGCCGTTCAGCCGCCGGGCCCGGCGACGGGCCACGAGCACCGGCAGGCGTGCCAAGAAGCCGACAAACAGGCGCACGTGCATGCGGACGAGCAACAAGTTGTCGCGTCCGTAGCGAAAATGCGACACCCCGCCCTGGGCGGGGCTGAAGTAGCGGATGGGTGCGGGCAGGTTCACCACCGGTACCCCGCCCCAGGCGAGGCGCACCACCGCCTCCACGTCGAAATCGAACCGCCGCATGGCGCGGCGGGCGAGCATCTCGCGCGCCACGGGTGCGATGGGGTAGACCCTGAAGCCGCAGAGCGAGTCGTGAATGCCCGTCCAGAGAGTCTCGAGATTGGCCCACCAGTTGGAGATGCGCCGCCCCTTGACGCGCACCGCCGGGGCGCTCGAGTCGAAGACCGGATCGCCGAGGATCATGGCCTCGGGGCGGGACAGCGAGGCTTGCATGAAAGCGGGGATGCGCTCGGCGGGGTGCTGGCCGTCGGAGTCCATCGTGAGCGCGTGCGTATAGCCGCGCCGCAGCGCCTCGATGAAGCCCTCGAGGAGCGCCGCTCCCTTGCCGCCATTTTTCGCTCGCACGAGCACGGTCAGTCCGGGATCCTCCCGGGCCAGGGCCTCGAGCACCTCGCCCGTGCCGTCCGTGCTGCCATCCACCACCACCCAGACCGGCGTCCAGTGCGCGCGCGCGGCGCGCACGGTCTCGAAGACCTTCTCGCCGGGGTTGTAGCTGGGAATCAGCACCAGGTGGGTGCTCGAGGGGGTGCTCAAGGGCAGTCCTTGCGGTCGGGCCGGGCGATCTTGCCAGAGCACTCATCGCCGAGCCAGGCGCGCTGCGGGGCATCGGCGAGCTGTGCGCGGTACTCGCTCTCGAGCGCGTGCAGGCAGTCGCTCCCCTCGCCGGGCGGGTCGAGACGCCTTCCGAGCCGCGCGCGATAGAAGATCGGGAGCCGGGGGGCTTTCCAGATCGGCCAGCGCTTGCTGAGGTAGGGCGAGTCGGTCTCGATGAGCACCACCTGGATGGGCACGCCGGCGTGGCGGGCGATGACCGCGACGCCCCCGGTCAGGGGGTTCACGGGGGAGAGGCGCGTGCGCGTGCCCTCGGGAAAGAGGAGCACGGAGGCGCCCCGGCGAAGCTCGGCAATGGCATCCTTCACCATGCGTCGCGGCGGGTCGGAGCGGATGAAGCCCGCGAGGCGTGCACCGGCGCCGAGGAAGACATTGCCGAGGAGCGCGGGCTTCAAGATGCAGGCGAGGTCCGGGTGGCGCGTGAGCAGCAGGATCGCATCGGCGGCGCTCGGGTGATTGGGCGCGAGAATGAGCGCCGGCCCGCCGCGCAGCGCATCGAGGGCGGTGAGCTCGAGCCGGTAGGCCCCGGTCAGGGTGAGAAGGCGCGAGAAGAGCCGAAAGCCCGCCATCATGCTCTGGCGCGCCCCGGCGCGACGCCAGCGCGCCGGCAGCGGCGGCAGCAACACCAGCGCGAGCACCGTCCACACGAGAATCAACACGGCGAGCGTGGCGAGCAGGCCGTAGGTGAGGAGGTAATCCCGCGCGCGGCGCAACACGCGGCTCAGGCCCGCTGGCCCACGGCCTCGATCTCCATCGACAGATCGCGCCGGCACACGTCGGCTCTCAGGTACACCCGCGGGGCCCGCGAGCCGACCGCGGAGTCGATCTCGGCGCGGATGAGCGGCAGATCCGCGGGATTGCGCACGTACACCTTGTAGGCGAGGGAGTCGAGGCGGAACGTTCCCGCCTTCAGGCGATTGGCCTCCCCGAGCAGCGCCTCGATGTTGGTGAGGGTCTCGCGCGTCTGCGCGGCCGGATCCCCCTCGTGCAGCGTGCGATGCCCGAGGATGCTCGAGGTGCCGGAGATGAAGAGCGTCGCGCCGCGGTGGCGCACCAGGGCGGCGCGCGAGAAGCTCGGGGCGCGCGGCCCGTACTGCGCGGGGTAGTGATAGGCGCTCACCTGGCGGGGGTTCTCGAGGAAGGCGGGCGCCGTGCGGGCGGCGAGGAAGTAGATCGAGAGCGGGCCGCCGGTGCTGCCGAGCGCGCTCGCGGCCGGCACGTTGCCGCGGATGTCGCGCCCGCAGGCGATGAGCGCCTCCTGGCGGGCGCTGTTGAACTGGCGGTAGCGCTCCGTGCCGTGCGACTCCGAGTTGATGTCGGGCAGGTAGTTCCACACGCGCAGGAGCTGAGCAAAACCGCTTGCCTCGAGCGTCGCATGGATTTCGCGATAGGCGCGCTCGGTCGCGCGCTCGAGTCCGGTGTGGCCCGCCGCGGCGGCCTCCTCGCTCAGGTGCAGGCTCCCGAAGAGGAACTCATCGCTGTGCGCGTAGCGGATCGCCCCGTGGGAGCCGGCCCGCGCGCGGCCCGCGATGCGCCAACACTCGATCGCCGCGGCATGTTCCTCGAGCAGCGGCATCGATACCCGGGCAAGTGGCAGATCGGCGGGGAAGGTGAGGGGAGGGGCGGTGTCATGCGCCTCGGCGCTGAAGAGCGCCGCGCCCAAAGCGCCTTCCCAGGAGGTCACGGGCGTGGTCAGCAACTCAAAGTGCAGGTCGGAATGTTCCATGAGTTCGGCAGTGCGCGCCATGCTCAGGCGCAACGGATGTTTCTCGAGCGCCGGCGCAGGGCGCCGAGCGAGCGGCCCGGCATGGCGAGCGAGTTGAGATAGTAAAGGAGCTGGAAGAGGCGCAGCGACCCCCAGAGCGGGGTGTCCTCGTAGATGTCGCCCGCGAGGAACGAGAGCAGCGCCTCGCGCACGCGCAGCGGATTGCGGGGCTCCATGAACAGCGACTGCATGGCCGGGTGAGTCATGCGGTAGATGAACCAGGCGAAGCGCTCGGGCCCGAGGCGCACCCGGTGCTCGAAGCGGCGCATGGCCTCGCGCCGGCGGCGTGGCTCGCGCAGGCACGCATCGAGCGCCTCGGCGGCGGCGACGCCACCGACCATCGCGAACAGCACTCCTGAGGAGAACACGGGATCGATGAACGAGTAGGCGTCCCCCACCAGCAGGTATCGCTCGCCATGCGTGTGCGCGCAGCGGTAGGTGTAACTGCCGGTCGCCTCGACCTCGGTGACCCTCTCTGCTCCCTCGAGCCGCGCCGCGAGCGCGGGCGAGAGCGCAATGGTGTCCCGGAAGAACGCCTCGAGCGGGCCGCTGCGGGACTTCATGTAGTACGGCCAGACCACCGCGCCCACGCTGGTGATGCCATCGGCGAGGGGAATGAACCAGAACCACCCGTGCTCGAACCAGAAGATGGTGATGTCGCCGGCGCGATCGGCCTCCCGGTGGCGCCACGCCCCCTTGAAATGCGCGTAGAGCGCGCAGCTGGCGTGCCGGGGGTTGCGCTCCTTGATCCCGAGTCGGTTGCCCAAGAAGGTGTCGCGACCGGAGGCATCGATGAGGCAACGCGGCCGCCAGGCCGTGGGCGTTCCCTCCTCGCCCTCGGTGCGCACCAGCACCGCACCGCCCGCAGGAAACTCCACCTCCCGCGCCCGGCAGCCCTCGATCACCCGCGCGCCCAGGCGCTCGGCGCGGCGCAGCAGGATCTCATCGAAAGCCGATCGGCGCACCTGGTAGGCCGAGGGCAGGGCGTGGTTCAAACTGTCGCCGAAGGCGAAGCGCTCGCTGCGGCCGTGCGCGGGCGAGTGGAACTCCGCGCCGTACTTCGCCATGCCGATGGCGCGGATCTCCTCGGCCACCCCGAGCCGCTCAAAGAGCGGCAGGTTCGCCGGCAGGAGCGATTCGCCGATGTGAAAGCGCGGGTGGTGCGAGCGCTCGATGAGCACCACGCGGTGACCGGCCTCGGCGAGCAGGGCCGCCGCGCTCGAGCCGCCCGGCCCCCCACCGACGATGAGCACATCGGGCTCCTCCGGCGCGGGCTGCGTCGGTTGCGCGGGGGAGGCCACGGCGCGTAGCTACTTCCGGTGTTTGAGCGCCGTCTTGGCGCGGTGCGCATCGCCCGCCACGGCGTGGCCGACCTTCTTGGCCCCGTGCGCGATCGCGTGCCCCGTCGACTTGGCGCCGCGGGCGATCACGTGGCCCGTGTGCCGCGCCTCGCGCGCTATGGTGTGCCCGACCTGCTTGGAGTCGCGCTTGATCCGCTGTCGGGTGGGGCGGGTATCGCGGGCCACCGTGTGGCCGAAGCGGCGCGAGTCGATGGCGACGTGATGGCCGATGTCCTTGGCGCTGTGGGCGATCGCGAGGCCGGCGGTGCGGGCATCGCGTGCGATGGTGTGCCCGACATCCTTGAAGTCCGCGCGCACGGTGTTCTGGGTGGCCGAGGCCGGCCGGGCGAGCATGGGCAGCACCAGGGCGAGGAGGCAGGCGAGTGGGGTGGCAGGCTTCATGGGGGCGTGCTCACGTGAATGGCTGGGGACGATGTTACCCGATGTTGGCTCCCGAGGTGCCAATTGTCACCCGGTTCGGGCACACTCGGACGGATGCGCACCGACCGGTTGCCAATCTCGGTTCTGAAGGCCCGCCTGGTACCGGGGCGCTGGGATGTGCTCGCCTTTTTCCTGGTGGTGGGCGCCCTCGCGTACCTGGCCCATGCCGGCCTCGGGCTGGTCGCACCCCTCTCGCACCTCACCGCCGAACGCATCTCCCTCAATCCCCGGGCGCTGCCGGGCTACGCCGCCCAGACGGCGCTGCGCATGCTCGTCGCGATGGGCGCCTCGCTCCTGTTCACGTTCACCTACGCGACCCTCGCCGCCAAGAGCCGGCGCGCCGCCACGGTGCTCGTGCCGCTCCTTGACATCCTGCAGTCGGTGCCCATCCTCGGGTTCTCCTTCACCATCGTCTTCTTCCTCTCGCTCACCCCCGGCCGCGTGGCCGGCGCCGAGATGGCCGCGGTGTTCCTCGTCTTCACCAGCCAGGCGTGGAACATGGCCTTCAGCTTCTACCACTCGCTGCGCAGCATCCCGGCGGAGCTCGATGAGGCGGCGAGGAGCTTTCACCTGGGACCGTGGATGCGCTTCTGGCGCCTGGAGGTGCCCTTCGCCATGCCCGCGCTCATCTGGAACATGATGATGTCCATGTCGGGCGGCTGGTTCTTCGTCGTGGCCGCCGAGGCGATCAGCGTGGGAAACACCACGGTGACGCTGCCGGGGATCGGCTCCTACATCGCGCGGGCAATCGCTGCGCGCGACCTCGGGGCGATCGGCTGGGCGATCGGCGCCATGAGCGTCGTCATCCTGATCTACGATCAGATCATCTTCCGCCCGCTCATCGCGAGCGCCGACTGGTTCCGTCTCGAGCAGGAGGCGGGGCTCTCCCCGAGCCGCTCCTGGGCGCTCACCATGATGCGCCACTCGCGCCTGCTCTCGTTCGGCTCCCACGCGCTCGCGGGGCTGCTGCGCCTCGGGAACCGCGGTTCCGGCGCGCCGCGCCCGCAGCCCACCCCCGAGCGCCGCCGCCTGACCGACCTCCTGTGGTATGTGGGGGTCATCGCCGTGGCGGGGCTCGGGGCGTGGAAGACCGCGCACTTCGTGCTCTCGAGCATCCCCGCCGCGCAGATCGGGCACGTGGTGGTGCTCGGCCTCTACACGCTGCTGCGCGTCGTGGTGCTCATCGCGCTCGCGAGCCTCGTGTGGGTACCGATCGGGGTGCACATCGGCATGCGCCCGCGCCTTGCGGCCGCCGTGCAGCCGGTGGCGCAGTTCCTTGCGGCCTTTCCCGTCAACCTGCTCTTTCCCGTGGTGGTCTGGGGGATCGTGCGCTTCCGGCTCGATCCGAACATCTGGCTGAGCCCGCTCATGGTGCTCGGCACCCAGTGGTACATCCTCTTCAACGTGATCGCCGGCGCCTCCTCGATCTCGATGGACATGAAGTACGTGGGCGAGAACCTCCGGGTGCGCGGCTGGCTGTGGTGGCGCCGGATCGCGCTGCCGGCGGTGTTCCCGTTCTACGTGACCGGGGCGATCACCGCCGCCGGCGGCTCGTGGAACGCGAGCATCGTCGCCGAGGTCGCCAACTGGGGCAACAAGCACCTGGCCGCCCAGGGCCTCGGCGCCTACATCGCCGATGCCACCGCCTCGGGCGATTTCGCGCGCACGGTGCTCGGCATCGTGGTGATGAGCGTGTTCGTGGTCATCATCAACCGGGTATTCTGGCGGCCGCTCTACGCGCGCGCCGAGCGCAAGTTCCGCATGAGCTGAGCGGTAGCAGGAGGTCCCCCGTGAACGCCAATCCGCATCGCGCCATCGCCGAGCCGCTGCTCGAAGTGCAGGGTGTCGGCAAGAGCTTCTGCAAGCCCGACGGGGATGAGCTCGTGGTGCTCGATGAGGTGAACCTCACGCTGCGCCCCGGGGAGATCGTCGGGCTCCTCGGCCGCTCGGGGTCGGGCAAGTCGACCCTGCTCAGACTCATCGCCGGGCTCGATGTCCCGACCCGCGGCCGCGTGAGCTACCTCGGCTCGTCCGTGGCCGGCCCCGCGCAGGGCATCTCCATGGTGTTCCAGAGCTTTGCGCTCTTTCCGTGGCTCACGGTGCTCGGCAACGTGCAGCTCGGGCTCGAGGCGCTCGGCCTCCCGGAGGCCGAGATCCGCAAGCGCTCGCTCGAGGCCATCGATCTCATCGGGCTCGACGGCTACGAGTCGGCCTTTCCGCGCGAGCTCTCGGGCGGCATGCGCCAGCGAGTGGGCTTTGCGCGCGCGCTCGTGGTGCATCCCAACATCCTGCTGATGGACGAGCCGTTCTCGGCGCTCGATGTGCTCACCGCCGAGACGCTCAGGAGCGATTTTCTCGAGCTCTGGGGACAGGGTGAGCTGCCGATCGGAGCGGTGCTGCTCGTCACCCACAACATCGAGGAGGCGGTGCAGATGTGCGACCGCCTGCTCATCTTCTCGACCCACCCGGGCAGGGTGATCGGGGAGATCCCGATCGAGCTGCCGCACCCGCGCACCGCCGTCGATCCTGCCTTCCGCGCGCTGGTCGACCAGGTCTACACCGAGATGACCGCCAAGCCTCGAGCCACTCGCGGAGCCGGCCGTGCGGAGCGCCAGCCGACCATGGCCCTCGATAGCGCGCTCATCCACGTCTCGACCAACCTGCTCTCGGGCATGATGGAGGCGGTGAGCGAGCCGCCCTACGGGGGCAGGGCCGACCTGCCGGCGATCGGCCAGGCGCTGCACATGGAGGCCGATGATCTCCTTCCGGTGGCCGAGGCGCTGCAGCTGTTGCGCTTCGCAGAGGTGGAGGGGGGCGATATCCGCCTCACCGAGGCCGGGCTCACCTTCGCCCACTCCAACACCGATGAGCGCAAGGCGCTCTTCGCGCGTCACCTCATCGCCCACGTGCCGCACGCGGCGCACGTGCGCCGCGTGCTCGATGAGCGCAGCAGTCATCGCGCGCCGAAGAGCCGCTTTCTCGATGAGCTCGAGGACCACATGACCGAGGAGGCGGCCGAGCAGACCCTGCGTACCCTCATCAGCTGGGGCCGCTACGCCGAGCTCTTCGCCTACGACGATCAGCGGCAGGTGTTCACGCTGGAGAACCCCACGTGACCCAGGCCGAGCGGCCGGCCCGCGTGCGGCTGCTGATCGTCGATGACGACCGGGAGCTCTGCGCGATGCTGCTCGAGTACCTCGGGCCCGAAGGCTTTCTCGCCGAGACCGCCGCCACCGGGCAGGCGGGGCTCGAGCGCATCGCCCGCGGCGGGCTCGATCTGGTGGTGCTCGATGTCATGCTGCCCGAGCTCTCCGGGTTCGAGGTGCTGCGCCGAGTGCGCGCCACGAGCCCGATCCCGGTGCTGATGCTCACCGCGCGGGGCGAGGAGATCGATCGGGTGGTCGGGCTCGAGATGGGGGCGGATGACTACCTCGCCAAGCCCTTCAGTCCGCGCGAGCTCGTGGCGAGGATCCGCGCGATCCTCAGGCGCATCGCCACCGAGTCACCGCAGGGGGCACCACTCCTTGTCTTCGGCCCCTTGAGCATCGACCCGCGCGCGCACTGCGCGCGCATCGAGGGCCAGGACCTCGAGCTGACGAGCGCGGAGCTGCGCATCCTCGAGCTCCTGGTGCTCGCCGACACGCGCACCGTCGGGCGCGAGGACCTGATGACTCAGGCGCTCGGCCGGCGCCTGCTGCCCACCGATCGCAGCCTCGACACCCATGTCAGCAACTTGCGGCGCAAGCTCGGCCGCTTCACCGACCGGGTGACGATCCAGGGCGTGCGCGGCGCGGGTTACGCGCTCATCCAGAGATAACACACCGATGCACTCGCTCTTCTGGCGGATCTTCTGGGCGTTCTGGCTCGCCATCACCCTCATCGTGGTGGGAACGGTGACCGCAGCGGTGAACGAGGCGTTTCTGCACCGCGATCAGATGCCCTGGGTGCAGCGGGGGCAGCTGTTCACCCAGGCGGCCGCAGCGTTCAAGGGGGGAGGGCCGCAGGCTCTCGATCAATGGCTCGGGGCGCTCGTGCGTGCGCACGGACCGTATTCCGCACGCACCTACGTCATAGGGCCGGACGGGCGAGATCTGCTCGGGCGCAGGCTTCCCGGGTTCCTGCGGCCGTTCTTCGCGCCCCGGCCGGTCGCGGGCGAACCCAACTCCTCGCCTGCGCCGCCGATCAGCGGCGCCCTGGTGCTGATGACGCGCGAGGGCCGCTCCTACCAGGTCGTGGTCACCGCGCTCCATCATCATCCGTTTCTCTTCTTTGGCGCCCTGGCCTTGCCCGGGGTGGCCGGCACCACGATCGCGGTGGCCCTGGTCGTGAGCACCCTCATCTGCTTCCTCCTCGCGCGCTACCTGGTGAGGCCGATCGAGGGCCTCAGGCAGGCGGCGCGGCGCCTTGCCGCCGGGGATCTCGATGTGCGCGTGCGCCCGGGACTGAAGCGCCGCCACGACGACCTGGCGTTGCTCGCGGAGGACTTCGATGCCATGGCCGAGCGGGTGCGGGGGCTGCTCGAGTCGAAGGAGCGGCTGCTGCGCGATGTGTCGCACGAGCTGCGCTCGCCGCTCACCCGGTTGCAGCTCGCGCTCTCGCTCGCCTCGCGCGATGAGGAGGTGCCGCGCCAGCTCGCGAGAATCGAGCGCGAGGCGGACCGGCTGGAGCAGCTCATCGCGCGCACCTTGAAGCTCGCGCGGCTCGAGCGGCAGTCGGCGCCGATCGCCGCCGAGGCGCTCGATGTCGGGGAGCTGCTGCGCGCCATCGTGGCGGATGTCGGGATCGAGGCGGATGCGCGCGGCTGCACGGTGAGACTGAGCGGCGAGGGGACGCTCGGATTTGCGGGCGATGCGGAGCTGCTGCGCAGCGCCTTCGAGAACGTGATCCGCAATGCCGTGCGCTATGGCCCGCCCGGATCGCAGGTGCTCGTCGATGCGCGGGCGATCGAGGGGCTTCGCGTCACGGTCCGCGACTACGGGCCGGGCGTGCCGGAGCAGGACCTGAAGGCGATTTTCGAGCCCTTCTACCGCGTCGGTGCGGCGCGCGATCGCGAGGGCGGCGGCGAGGGACTGGGACTTGCGATCGCGGCGCGCGCCATCGAGCGGCACGGCGGGAGCATCGAGGCGCACAACGCCCCGGGCGGGGGCCTCGAGGTCACGATACGCCTGCCCGCGCGCGGCCTGAGCGTAAGTTGAGATCCGCGCGAGCGCCCGATGCGCGCCTGGGGCGCCAGCCCGGCCAAGCGAGTCTTTGCTAGAATGGACCGCCTCCCGAACCGCAAGTGGGACTAGACGGAGAAAGTGTCCGACCCTTCCCAACCCGAGCTGCCGCTGCCCGAGGCGAGACCCCGGGGCGACACCGACGCCGGAAACGATACTGCCGCTGCGAGCGCTTCCGTCCCTCCCGATTCCTGCGGGGAACCCGCCGGGGCGAGGCATGGTGGGCCGCTCGGCCCGCCCGATGCGCCCGTCGTGCGCCTGCCGAGGGGCAGGCTCCAGGCGCGCCTGCAGCGCCTGCTCAACAGCAACACCCGGCGCCTGTTCCTGCAGGTGGGACTGCCCTGGAGCGCCGCGCTCCTCGTCGGCCTGGTCTCGGTGCTCTACGCACGCTGGAGCAACGACGCCTACTACACCTTCATCGGATGGATCGACGGACGCGCCTGGCTCGCCTTCATCCTGACACCGCTGTTCACCGTGGTGGCCGTCTACTGCACCCGCCGTTGGTTCTACGGGAGCGAGGGCAGCGGCATTCCGCAGGTCATCGCCGCGCTCCATGCCCCGCGCACCGAGGGCGATGACACGCTGATGCGGCGCCTGTTCGGCCTCAGGGTCATCTTCGGCAAGATCCTGGGCTCGCTCCTCGGGCTCCTCGGGGGGCTCACCATCGGGCGCGAGGGTCCGACCGTGCATCTCGGGGCGGCCATCATGGCCGAGACGCGGCGGTTCTATCCGCGCCGCACCATGCGGCTCGAGCGGCGGCTGCTGCTCGCCGGGGCGGCCGCGGGACTGTCGGGCGCATTCAACACGCCCCTTGCCGGGGTCATCTTCGCGATCGAGGAGCTGGCGCGCGACTTCGAGACGCGCACCAACGGCACCATGATCACCGCGGTGGTGTTTGCGGGCCTCACCTCGCTCGCCCTCGCCGGCAACTATCTCTACTTCGGGCAGCTCAATGTCACGGTCCCCTTGGGGATCGCCTTCGCGCTGCCGGTGATCGTAGCGGCGCTCGTGTGCGGCCTGATGGGCGCCGCGTTCAACTACGCGCTGCTGCACTGGAAAAAATGGATGCCCGAGCGGGTGCGCGATTTCAAGACCGGCAGGCCCCTCTGGTGGGCGTTCGCGAGCGGGCTCGTGATCGCGGCCATCGGGGTCGCGACCCTCGGGCAGACCTGGGGGAGCGGTTACGACCAGGCGCGGGCGCTGCTGCACGGCACGGCGCCGCTCAGCCAGACGTTCGCCGCGACCAAGTGGGTCACGATGGTCGCGAGCTATCTCGCCGGCGTCCCGGGTGGACTCTTCTCGCCCTCGCTCTCGATCGGGGCGGGCATCGCGCAGTGGGTGCACGCGGGGTTCTCCTGGGCGCCCATGGCCGCGCTCATCGCGCTGTGCATGACGGGTTACCTCGCGGCGGTCACCCAATCGCCCATCACCTCCTTCGTCATCGTGATGGAGATGACCAACGGCTCGGCGATGGTGATCCCGATGATGGCGGTGGCGCTCGCCGCCTCGCGCATCTCGGGCCTCTTTACGCCCCCGCTCTACGAGGCGCTCGCCGAGGACAAGTACTTCCACTACGAGCCGCCGCCCGAGAGCGGCATCGCCCCCGGTACCTGAGCGGGGAATTTCCCACCCCGGCACCGGTCGAATCCGCGGCCTCGGCGCATGCAGGGACGATACCAAGCCTTGCAGGCGGTTGAGAAAACTTCACAAATCTCCCCGCCGGGCGCAACCGGCGGCGGGGGGCGGGTGATAGGCTTGCGCGATGGACTTCCAAGACGCCCCGGGCCCGGCTGGACTGGCCCCAACAGGTTCCACGGACACCGAGCAGGAGGGGCGAGCGGCGCGCCATAGGCGCATCGCCTGGATCGGGCTCGCCCTCTTCGCACTCCTCATCGCGCTCGCGATCTACCGCCACCACGCGAGCACCGCCGCGCGGATGATGGGCTTCAAGGGCTTCGGCGGTCCGATGCCGGTGAGCGTGGCCCAGGTGGGTACCGCGAATGTGCCGGTGGTGATCGATGCCTTGGGCACGGTGACCCCGCTCGCCACCGTCAACGTGCGACCCCAGGTGACCGGTCCCATCGTCAGGATCGCCTTTCAGGAGGGCGAGACGGTGCGCGCAGGGGAGCTCCTCGCCGTGATCGATCCACGGCCCTACCAGGCGGCGCTCGATCAGGCGCAGGGCCAGCTCGCGCGCGATGAGGCGGCACTCGGCAATGCCCGGGTGGACCTCGCCCGCTACAAGCGACTCCTCGCCCAGGACTCGATCTCCGCCCAGACCTACGCTGGCCAGGAGGCGACGGTCAGCCAGGATGAGGCCCAGGTCGAGGCCGACCAGGCCTCGGTCGAGACGGCGCGACTCAACCTGAGTTACTGCCGCATCACCTCCCCGGTCGCAGGCCGCGTGGGCCTGCGCCAGGTGGATCTCGGCAACCTCGTCGAGGCCAATCAGACCACCCCCATCGTCACGGTCACGCAGATGCAGCCCATGTCGGTGCTGTTCACCGTGCCCGAGAACGATCTCACCCGGATCTTCAAGCACGCCAGAGCGGATCGCAAGCTCGTGGTCGAGGCCTACAGCCGCGACATGCGCCATCTGATTGCCACCGGGACGCTCGCGAGCATCGACAACCAGATCAGCACGACCACCGGCACGCTGCAGATGCGCGCGCTCTTCACCAACGCGCACTCCGATCTCTATCCCGATGAGTTCGTCAACGTGAAGCTGGTGCTCGATACCCTGAAGAACCAGATCGTGGTGCCGGGCGGGGCGGTGCAGAACGGACCCTCGAGCACCTTCGTGTACGTGGTCGAGCCCAACGACACGGTGAAGCTGCGCAACATCGTGACGGGACCAACGGACGGCAACATGATCGCCGTCACGAGCGGACTCACCGCGGGCGAGACGGTGGTGACCGACGGGGCGGATCAGCTGCGTAACGGCGCCCACGTGCGCATTCCCGGGCAGAAGCCGGGTGCTGCCGCGGGCACCGGCGCCGCGGTCCACCCGGGCGCGGACCCCGCTCGCTGCGCGCGCCTTGCCGAGGCGCGGCGCAAGGCGAGCGGCACGAAGGCCAAGTTCCTCACCCGCGCCTATGAGCGCTTGGGCTGCGCCCGGCCGGACGCAAAATCATGAACCCGTCCCGGCCTTACATCCTGAGGCCGGTCGCCACCTCGCTCCTGATGGTCGCGATCGTGATCCTCGGGGCGATCGGGTATCTGCTGCTGCCGGTGTCGACGCTGCCGGAGGTCGACTATCCGACCATCGTGGTCTCGACCTTCCTCCCCGGGGCGAGCCCGGATGTGATGAGTGCCACGGTGACCGCCCCTCTCGAGCGCCAGCTCGGGCAGATGTCGGGCCTGAAGGAGATGTCCTCCAAGACCTCCGCCGGCGCCTCGCAGATCACCCTGCAGTTCGACCTCAGTCTCGGCCTAGATGTGGCCGAGGCCGAGGTTCAGGCCTCGATCAGTGCCGCCAACCGGCTGCTGCCGCAGAGCCTGCCGGCCCCGCCGATCTACGCCAAGGTCAACCCGGCGGATGCGCCCATCCTCACCCTCGCGCTCATCTCGCGCGCCATGCCCATCACGGAGGTGGAGAACCTCGCCGACACGCGCGTCGCGGAGAAGATCTCCCAGGTGGCGGGCGTGGGGCTCGTGAGCCTCTCGGGGGCGCCGAAGCGCGCGGTGCGGATCGAGGCGAACTTGAATCAGCTCGCCGCCTACGGCCTGAGCCTCGATGACCTGCGCACCACCATCGCCAATTCCAACTCGAACGCGCCCAAGGGCAGCTTCAGCGGCTCGGCGCACGCCTACACCATCGACGCCAACGATCAGATCACGAGCGCGAAGCAGTACGCGGACATCGTGGTCGCCTACCGCAATGGGGCGCCGGTGTACCTGAAGAACGTCGCGCGCGTGCGCATGGGCGCCGAGAGCGATGAGCTCGCGAGCTGGATGAACGACACCCCCGCGGTGCTCATCAACATCCAGCGCCAGCCCGGGGCGAACGTCATCCAGACGGTGAACATCATCCGCTCGCTGCTCCCGCAGCTGCGCGCCTCGCTCCCGGGGAACGTGAGCCTGAAGGTGGTGACCGACCGCACCCAGACCATCCGCGCCTCGGTCGATGACGTGCAGTTCGAGCTCGCCCTCGCCGTGGCGCTGGTGGTGCTCGTGATGTT
>DAIDHH010000002.1 GCA_027452045.1 Gammaproteobacteria bacterium
TTGCTGCTAATGAGGTGCCGGGGTCAAGTTGATCTGCACGATGTTTCATTTTGAGACCGGGAATAACAATTCTGCGATGGCGCGGGCTTCCTCAGGGTGACTTTCGAACCAATGCCCAGCTTGCTCGCGAGTCTTACTCCTAAGCGCAATGGCTGAGTGAGTCTGTTCGCGAATTTCGGCGTCGATTGCGTGGATTCGGCTCAGCGTCTCGATTACGTGAGAGTGAGTGGCCGAGAGAAGAGCTTTTGCAATTAGTAATTCGGTACGCCTCGAAGCCATGCGTTTCAGCTCACCGCGTGAACTCGTCACATGAGATTACTGCAAGAGGATATCAATGTGCACGCATGCGTTTAGCCGAGTCTGTATGCGTGGAAGACCTCAAGTTGGACCCTCGTTGATGGGTGGCGATCACGTTGTGTACCTCTAAATCTGACGCGTGCTGACGCGTGGCGGAATTCCATACGTGGAATTCGAAGGATTGAAGGATTCTATAAAACATTGTGAACGCCGCCTAGGAAATTTTTCCGGCATCGGTCTTCGCGTTTGTCGGCCTGAGAGTTCTTCGTGACTCGGGATCTGGTTGCTTGCACTTTCTTGACATGCGGCGATTGTCGCGAGGACAAAGTTACTCGTGACACTCGTGACACTCGTGACACTCGTCACCGAGCCCGGGACGTCCTGTCATGGCCAGTGGATTCAATACCTTCCATGGACTAACCCGTGCTCATTGTCCGCTCGGTTCCACCAATGTTCTCCTTGGGTCTTTGGTAATCTCGCGTTGTCGTGAATGCAAGGACGTGACACGCGGATCAGATCGATGTGCCGTGAATGAGACGTCCGAGAATTTGTTCAACTCGCTGAGCACCGGCTTCATCATGTTGGGCGACGCTCAGCGGGAGATCGCCACCGAGAAGCATGTGTGGTTGAGTCAGAAACCGCAGAGCTTCGGTACCAAATGCAGTTTTGGCTAGCGCGTAGATTGTTACTATGCGATCAGGGAGTGCGACGGCGGATGCCGGCGCTTCGAGAGCTTCTGTCATACGTTCGCGAAGAGCATTTTCAAGTGCCCGCGAAACCGTGAACTCGGCGAAGAGTTGGTTCCAGGAGTTCGGTTTGTCACTCATCTTTTGTCGGAACGTGTCAATCACTTTGAGACACCTGGTTGACGGTAATTAGCGAGCAAGGGGTGTGGTTTTCGGGTGGTGTAGCCTCCTTCGGTGGATTGATCCATGCTGCGGTGGGCAGTGCTGGCGGCTGCGGCAGGTGGCCCTTGAAGCGCAGCGGATTAGCCTCGTAGGCCTGCTGCAGGACGTGGGCACGCTGGACCTGCATGGTTTCGGCGGTGCCATAGTGGACAGCGTGTGGGGTCATCAGGCCGATGCCACTGTGGCGATGGTCGTTGTTGTACCAGTGGAAGAAACGCTGGCAATGAGCCCGGGCATCCTCGAGCGAGCCGAAGCGCTCGGGGAAGTCGGGCCGGTACTTCAGGGTCTTGAACTGCGACTCCGAGTACGGGTTGTCGTCCGAGACATGTGGACGGCTGTGGGTGCGGGCGACGTCCAAATCGATCAGCAGCTGCGCGACGGTCTTGGAGCGCATGCTCGTGCCCCGATCGGCATGCAGGGTGAGGGTGCCGGGGGCGATGTGTTGCTTGGCGATCGTCTCGGCGATGAGCTGCTCGGCGAGCTCGGCCGATTCACGCAGCGCGACCATCCAGCCGACCACGTAGCGGCTGAAGATGTCGAGGATCACGTACAAGTGATACACGCTCCAGCGAACCGGACCCTTGAGCTTCGAGATATCCCACGACCAGACTTCATTGGGACGGACCGCCAGCAGCTCCGGCTTCGCGTACACGGGGTGCACCCGCTGGCAGCGTCGCTCCAGGCTCTGGCCCTCCGCGGCGAGCAGCCGATACATCGTGCGCACCGAGGCCAGGTACAGGCCCTGATCGAGGAGCGTGGCGTAGATCGCCGGCGGGGCCATGTCGGCGAAGCGCTCGCTGTTGAGCACGGCGAGCACCCGCTCCCGTTCGGCCTCGTTGAGCGCCAGCGGCGGTCGCGGCCGGGCGGTGGCCGCACGGACCACGATGCTTCTTCGCCGACGTCGCGCCCGATAGATCGAGGCGCGCGGTACCCCCAGGGCCTGGCACGCCACCGAGACGGCCAGACCCGAGCGCAACGTGTCGAACGCCTCGATCACTTCTCGTCCGTCGGATCCGCCATCGGGATCCCGAGCAAGGCGGCAACTTTTTTTTGGACATCGATGATCAGCCGCGCCTGGGCGAGCTCGCGTTCCAGGCGTGCCTTCTCGCGCTCGAGCTGCGCGATGCGCTCCCGCTCGGGGCGGGCGGGATCTGCCTTGCGGCCGCGCCGCTGCGGCGCCAACGCCCCCTCGGCCGCCTTGTGAACGGTGGTCAGGAACCGCCTGATTCTGGGGTTGGGGCGCGGTTTTGAGATGACCGACTGAGCCTCGAGGTGATCGATACCGCCTCTCTCGTCTTCTTCCGATTTCCCCCTCTATCCGTCGTTCTTCCGCGCGTCGCCGCGTAGCGGCGGCGCGGTCTGACCGGCCGTCCGGCCGGGCAGAGATCTCCCGCTGCGATTGGACTTCTGGGGGTGCCAGCGCTTGCGCCCGGGTGCGGCTCTATCCGCTTCGGCTATGCTGAAGGCACGAGACGCACATAGACGAAGGCCCGGGCAGTTTGATTGGCGTCGAACCCCGGGCCCTCGGTGCGCAGCGCCGTCGGAGGCAGCTTTGCCGAGCCTTTATGCCTCGCCGCCGCGGCGCTGTCCAGTGCCGTCGGGGAGGGGGTCTTGGGGCTGCTCGAGGAGCCGGCGACCTATCGGCTCTATCACTGCTGTCGCTGCGGGATGCAGGTGTGCATCTGCGCGCAATGCGATTGCGGGAACCTGTACTGCCCCAGGGACTGCGCCGAGCTCGCCCGCCGGGAGTCTGTGCGCCGCGCCGGCGCTCGCTACCAGCGCACCGTCCGTGGAGCGCGCCGACATGCTGAGCGGCAACGGCGCTACCGGGAGCGGCGAAAGCACGAGGTGACGCATCACGGCTTTTCCCTCGTCACGAGCAGGTGCAGCGTATTGCGGCACCTGGGCAGCGCGAGCGAGCCGATCGATGTTGACGTCAAAGAGCCTCCCCGTACTCCCACCCGTCTCCTGCAGACGCGCTGTGCGTTCTGTGGGCGACCATTGCCGCCCTTCGCCCGGCTTCATACCTGGCGCTGGAGCGGATGAGTCCCATCGTGCCCGACACTCGAGGGTGCGGCGATGATCTCGCGCGAGCTCGAGGCCGAGATCCTGCGCCTGTACCACGCCGAGCACTGGCGGATCGGCACGCTCTCCCGCCAGCTCAACATCCACCACGACACCGTGCGGCGCGTGTTGACTCAGGCGGGCATCCCCGCCGCCGAGCAGTCCACACGGGGCTCGATCGCCGACCCCTTCGTGCCGTTCATCCAGGACACCCTCGCCCGCTATCCCAGCTTGCGCGCCTCGCGGCTGTACCAGATGGTGCGCGAGCGCGGCTATCCGGGGCGCCCCGATCACTTTCGCGCGATCGTCGCCCGGTACCGACCGCGGCCGGCTGCCGAGGCGTATCTGCGGTTGCGCACCTTGCCGGGGGACCAGGGTCAGTGCGACTGGGCGCACTTCGGCAGGTTCGCCGTCGGCAGGGCGTTGCGGCCGTTGATGGCCTTCGTGATGGTGCTGTCGTACTCGCGGCACCTGTTCCTGCGCTTCTATCAGGGCGCCGCGATGAGCGCCTTCCTCGACGGCCATGTCCGCGCCTTCAGCGCCTTCGGGTCGGTTCCCCGTACCGTCCTGTATGACAACTTGCGCTCCGCGGTGCTCGAGCGGGTGCACCTCGAGCGCGCCCCGGATGCGATCCGCTTCCATCCAACGCTGCTCGAGCTCTCGGCCTGGTATCGGTTCGCACCGCGCCCCGTGGCCGTGGCGCGCGGGAACGAGAAGGGGCGCGTCGAGCGCGCCATCCGCTTCGTGCGCGAGCGCTTCTTCGCCGCGCGACGCTTCGCCGATCTCGAGGATCTCAACGCCCAAGCGCTCGCCTGGTGCGCCGGGGAGGCGGCCGATCGCCCCTGCCCGGAAGATCGCAGCCGCACGGTGCGCGAGTGCTTCGAGGCCGAGCGGGGGCATCTACTCGCCTTGCCGGATGAGCCCTTTCCTGCCGCCGAGCGGGTGATCGTGCGCGCTCACAAGACCCCGTACGTGCGCTTCGATCTGAACGACTACTCCATCCCGCACACCCATGTACGCCGCACCCTCGAGGTGCTCGCCACCGTCGAGACCGTGCGCGTCCTCGATGGCAGCACGGTCATCGCCTCCCACCCCAGGAGCTACGATCGCGGCGCGCAGATCGAGGAGCCCTCTCACATCAAGGCGCTCGAGGCCCACAAACGCGCCGGGCGCGCCCATCGCGCGACCGACCGGCTGCACTACGCGGCCCCGAGCGCCGGGCGGCTCCTGCAGCTCGCCGCCGTGCGCGGCGTGCACCTGGGCTCCCTCACCCGGGGCCTGATCGAACTGCTCGATACCCACGGCGCCGCAGCGCTGGATGCGGCCATTGCCGCCGCCCTCGCCGAGGACGCCGTGCAGCTTCCCGCCGTGCGCCACTTCATCGATCTGCACCGCGCCCAGCGCGGGGCATCCCCGCCCATCCCCGTGACCCTGCCCGACGATCCTCGCGTGCGCGACCTCGCCGTCCGACCGCACGACCTCGCCGAGTACGAGAAACTCGCCCAGGAGAGCTCCGATGAACGCTCAGCTCCGTCCCCCGACCCCGACCCCGAGCCCGCCAAGCCCGACGACACCAGCGGCAACGACCCTGTCGCTTGAGGACCTGAAGCGCCGCCTGCGCCAGCTCGGCCTCTATGGCCTGCTGGCCCACGCCGAGCAACTCCTGCCCGAGCCCTGGCTCGGGCGTCTCCTCGAGATCGAGGAGAGCGAGCGGCTGCGGCGCAGTCTGAAGCGCCGCCTGGATGGGGCGCGTCTCGGCTCCTTCAAGCCCATGGCCGACTTCGACTACCAGTGGCCGAAGCAACTCGATCGCTCTCTCCTCGATGAACTCTTCACCTTAGAGTTCCTGGAAGCCGCCGCCAACATCATCGTGGTCGGTCCAAACGGCCTCGGCAAGAGCATGATCGCGAAGAACCTGCTGCACCAGGCGGTGCTGCGCGGCTACACGGCACGCTTCACCGCCGCCTCCGACATGCTCCATGATCTTGCCGCTCAGGACAGCTCCACACAACTTGCCCGAAGGCTGCGCCGCTACACCACTCCCGCCGTGCTCTGTTGCGACGAGGTCGGATATTTGGCCTACGACACCCGCTATGCCGACCTGCTCTTCGAGGTCGTCACACGGCGCTATCAGCTGCGCCGTCCACTCATCCTGACAACGAACAGGGTGTTCACCGAATGGAATCAGGTCTTCCCCAATGCCACTTGTGTCGTCGCGCTCATCGACCGGCTCGTGCATCGATCCGAGATCCTCTCGATCGACGGGGAGAGCTACCGCCTCAAGGAGGCGAAGGAGCGCGCCGCCAAACGTGCCGCAGCACGCACCGCCAGCAAGAAACCCCGCGCCGCGAGCCGTTAGCCATGGAACCCAATGACCTGCCGATCGTGTGCCTGCCGCTCGAGCTCTCCGGCGACGCCGCCGAGAAGCTCATCGACTTCCTCTACCAGCTCACCGAGGCACTCGAGCGCCACTACGGCGGACTGCTCATCAACCGTGTCCACCAGCTCGAGCCCTCCTGTCCGCCGCCGCCGCCGCCGCCGCCAGGCCCTGCGACCGACGACCCGCCGTTCTAAGCCTTACCCAGACGCCCCCGGATACTCTCCTCGCCGGCGATCCTGATGTCGTTCGCGCACAATCCGCCTCTCGACCCCAAAATCACGCGGATTTACGTCCCCGCTAACACGCCTGGTCGCGCTGCTTGCGCCAGCTCGAGAGCATCGAGGAATAGAGGCGCTCCCGGCGCATAAACGCCCCGAGCTCGCCGGGCTTCTTGCACAGGTCCGCCTCGGCCAAAAGCCGCCGTTTCTCACTGGCCGAGAATCGTCGCCGCTTGGCCGTGGCCACCACCTCCGGGTCCGGAGCGCGCCCCGCGGGGGCTGCCCCTTCAGTCGCCCCCCTGTGTCACCGTAGTTGTCGCCTCGATACCTCTGTAATCTTGGGGGCATTGAGGAACGACAGTGGCTCGATACAGCAACGAATTCAAAGAGCAGGCGGTGGCGCGGCTGCTACCGCCTGAGAGTGCGGAAGTATCCCGGGTATCCCAGGAGATTGGAGTGTCGGTGGCGACATTGGAACGGTGGCGGGCGGATGCGCTGTCCAGGCCCGCTCGCGAGCGGGCCTGGACAGCCGCGGCGCGGCTCGAGGCGGTGATCGCCACGGCCGCGATGGACGAGGCGCAGCGCAGCGCCTGGTGCCGCGAGAAAGGGGTT
The DNA here is from genome assembly GCA_027452045.1 of Gammaproteobacteria bacterium. Classification (GTDB taxonomy): domain Bacteria; phylum Pseudomonadota; class Gammaproteobacteria; order Steroidobacterales; family Steroidobacteraceae; genus 13-2-20CM-66-19. The sequence continues at coordinate 6,480 of DAIDHH010000002.1, forward strand.
TTCCCCACGGACCTCGCGCAATGGCGAGAGAGCGCGATGGCCGCGCTGGCACAGCCCGAGCAAGCGCGGGCGACGGCGCAGGAGACGCGTGCCGATCGTCGGCGGATCAAGGAGCTGGAGAAGGACTTGAGGCGCAAGGAGAAGGCACTGGCGGAGACCACAGCGCTGCTGGTGCTGAGAAAAAAACTGCAGGCGATCTTCCAAGAGAGCGGGGACGAATGATTTCCCTGGAAGATCGCCAGAGTATCGCTCGTGCGGTAGAGGAAGCGCACCGCGGCGGGGCCCGGCTGAGGCGCGCATGTGCCGAGGCCGGCATCACCCTGCGGACCCTGCAGCGCTGGAAGCGCGGCGCAGGCCTCGAGCGGGGAGATCGCCGCCCCGAGGCCGTCCGTCCCACACCCGCCCATGCGCTGAGCGAGGCCGAGAGGGAGGAAATCCTTCGGATCGCCAATGAGCCGCGCTTCGCTGAACTCCCACCGGCGCGTATCGTGCCGATGCTCGCCGACGAAGGGACTTACATCGCCAGCGAATCGAGCTTCAGCCGCGTGCTGAGGGCCCATGGACAGACTCACCATCGGGGACGCGCCAAAGCGCCCCAGCGCGTCCGTCCGCCGAGCACACACGTGGCCACGGCGCCGCGGCAGGTCTTTTGCTGGGACATGACGTACCTGCCGGCCACGGTGGCCGGTCGCTGGTTCTATCTGTACCTGATCCTGGATCTGTATAGCCGCAAGATCGTCGGCTTCGAGGTCCACGAGAGCGACGACTCGGAGCATGCCGTGAACCTGCTGCGTCGCACAGCCCTCGCCGAGGACCTGCATACGCTGGACTACAAGCCGGTGCTGCACGGGGATAACGGTGCGACGCTCAAGGCAACCACGGTGCTCGCCATGATGCATTGGCTCGGCCTCAGGGCCTCCTACTCCCGCCCGCGCGTCAGCGACGACAACGCCTTCGTGGAAGCGCTGTTCCGCACTGCGAAATACCGGCCGCAGTTCCCGACGAAGGGCTTCGCGGATCTCGATCAGGCTCGCGCCTGGGCGAGCTCGTTCGTGCAGTGGTACAACCACGATCACCGCCACAGTGGCATCCGCTACGTCAGCCCGGCGCAGCGACATGCCGGAGAGGACCGGACCATCCTGCAGGCTCGCCATGCGCTCTACCAGCAGGCACGGGCGGAAAACCCACGGCGCTGGGCACGGCACACCCGAAACTGGAATCCGATCACTGTGGTCACGCTCAATCCCGAGCGCGACGCAGTGATCAAGGCGACGACCGAGAGTCTTCATAACTCTCGGTCCGCAGCATGAAACGGACGACAACTGCCTTGACACGCACCGGTACTCGTCATAGAGTTTCGCGAGGTATTCTCCGCCTAAATCGAAGATATAGGTCTCGTGGTCCCCAATCTTTGTCATATATGGGGGACGCATCAAAACAAGATCGAGCGTCGCGTCTAATGTCGGCAGGTGAGCGCTATAGAAGTGGTTATGTATATCAGTGAGATTTCGAAACTCCCAACGAAAGAGATCTTTAGCGGCTCCGCTGTGTTTTTGACAGAAATTGTCTAGTTTCGTGAGAATTTCCGCAGGAAGTTCGGCTAGACTCGAAGTGGCTACGACAATTCTATAGCCTGTTGGAGTAAAGGCGTAAATCTCCTCAAGTCGAGCCATAAGTTCTGGATTTGCGATTTTTTCGTGCTTCCGACCCAGGATCAGTTCAAGGCCGGAAAGTAACTTGTCTATGTCTCCCGCAGCAATTGATTTGTCAACGGACTGTGGGTTCTTGAACTGGTAAAACAGCACCTGCTCTTCAGCGATTTCGATTGCGTCGATTCCCAAATCGCCCCCTCCGTCGCAAATCTGCTCCTTGGCTT
>DAIDHH010000003.1 GCA_027452045.1 Gammaproteobacteria bacterium
CTCCCGCTCCCATATCTCTCCGAACGCCCTGCGGGTGCTGTACCGCCTGCGCGACGCCGGTTTCCAGGCCTTTCTGGTCGGAGGCTGCGTGCGGGACCTGCTGCTCGGCCTCGACCCCAAGGACTTCGACGTCGCCACGGACGCGCTGCCGGAGCAGGTCAAGCGCCTGTTCCGCAACTGCCGCCTGGTGGGCAGGCGCTTCCGCCTGGCGCACGTCTTCTTCGGCCAGGAGACCATCGAAGTGGCCACCTTCCGGGCCGCCACCGCCCCCTCCCAGGGCGAGGAGCCGGAAATCGAAGGCGAGGACGCCGAGGAGGCCGAGGGGGAAGAGGGCGAAATCCTCGACCTCGGCGGGCCGGTGACCGAGCCCAGGGCGGCCCGGTACGAGGCGACCCACGCCCCCGTGGGCGCGATCCAGGAGGGCGACCTCGACCCGGATGCGGTGCGGATGTTCGATGAGAGCGGCCGCATCCTGAGGGACAACGTCTACGGCACCATCAACGACGATGTGTGGCGGCGGGATTTCACCGCCAATTCTCTTTATTACAACGTCGCTGACTTCTCCATCTGGGATTACGTGGGCGGAGTGCAGGACATCGCCGCCCGGCGCCTGCGCCTCATCGGCGATCCCGAGACGCGCTATCGCGAGGACCCGGTGCGCATGCTGCGCGCGGCGCGATTCGAGGCCAAGCTCGGCTTCGAGATCGATCCCGCAACGGCAGAGCCGATCGCGCGGCTCGGGGAGCTTCTGGGCGGAGTGCCGCCGGCGCGCCTGTTCGATGAGACGCTGAAGCTGTTCCTCACGGGACATGGCGCCCGCAGCCTCGAGGTGTTGCGCCGCCGCGGCCTGCTCGGGGCGCTGTTGCCCAACGTGGAGGCCTATCTCGCCAGGCATCCGGGAAGTCTCGTCGAGAAGCTGCTGCTCAAGGGGCTCACCAATACCGATGCGCGGGTCGGGGCCGGCCGGCCGGTGGCGCCCACATTTCTTCTCTCCGTACTCCTCTACGGACCCATCGCTCAGATCATCGAGACCATGCCCCCGAGCCGCTGGCACGAGCTCTCGGCCATCCTCGATGCCTGTGACCAGGCGGTGCGCGAGGCTCAGACGCACATCGCCATCCCGAAGCGTCTGGCGCTCGGTGTGCGCGAGATGTTCGCGATGCAGCCGCGCCTGGAGTATCCGCGGGGGCGCAGGGCGCTGCGTCTCCTTGCTCACCCGAAGTTTCGGGCCGGGTACGACCTGTTGCTGCTGCGCGCGGAATTCGGCATGGCCTCGGCCGATGTCGCCCGATGGTGGACACAGCTCCAGGAGGCCTCCGGCGAGGAGCGGGAGCGCATGGCCGATGCGCAGGGTCAGGGGGGCGAACGGCCGGCGGGCCAGAAATCCCGTCGCCGGCGCCGTCCGCGGCGGCGCTCCCCAGGACCCCAATGACCGCTCAGCCGGTCTGGCGGCCGGCGTACATCGGCATCGGCAGCAACCTCGAGGAGCCGCGCGCGCAGGTCTTGCGCGCCTGGGAACATCTCAAGCGCCTGCCCGACACCCGGGCGGTTCGGCTGTCGCCGCTCTACCGCTCGCGGCCGTTCGGTCCCCTCGCGCAACCGGACTTCGTCAATGCAGTGGCGGGACTGCTCACGCGGCTCGACGCCCGCGCGCTCTTGCGGGAGCTCAAGGCCATCGAGACCGCCTTCGGCCGCCAGCCCGGGCCGCGCTGGGGACCGCGGATCATCGACCTCGACCTGCTGGTCCAAGGGGGTGAGCAGTGCGCCGAGCCCGATCTCGTCCTGCCTCACCCCGGGATAGTGGAGCGCAATTTCGTTCTGTATCCTCTCGCGGATATCGCCCCGGATCTCGATGTGCCCGGGCTCGGCCCCGTGAGCGAGCTCAAAGCCCGGCTCGCACCCGAGGGGCTGGGGCGACTCGAACAATCAGAACGTGAATGACGGCCGCGCGCCGTACGGGAGACCATGGCAGCTGAGCACCAGTTCATCGTGGTGGAAGGGCCGATTGGCGTCGGCAAGAGCAGCCTTGCGCGGCTGCTCGCCGCCAGTCTCTCGGCGCAGGCCGTGCTGGAGGATGCCGCCCAGAACCCCTTCCTCGATCGCTTCTACAGGAGCCCGCGGGCGGGGGCGCTGCCGGCGCAGCTGTACTTCCTGTTCCAGCGCTGCCAGCAGCTCGCCGCGCTCAACCAGAAGGACATGTTCGCCCCGGTGCGCGTGGCGGACTACCTGTGGGAGAAGGATCGCCTCTTCGCGCGCGTCACTCTCGATGATGCCGAATTCGCCTTGTATGAGCAGGTGAGCAGCCGCCTCGATGTGCATCCGCCGAAGCCCGATCTCGTGGTGTATCTGCAGGCGCCAGTGGATGTGCTGCTCGAGCGCATCGCCCGGCGGGCCATCGGCTACGAGCAGTACATCGATCGGGAATACCTGGTCCGCCTGAACGAGGCCTACGCGCGCTTCTTTCACGAGTACGAGGCCGCGCCGCTGCTCATCGTGAATGCGGCGGCGATCGATCCGGTCAACAACCCGGCCGATTACGAGGAGTTGCTCGGCGCGATCCGGCGCATGAAGCGCGGGCGCCTCTATTACAACCCCATGGGCAACCCCATGGGGGCCCGCGCCGTCTAGGCGGCACACCCTGGTACACTTCGAGCCATGTATACCCACCTGCAGCTTCGCGACACCGAGCGCCAGCCGGTCTCACTCGGCACGCTCGCGCGCATGAAGGCGGAAGGGCACAAGATCGCGAGCCTCACCTGCTATGACGCGAGCTTCGCCGTCCTTCTCGATGCGGCGGACGTCGATGTGGTGCTCGTGGGTGATTCGCTCGGCATGGTGATCCAGGGCCGTGACACCACGGTGCCGGTCACGATGGATCACATGGTGTATCACTGCAGCATCGTGGCACGGGGACTGCACCGACCCTTGCTCATGGCCGACCTGCCGTTCATGAGCTATCCGTCGAAGGAGCGGGCGCTCGAGAACTCCGTGCGCCTGATGCAGGAAGGCGGCGCGCAGATGATCAAGCTCGAAAGCGGCGCTGGCCAGTGCGACATCGTCGAGTTCCTGGCGAGCCACGACATCGCCGTGTGCGCGCATCTCGGGCTGCGACCCCAGTCGGTGCACAAGACCGGCGGCTTTCGGGTGCAGGGCCGGCAGGAGGAGGCCGCCGGACGCATGCTCGAGGATGCGAAGCGGCTCGAGGCCGCGGGCGCGGACATCGTGCTGCTCGAGTGCATCCCGGCGGATCTCGGCCAGAGGATTTCCGCGGCGCTCAGCGTCCCGGTCATCGGCATCGGCGCAGGCCCCCATACGGACGGACAGATCCTGGTGCTCTACGACATCCTCGACATCACGACGGGTCGCAAGCCGCGCTTCGTGCGCAACTTCATGACCGGCGCGGCCGACAATCTCGATGCCATCAAGCGCTACGTCGAGGCGGTGCGCACCGGCGCCTATCCCGCTCCCGAACATTGCTTCTGAGGCGATGCTTACCCTCACCGCCATCGCGCAAGTGCGCGCCCAGGTGCGCCTGTGGCGAAACTCCGGCGAGCGCGTCGTGTTCGTCCCGACCATGGGCAACCTGCACGCCGGGCACCTCAGCCTGATCGAGGCTGCGCGCGCGCACGGCGATCGGTTCGTCGCGAGCATTTTCGTCAATCCGATGCAGTTCGGGCCCAACGAGGACTTCGCGCACTACCCGCGCACGCCCGAGCGCGACAGCCAGATGCTGCGCGAGGCCGGCTGCGATCTGATGTTCATGCCGGATGTGGCCGAGATGTACCCGCACGGCGAGCAGCGTGCCACACGGGTCGAAGTGCCGGGATTGTCCTCCATCCTGTGCGGTGAGTTCAGGCCCGGGCACTTCGAGGGGGTCACCACCGTGGTGGCCAAGCTCTTTCACATCGTCGAGCCCGATGCGGCGGTGTTCGGCGAGAAGGATTTCCAACAGCTGACCATCATCCGTAGGATGACGAGCGAGCTGTGCATGCCGGTCGGGATCATCGCCGCGCCCACGGTGCGCGAGGCGGACGGGCTCGCCATGAGCTCGCGCAACCAGTACCTCACGGCCGAGGAGCGGGCGCGCGCGCCTGTCATCTACCGCACGCTGCAGGCGGCCGCGCTGCGCCTGAGCGCCGGGGACCGGGACCACGCCGGAATCGAGCGCGCGGGCATCCGGGCGCTCGAGAGCGAGGGTCTGCGGCCGGATTACTTCTCGGTCCGCCGCGCGGAGGATCTCGCGCCCGCGCAGGCCGACACCCGCCACCTCGTCGTGTTGACCGCGGCCCGCCTAGGCAAGGCGCGTCTCATCGACAACATTCAGGTCAGGCGTTAGAGGGCGGCCGTGCGCGTGGCGCCTTGGCGCTGGCGTCCGAGTGCCCACGCCACATGCTCCCGCACGAGCGCCGAAGCGTCGTCCCGGCGCCTCTCGAGCGCTTCGGTCGCAGCGGCGCCCGCCGGCGCATTGCCGAGCGCCACCGCGATGTTGCGTGACCAGCGCTCGTAGCCGATGCGGTAGATGGCCGAGCCGCGCATGCGCTCATCGAACTCGGCCGCGCTCCACTTGAACAGTTCCGTCAAGCGCGGCGCATCGAGACCCTGACGCACTTTGAAGTCAGGGTGGGCGGCGGCGCGCGCGAACTTGTTCCAGGGACAAACCAACTGGCAGTCGTCGCAGCCGTAGATGCGATTGCCGAGGGCCGGGCGCAGCTCGAGCGGTATGGACCCACCGTACTCGATGGTCAGATACGAGATGCAGCGGCGCGCATCGAGCCGGTACGGCGCCACGATGGCCGCGGTGGGGCAGGCTGGAATGCAGGCCGCGCAGGTGCCGCAGTGGGCGCTTGCGGGCTCATCGGCCGGCAGCGGCAGATCGGTGAGGATCTCCCCGAGGAAGAACCATGAGCCCGCATCGCGGGCGATGAGGTTGGTGTGCTTGCCGATCCAACCGAGGCCGCCGTTGCGCGCCAGAGCCTTCTCGAGCACCGGCGCGCTGTCGACGCAGACGCGGTAACCGAAGGGGCCGATCCGTCCGCTGAGCGCCTCGGCGAGCCGCGCCAGCGCCTTGCGCAACACCTTGTGGTAGTCGCGCCCGAGCGCGTAACGGGAGATGTAGCCGGTATCCGCATCGGCGAGCGCCTCAGCCGCCGCGCGCGCCTCGCCGGGCCAGTAATCCAGGCGGGCGCTGATCACGCGCACGGTGCCTGGAACGAGTTCCCCGGGGCGGCTGCGCTTGCTGCCGTGGCGCTCCATGTAGCCCATCTCGCCGTGAAAGCCCGCCTCGAGCCAGCGCAGCAGGTGCCGCTCGTCCTCGGGGATCTCGATGCCGGCGACCCCGAGCGCAGCGAAGCCCAGCTCGCGGGCGCGCGCGACGAGCTCGCGCTTGAGCGCGGCGAGATCCAGCGGCGGCGTCATGAGTCCCTCATCGTGCCAGTATAATCAAGCGTATGTCGCTGCCCATTGCGCTCTATTCCACCCAGCAGGTGCGTGCTCTCGATGCCTTGGCGATCGAGTCACGGGGCATTGCGGGCTACACGCTCATGCAGCGCGCTGCGCAGGCGGCGCTGCATTGTCTGCGCGCCCGCTGGCCGGGGGCGCAGCGCCTGACCATCGTGTGCGGGCCCGGTAATAACGGCGGCGACGGCTACGTGCTCGCCCGCCTGGCGCGGGCGGCGGGGCTGCTCGTCACGGTGCTCGCCGCGAGTCCCGCCGAGCGGCTGCGGGGTGATGCGCGAAAGGCTGCCGAGGACTGGCTCACCACCGGTGGGGAGGCGTTGCCGTTTGCGCCCGAGCGTCTCGCCAACGCCGAGATCCTCGTCGATGCGCTGCTCGGGACGGGCCTGCGAGGCGCGGTCCGCGAGGATGCCGCGATGCTCATCCGCGAGATCAACGCTTCGGGACGCCCGGTGCTCGCACTCGATGTGCCTTCGGGCCTCGACAGTGATACCGGCGCACCGCTCGGGGATGCGGTTCGCGCGGATTGCACCATCACCTTCGTCGCACTCAAGACCGGGCTGTTCGTCGGCGACGGTCCGCAGTTCGCAGGCTCGGTGTGTTTTGACGATCTCGCCATCGGGTTCGCGGCGCAGGAGCTGCCGCCTGCACGCATCGAGCGCATGGTCGATGCCGAGATCGAGGGGGCGCTCGCGCGCAGGAGCCGCTCGGCGCACAAAGGGGATTTCGGGCGCGTGCTCATCGTGGGCGGTGGAGTTGGGATGCCGGGGGCGGCGCGGCTGGCGGGCGAGGCGTGTCTGCGCGTCGGGGCGGGCCTGGTGACCGTCGCGGTGGCGCCGCAGAACGTGGTGGCGGTGTCGGCCGGGCGGCCCGAGCTCATTTGTCTGCCCTTGGCCGAACCCGCCGGATTGCGCGAGGCGGCCGCGCACGCCGAGATCATCGCGATCGGGCCCGGCCTGGGGCGCAGCGAGTGGGCACGCGGCGCGCTCGATGCCGCACTCGGGGCCGGCAAGCCGCTGGTGCTCGATGCGGATGCGCTCAACCTCATCGCCGAGTCCGATGCGCAGTCGCGACAAGAGTGGATCCTGACGCCGCATCCGGGAGAGGCCGGGAGGCTGCTCGGCATGGCGACTGCCGAGGTGCAGCGGGACCGTCTCGAGGCGCTCGAGCGCCTGACGCGGCGGTATGGGGGGGTCGTGGTCCTCAAAGGCGCAGGCACCCTGGTCGGCGCCGCGGGGTGCACGGCGGCGCTGTGCGAGCGCGGCAATCCCGGCATGGCCAGTCCCGGCATGGGAGATGTGCTCACGGGGGTCATCGCCGGCGTGTTTGCTCAGTGCCGGGACCCCTGGCGTGCCGCCCGGGCAGGCGTGCTGGCGCACGCGATGGCCGGCGATGCGGCGGCGCGCTCCGGGGAGCGGGGGCTCCTGGCAAGCGATGTCATCGAGGAGCTACGCGCCTGCGTCAACTATTGAAGACCGCCGAAGACACCGAGGCGCTCGGGCGCAGGCTCGCGGCGGCACGTCCCGAGGCCGGTGAGCCGCTCGCGGTGATGTACCTGCAAGGCGATCTCGGGGCCGGAAAGACCACGTTCGCGCAAGGGTTCCTGCGCGGCTGCGGCATCACGGGCGCGGTGCGCAGCCCCACCTACACGCTGGCGCAGCTCTATGAGAGCGGCTCGCAGCTGTTCGTGCACCTGGACCTCTATCGGCTCGAGGATCCCTCGGAGCTCGAGCACCTGGGGCTCTCGGAGTGGGCGCAACCGGGGTGTCTTTGGCTCATCGAGTGGCCGCAGCGCGGCGGCGCTCTCCTGCCACCGGCGGACCTCATCGTGGCGCTCGAAGCGGGCGCCGAGGGCCATGAGGCGCAGCTCAGCGCGCACACGGCGGCAGGCTCGGCGTGGGTGCGCCGCCTGCCTGCGGGCTCCTTCGGGGGGCCGCAAACGCCCCGGAGTTGAAAATCGGCCGCGTAGCTCGTAGATTACACATCAACGAGTGCCGCGAAGCTCATGATCAAAAAGGCCTTTTATCTCGCTCTCATGCTCCTGCTGGGGGCGGGGATCGTGCGGCCCGAGCCGGCGGCGGCCGCTCCCGTGCGCTTGAGCAAAGTGCTCCTGCTTCGGGCCGGCGGGAGCACCTGGGCTCGCCTTTCACTATCGCGGCAGACCGCGGCGAAATACTTCACGCTCGAGCACCCCGCGCGCGCCGTGATCGACCTCGAGCGCACGCGGCTCGGCCGCGGGGTGCGATTGCCACAAGACTGGGGACTGGTGCGTGAAACACGCGTTGGCCGCCGGTCGAACGGCGCGCTGCGCGTGGTGTTTGTCCTCAAGTCAGCCGCGGCGCTGCATCTTGCCTGGCGGCGCGGCGCACGCGGTGGACAGCGGCTGGTGATCGAGTTGGCCGGCGCAGCGGCGAGGGCGGCAGAGACCAGCCCCGCGCGCACTCCGGCTCCGATTCCCGTGGCTCACGCCCCAGGCAACACCCATCGCGACATCATCGTTGCGGTCGACCCGGGTCACGGTGGCGTCGATCCGGGCACCATCGGCCCTTACGGGACGCAAGAGAAGAACGTCACGCTCGCCATAGGCCGACTTTTGGCGCGACGCATCGACCTCGAGCGCGGCATGCGGGCGGTCCTCACCCGCAACCGCGATGTGTTCGTGCCGCTGCGCGAGCGAATGGTGATCGCGCGCGAGGCGCATGCGGATCTGTTTGTCTCGGTCCATTGCAACGCCGTGTCGGATCGCTACGTCAAGGGCGCTCAGGTGTACATCCTCTCGCTCCACGGGGCATCGAGCGAGGCGGCCCGGATCCTCGCGCGGCAGGAGAACTCGGCCGATCTGAAGGGCGGCATAACGCTCGAGGGCGAATCACGCACGCTTGCCTCGGTGCTGCTCAATCTCTCGCAGTCGGCCGCCATCAGTGAGAGCATGACGGCCGCGCGGGATGTGGTCCGCGCGATGGGCCGCACGGTGCCGATCCGCAGCGCTCGGGTGCAGCAGGCGGCCTTCGTGGTGCTGAAATCCCCGGACATTCCCTCCATGCTGGTCGAGACCGATTACCTGTCCGACCCGGTCGAGGAGCTCAAGCTCCGCAGTCCCGCCTACCGAAGGCAGATGGCCGATGCCATCTTCCGGGGCATCCTCGCCTACTTCCGCGCCCACCCGCCCGCCGGCACGCTCTTCGCCGAGGAGCGCCAGGCGCGCATGGACCGACTGCTCGCCCGCACCTCGAGATAGGTCCGCCGCGCCGATGGCCCGCCGCGGCGAGGCGCGCCCCGGAGCCGGTGGGAGATATCCGCTCCCCGATCGCACTGCGAGCGCAGTTCCGCGTCGCGTTCGCGCATAATTCGCGCAGCCCCTCTCTCCAGCATCGCCCCTGCACTCATGCCCATCCGCATCCTGCCCAACGAGCTCATTGACCAGATCGCCGCCGGCGAGGTGATCGAGCGGCCTGCCTCCGTCGTCAAGGAACTGGTCGAGAACAGTCTGGATGCGGGCGCCCGCCGCATCGAAGTCGAGGCGGAGCAGGGCGGGGTGGGTCTGATCCGCGTGCGCGATGACGGCTGTGGCATCGCCGCCGAGGAGCTTGCGGTGGCGATCTGCCGCCACGCCACCAGCAAGCTGGCCGAGCTTGCGGACCTCGAGTCGATCGTCACGCTAGGGTTTCGCGGCGAGGCGCTCCCCTCCATCGGCTCGGTGTCGCGGCTGAGGCTCATCTCGCACCCGCCGCACGCATCGCATGCCGCCGAGATCATCGTGGAGGGCGGTTCCGTCACGGCGCCGCGACCGGCCGCTCACCCCCCCGGCACGACCATCGAGGTGCGCGACCTGTTTTACAATGTGCCGGCGCGGCGCAAGTTCGTGCGCGGCGCGAGCACCGAGCTCGGCCACATCGCGCGTCTGCTCGAGCGGTTGGCCTTGTCGCGCCCCGACGTGTCGTTTCGTCTGCGCAGCGGCGAGCGCCTGTTGTTCGATGCGCCCGCCGCGCCGGGGGCCGGAGCCGAGGATCCCGCCGCCACCGAGAGCCGCATCGCGCAGGTGCTCGGCAGAGAGTTCATCGACAACGCGCTCACCGTGAGCCACGGCGCGGGCCCGGTGCGCATCGCCGGCTGGATCGGCCTGCCCACCGCCTCGCGCGCGCAGCCCGACCGGCAGTTCTGGTTCGTCAACGACCGCAACGTGCGCGACAAGCTGCTCATGAGCGCGGTGCGTCTGGGTTACCGCGATGTGTTGTATCACGGCCGGTATCCGGCCTACGTGTTGCATCTGTGGCTGGATCCGCGCCTGGTCGATGTCAACGCCCATCCCGCCAAGCTCGAAGTGCGCTTCCGTGACAGCCGGCAGATCCACGAGTTCATCCTGCGCGCGATCGAGCGTGCGCTCGAGGGCACCCGGCCGGGGAGCGATGCCGCCCCCGCGGCGAGCGCCGCCGCGCTGCTGCCGGGGGCCGGCTCCGCCGCGGCCTTGGCGCATTTCAGGCCCGGTGCGTTGCCGCTGCGTGAGGCGGCTCATCCGGGCGGCGCGCGCAGTCCATGGGCTCTTGCGGCCGCCGTGCGCGAGCCGGATGAATGGCGCGACGGGCAGGGGGGAGACCTCGATGAGCGGGCCGCCGACACCGGGACCGGGCGGCCGACGGCCGGCGCTGAGGGCGTGCCTGAGCGGGGTGATCTGCCGCTCGGCGTGGCGCTCGCGCAGTTGCATGGCATCTACATCCTGGCGCAAAGCCGTGACGGGTTGATTCTCGTCGACATGCATGCGGCGCACGAGCGTGTGCTCTACGAGAAGCTCAAGGCGCAGCGGGGAGCGGCGCCCGCGCCCTCACAGCATCTGCTCGAGCCTCTGGTGGTGGAGCTCAAGCCCTACGAGATCGAGTCGGTTCTCGATCAGCGGGCCTCGTGGGAGCGGGCGGGCTTCGAGCTCGATGCCCTTGGCCCGACGCGCCTCGCGTTGCGTCGGGTGCCGGCGCTGCTCGCCGGGGAGCAGGTGGTGAGTATTGTCAAATCGGTCGCCGAGGACCTCGGACGGGACGGGGAGCTGCACCATCTCGATGAGGCGGCCGATCGATTTCTCGGCACGCTCGCCTGCCGGACCGCGATCCATGCGCGGCGCCGGCTCACTCTGCCGGAGATGGACGCGCTGCTGCGGCAGATGGAGGTGACCGAGCGCGCCAACCAATGCAACCACGGACGCCCCACCTGGACCCGCCTCACGCTCCGCGAGCTCGATCAGCTTTTTCTGCGGGGACGTTGATGGCCGATGAGCGCTTCACTGCGGGCGCCGGGTCGCCCCTGCCTGTCTATCTGCTCACCGGCCCGACCGGCAGCGGCAAGAGCGACTGGGCGCTGCGCCTCGCCGAGCAGGCTCCCGTGGAGATCGTGAGCGTCGATTCCGCGCAGGTGTACCGCGGACTTGACATAGGCACCGCCAAGCCCGACCCGTCGGTGCGCGCGCGCATCGCGCATCATCTGGTCGATGTCTGCGACCCTGCGCAGAGCTATTCGGCGGGACGCTTCATCGGCGAGGCGATCGAGTGCATCAACGCCATCCATGCGCGCCGGCACGTTCCGCTGCTCGTCGGGGGCACGATGCTGTACTTCCGCGCTCTGCTGCAGGGCCTCGCACCGCTTCCGCAGGCCTCGCCGGAGCTTCGGCGCACCCTCGATGAGCGCGCCGCGCGCCTCGGCTGGCCGGCACTTCACGCGGAACTCGCTCGACTCGATCCCGTCGCCGCGCAACGCATCCAGCCGCAGGATCGCCAGCGGATCCAGCGGGCGCTGGAGGTCTGCCTGGTGAGCGGCGAGCGGCTCTCCGAGCTGCAGCGGCGCAGCCGCAGTCCGCTCGCAGGGATGAGGCTCATGGCCTGGGCGCTGGCGCCGCGCGAGCGCGACTGGTTGCACCGACGGCTCGCCGGGCGTTTCCACGCCATGATGGCCGCCGGCTTCCTGGAGGAGGTACGCGGCCTGCACGCCCGAGGGGATCTGTCGGCGCAGCACGCCTCGATGCGCGCGGTAGGTTATCGGCAGCTTTGGGCCCACCTCGAGGGGGAGTGCGGGCTCGCCGAGGCGGTCGAGCGTGGCATCTTCGCCACGCGGCAGCTGGCCAAGCGCCAGTTGACCTGGATGAGGTCTGAAAACCTCGCCCGATGTCTCGATCCAGAGACGGATGAGCTGTCGTGGAACCGCGACGTGCGGCGGGAACTGCGGGAGCTTGGTCTTTGATTCGGGCCGCATGTTAATATCGTAGGGTCGCTATTTTCGCCCGCCGTGGAGGCGGACGCTTGCATGACCTCCCCCAGGGATGCCGGTTCGCTTGCCGGCTCCCGAACAACTACAAGTCGTGAGAACAAGGAGAACCCGATGGCCAAAGGCCAGTCGCTCCAAGATCCTTTCCTGAACGCGCTCCGCAAGGAGCGGGTGCCGGTGTCCATCTACCTCGTCAACGGGATCAAGTTGCAAGGTCAGATCGACTCGTTCGACCAGTTCGTCGTACTGCTGAAGAACAGTGTCAGCCAGATGGTGTACAAGCACGCCATTTCCACCGTCGTGCCGGCGCGCAACGTCCGCCTGGCCTCCGACGAGGAGGGCGCGGCGGAGACACCGGCCGAGTGATTCTTCCGTTGCCGAGGCTTTGCCGGGAAGCACCAGGTGTTCGAGCGCCCGCGTTCAGGTGAGCGCGCGCTGCTCGTGCGCATCGGCCTCGGCGCCCAGGTCGATCCGGAGGATCTGCAGGAATTCCAGCAGCTCGCCGTATCGGCGGGAGCCGAGCCCGTTGCCACGGTGACCGGCCGCCGCGAGCGGCCGGATCCGCGCTATTTCCTCGGCAGCGGCAAGGCCGAGGAGATCAAGGCGAGCGCCGAAGCCCATGAGGCGGAGGTGATCCTCGTCGATCACGCCCTCTCGCCGAGCCAGGAGCGCAACCTCGAGAAGCTCACCGGACGCAGAGTGCTCGATCGCAACGGCCTGATCCTCGACATCTTCGCCCAACGGGCGCGCAGCTTCGAGGGCAAGCTCGAGGTCGAGCTCGCGCAGCTGCGCCACATCGGCAGCCGCCTGGTGCGCGGGTGGAGTCATCTCGAGCGCCAGAAGGGCGGTATCGGCATGCGCGGCCCGGGCGAGACGCAGCTCGAGACCGATCGGCGCCTCATCGCCCAACGGGTGCGTCTGCTCAGCCGGCGCCTCGAGAAGATCCGCCAACAGCGCGAGACGGGGCGGCAGATGCGCGCCGAGATTCCCGTGCCCTCGCTCGCCCTGGTGGGCTACACCAACGCGGGCAAGTCGACACTGTTTCGGGCACTGACGGGCGCGGATGCCTACATCGCCGATCAGCTGTTCGCCACCCTCGACCCGACGGTGCGCCGGATCACGCTGCCGGGCGGCACGCTCGTGGTCGCGGCGGATACTGTTGGATTCATACGGGAGCTGCCGCACGAGCTGGTGGCCGCCTTTCAATCCACGCTGACCGAGGCGCGCGAGGCGACGATACTGTTGCACGTGGTCGATGCCAGCGATCCGCGGCGCGATGAGCACATCGCGCAGGTGAACGAAGTACTGGCGCAGATCGGGGCGCAGTCGATCCCGCAGATCCTCGTGTACAACAAGATCGATCGGCTCGAGCGGGAGCCCGGGGTGGAGCGTGGACCCGAGGGCAACGTGACCGCGGTGTGGATCTCCGCGGGGCGGCGGCAGGGACTTGACCTGCTGAGCGGGGCGATCGCGGAGCGGCTCTCGCGACTGGCACGCAGCGCCAGGGTGCGCCTGCCGCCGGGCGCAGGTGCATTGCGCTCGCGACTCTACGCGGCCAAGGTGGTGCGCGAGGAGCACTCGGGGAAGGACGGCTCGATCGAGCTCGAGGTGGAGCTGCCCGATGAGGAGGTGCTCGCGCTGGCGCGTACCCCGGGGGTTGAGATCCTCGAGCCACAGCGGCGCGCGCCCCGAGTTGAATTCGAAGATTCCCTGACATGAATTGAGGAGCGCAACCGAAGTGGGCAGATTCGTCGTAGTGATCGGCACGCAGTGGGGCGATGAGGGCAAGGGCAAGGTCGTCGACCTGCTCACCGAGCGCGCCGCTGCGGTGGTGCGCTTCCAGGGCGGTCACAATGCCGGTCATACGCTGGTGATCGGCGGCCGCAAGACCATTCTCTCGCTCATTCCCTCGGGGATACTGCGCGAGGACGTGCGCTGCTTCATCGGCAATGGTGTCGTGCTCTCGCTCGAGGCGCTGCTGAAGGAAAGCCGCACCCTGATGGATCAGGGCGTGCCGGTGTTCGAGCGGCTGAGGATCTCGCCCCTCTGCCCGCTCATCCTGCCCTCGCACATCCAGCTCGACCGCGCGCGTGAGCAGGCGCGCGGAGCCAACGCGATCGGCACCACGGGCCGCGGCATCGGCCCGGCGTACGAGGACAAGGTGGCCCGCCGGGCGGTGCGGGTGGCGGACCTCTTCCAGCGCGAACGGTTCGCCGCGAAGCTCGGCGAGGTGCTCGATTTCCACAACTTCGTGCTGCAGCACTACTTCCGCCAGAGTCCGCTCGATTTTCAGAAGACCCTCGATGAGCAGCTCACCTACGCCGAGACCATCGCCCCGCTGGTGACCGACGTGACCTCCGCATTGCACAAGCTGCGTCAGGAGGGCGCCAATGCGCTCTTCGAAGGGGCGCAGGGCGCGATGCTGGACGTCGATCTCGGCACCTATCCCTACGTCACCTCCTCGAATACGACCGCGGGCTTTGCGGGAACCGGCTCGGGGCTCGGGCCACGGGTATTTGACTACGTGCTCGGCATCGTCAAGGCCTACACGACGCGTGTCGGCGCGGGTCCGTTCCCGACGGAGCTGTTCGACGGCTATGGCGAGCACCTCTCGCGCGTGGGCCACGAGTTCGGCTCGGTCACCGGCCGCGCGCGCCGCTGCGGGTGGTTCGACTCGGTGGCCCTCAGGCGCTCGATCATCCATTCGAGCGTCTCGGGCCTGTGCATCACCAAGCTCGATGTCCTCGACGGGCTCGACATCATCCGCGTGTGCGTCGGCTACCGGATCGCCGGCCAGATGGTCGCGGAGCCGCCGCTCAGCATCGAGGGCTATGCGTCCATCGAGCCGGTGTACGAGGAGCTGCCGGGGTGGCGGGAGTCAACGGTCGGCATCACCCGATACGACGATCTGCCGGTGAACGCCCGCAGGTACCTCGAGCGTCTCGAGGCGCTGGTGGAAGTCCCGATCGACATCATCTCCACCGGTCCGGATCGCGATCAGACCATCGTGCTGCACCACCCCTTCGGTTGATCGGGGCGCCGGCGATCAGGCGCGCTCGAGTCGGCCGATCCGCTCGATGGCCGGCGGGTGGGAGTAGTGAAACGCCACGTACAGCCGATCCGGCGTCAGCGTGCTGGCGTTGCTGCGATAGAGCTTGACGAGAGCCGATGCAAGATCCGCCGCGCTCGCGTGGCGGGCGGCGAAACGGTCGGCCTCGAATTCGTGGCGGCGCGACCAGAGCGAGCCGAGCGGCGTGATGAAAAAAAGCACGGCGGGCGCCGCGAACGCGAACAACAGCAGGGCCGCATGGGCCGATGGCCGGGGGACGCCGAGGACGTGATAGAAGCGCGGTGAGGCGGCCAGCGTGCCGAGCAGCGCAAATCCGACGAACATGCCGGCCACGGAGGCGAGCAGCCGGGAGCGCACATGCCTCAGGCGGAAGTGACCGAGCTCGTGCGCGAGCACCGCCTCGATCTCGGGCGGATCGAGCTCTGCGAGCAGGGTGTCGAAGAACACGATGCGCTTGTTGCGGCCGATGCCGCTGAAGTACGCGTTGCCGTGCGTGGAGCGCCGCGAGCCGTCGATGACGAATACTCCGCTCGATCTGAAGCCGCAGCGCGTGAGCAGCGCCTCGATGCGCTCCTTGAGCGCCGCGTCCTTCAGAGGCGAGAAGCGGTTGAAGAGCGGCGCAATGAACGCCGGCCAGGCCCACGTGAGGACCAGGGTCACCGCCAGCCAGCACGCGAACGCCCACAGCCACCAGCGCTGTCCGGCGCGTGTCATGAGCCACAGCGATGCGAGCACCAGAGGCCCGCCGAGCAGCACGGCGATCGCGGTGGTCTTGGCGAGATCGGCGAGGAAGAGGGCGGGGGTCGTGCGATTGAAGCCGAAGCGGGCCTCCAGCGCGAACGTGCGCCACAGCGACAGGGGAAGTCCGACCAGCAGGGAAATGACGGCGACCGTGCCGATGACCGCGGCGCCGAGCCAGGGCTCGCCCCAGCCGGTGCGTTGCCAGAGGGCATCGATGGCGGCTATGCCACCGCCGACGGTGAGGGCGAGAGTGAGCGCCGCATCCACCACGGCCCCGAGGCGCGCCAACCTCAGTTTGGCGAGGGTGTACTCGGCCGCCTTATGGTGCTCTGCGGCGGAGACTTGCGCGGCAAACGCATCGGGAACGCGATCGCGATGCGAGCGGACGGCCTCGCTCTGGCGGGCGGACAACCACCACTCCACGGTGAGCCCCGCGATGACGAGCGCGACGAACAGCAGGGTGAGCGGGGACATTCGCCCCCAGTATGACAGATCGCTCGGGCGGCGGTGTGCGCCGCGCGCCCCTACGCCGGGCCATGGCCGAGGGGCGGGAGCTCGGCTTCCTCCTCGGGTGTGTACAGGCGCGAGCGGGTGAGGAAGCGCATCCCGAGCGGACCTTCCAGGGAGAACATGCCGCCGCGGCCGGGCACGACGTCGATGATGAGATGCGTGTGCCGCCAGTACTCGAACTGCGCCGCACTCATGTAGAAGGGCTGCCCGCCGATCTGCCCGAGCAGCACGTCCTGCTCCCCGACCAGGAGCTCCCCGCGCGCGTAGCACATGGGGGAGCTGCCGTCGCAGCATCCCCCCGACTGATGGAACATGAGCGGGCCGTGTCGCGCCACGAGCTGGCGGATCAACTGCAGGGCCGCCTCCGTGGCGCTGACACGGCTCGCCTCCATGCTAGAAGAACCCGAGCGCCTTCGGCGAGTAGCTCACCAGCAGGTTCTTGGTCTGCTGGTAGTGATCGAGCATCATTCTGTGGGTCTCGCGCCCGATGCCCGACTGCTTGTAGCCGCCAAACGCCGCGTGCGCCGGATACGCGTGGTAGCAGTTGGTCCACACACGGCCCGCCTGGATGCCGCGCCCCATGCGGTAGCAGGTGTTGGCATCCCGGGACCACACGCCGGCGCCGAGGCCGTACAGCGTGTCGTTGGCGATCGCGAGCGCCTCGTCCATGTCCTTGAACGTGGTCACCGCGACCACCGGGCCGAAAATCTCCTCCTGGAAGATGCGCATCTTGTTGTCACCCTTGAACACCGTGGGCAGGACGTAATAGCCGTCCTTGAAGTCCCCGCCCAGGCGGTTGCGCTCGCCGCCGATCAGGCATTGGGCTCCCTCCTGGCGACCGAGATCGAGGTAGGTGAGGATCTTCTCGAGCTGCTCCTGTGAGGCCTGTGCACCGATCATGGTCGCGGGATCGAGCGGGTCGCCCTGCTTTACTTTCGCGACGCGCTTGACTGCGCGCTCCATGAAGCGCTCGTACACCGACTCCTGGATGAGGGCGCGTGAGGGGCAGGTGCACACCTCGCCCTGGTTCAGCGCGAACATGGTGAAGCCCTCGAGCGCCTTGTCGAAGAATTCGTCGTCCTGATTGCAGACATCGGCGAAGAACACGTTGGGCGACTTGCCGCCGAGCTCGAGGGTGACGGGAATGAGGTTCTGGGCCGCATATTGCATGATGAGCCGGCCGGTGGTCGTCTCGCCGGTGAAGGCGATCTTGGCGATGCGCTTGTTCGAGGCGAGCGGCTTGCCGGCCTCCACTCCAAAGCCGTTCACCACGTTGAGCACGCCGGGCGGCAGCAGATCGCCGACCACCTCGAGCCACACGAGGATAGACAGCGGCGTCTGCTCCGCCGGTTTCAACACGACGCAGTTTCCGGCGGCGAGCGCCGGGGCCATCTTCCACGCCGCCATCAGCAGCGGAAAGTTCCACGGGATGATCTGGCCGACGACCCCGAGCGGCTCGTGGAAGTGGTAGGCGACGGTGTCGCGATCGAGCTCGCAGACGGTGCCTTCCTGGGCGCGGATGCAGCCCGCGAAATAGCGGAAATGATCTATGGCGAGCGGCAGGTCGGCGGCCATGGTCTCGCGGATGGGCTTGCCGTTGTCCCAGGTCTCCACCGTGGCGAGGTACTCGAGCTTCTCCTGCATCCGATCGGCGATCCTGTTGAGGATCACCGCCCGCTCGGCCACCGAGGTCGAGCCCCAGGCGCCCTTGGCGGCATGGGCGGCATCGAGGGCGAGCTCGATGTCCTCGGCCGTGGAGCGCGGCACTTCGCACAGCGCCCCCCCGGTGACCGGCGTGAGGTTGGTGAAGTACTCGCCGCGAACGGGCGGCACCCACTTCCCGCCGATGTAGTTGCCGTATTGCTTCTTCAGCTGGACTTTCACGCGTCCGTGAGTGCTGGGAGTGATGGACATGGAAGTGGCCTCGCAGTTGAACCGTTGTGCCCCCTCACACTGCAAGGGACATGCCACGGCCGGGGATGCCTGCACAGGCGCGGCCGTGGGCATCCTTGCGCGGGGCTACGTGGAGGGGCAATGATGCGCCCATTCCATCGCGGAGCGTGATGTTCCGCAGCGCAACGATTGTGCGTCGCGGCAGGTGTGGCGCAACGGAACAGTGCTCAGCGCAAAGCGACCGTGAAGCCCGCGAACACGTTGAACCCGGGAGCCGGCTCGAAGTACTCGCCATTGGCCTGGCCCACGATCACGGCACCCACGTAACGGCGATCGAGCACGTTGTCGAGCCTCAGGAAGAGCTCGAGGCGCTGCGCCTTGAAGCGCGTCCCATAGCCACCGCTCACGTTGAAGACAGGATACGCGCCGGCGTGCCCGGTGTTCGTCGCATCGACCGCAATGGCGCCGAGGTACTGCCCGCTCGCGCTCGCGTGCCAGCCGAGCTTGCCCCCCCAGCTCAACTTCGCATAGGCGTCGTTGCGCGCAACGCCGGGCAGCCGATTGCCGGAGGCTACCAGCACGGTAGGGGTGCGGCACGGCGCCGCAACGCAGGTGTAATAGGCATCGATGAAGACCGCATCGACATACGTGTAGGCAACCTGCAACCGCCACTCGGGCGCGAAGCCGTAGTTCACGGACACCTGTGCGCCGCTGCGACGGGTGCGCCCCGCGTTGACGTAGGTCGAGCGGCCGCCAGCGTTCGTCAGCACGACGATCTCATCGTTGGTGTGGGTGTCGAATGCGGCGATGTCCGCCGAAAGGGCTCGGCCGAGGCGCACCTTGGCGCCAATCTCACCGTCGTTGCTGCGCGAGGGACGCAGCGCGAGATTCAAACCCGGCAGCCCGTCGGGCCGATAGGCGAGCTCGGAGGCGAGCGGGGTGCGAAACCCCTGACCGAAGGAGGCATAGAGGTGCAGCCAGGGGCGCGCAGCGTACAGAACCCCGAGCACGGGGGTGGTGGCGGTGTAGGTGATCGCGCCACTGCCGTTGCCGCCGGCGAAGAAATGGTCTTCGGTGATGAAACGTACCTCGCTGTGACGCACCCCGGCCGTGAGCGTCCAGGCCCGGGTGAGTGCGAGGGTGGCCTGCGTGTACTCATCGATATTGCGCGCGATGTCGTTCTCATCGCGCCGCAGCGGACCCTCGACGCCCAAAGTGCCGCCGACGAAGTTGTCGAAGCCCCTGCGACGCTCGTTCTGCGTGTCGTAGCTCGCCCCGGCCACCCAGGAGAGCGGCCGGCCCGCGAGCGCTCCCTGCCAGGTCCAGCGCGCATCGCCCCCGCCGAAGGAGCGATGGAGGTCGACCACGCCGCCGGAGCTGGTCGGGGGCTTTTGCGCGCCAACCGGGATCGAGAGGTACTGCAGCACCGTCCGGTGCCCGTAATAGCCCATCAGGCGCAGCGACTGGCGGGCGGTGAGCCCGAGGCGGTAGATGAGGCCGCCTTGCTGCTGCTCGAGGCTCTTGCGGGTGTCGAACGCGAGCGCCGTGGCGGAGGTCTGATCGGGGTTGGCGGCGAACTCGGCCGCCGTCAAGCCCTGGGGGTCGTTCGAGTCGGGACGGGAGAGCACGTTGGCGAGGAGCGTGAGAGCGCTGTGCCGGCTCAAGGCATAGTCGACCTTGCCGTTGAAGGACTCGCTGCGGGCGCTCTGGTGGGGCCGGAAGCCCCGCCAGGAGAAGTGCGTGAAATCGAGGTTGTAGTCGAGTCCGCCGATCGCATCGCTCGCATCGAGGCCGGCGCGCACGGCCCCGAAGCTGGCGAAGCCGATGTCCGCGCGCACGGTGCCGGGGGAGGTTCCCCGGGCGGTGAACAATTGGATGACGCCTCCCGAGGAGTTGCCGTAGAGCGCGGAAAACGGCCCCTCCAGCACCTCGACGCGCTCGGCCGAGCCGAGATTGAATTGCGAGATCTGCCCCTGGCCGTCCGGGCCGCTCTGCGGGATGCCATCCTGGTAGATGCGCACCCCGCGCACCCCGAAGGTCGATTCGGCGCCGATGCCGCGGATCGAGATCTGCTGGTCCTGGGCGTAGTTGTACTGATTGCGCGCAAGGAGACCCGCAACCGCTTGCGCGGCATCGGCGAAGTTCACCCCGAGGGCATCGGCGCGCAGCTGCTCGCCCGAGAGGCTCGCGATGCTCGCCGGCACATCAAAGGCGGGTGTGGCGATGCGCGTGGCGGTCACCACGATGTCCGAGAGCGCGCTCTCGCCGCCCGCCCGGGCCGGAGCGCCCGCGGCCATGGCGACCGCGATGAGGGCGCCGGCCACTTGCGAGGAGATCGCCGCACGAGAGCGGAGAATTGTTTTCATTCTGATCGGAACGACCGGATGGATTGCGCAGCGGCCATCTTACGGGGCGGGCGTGGCGGCGGGCATCATGAAAATCATGAAATGCTCGCAGTGGCGTGCAAAAAAATGTGCCGGTGAGCCCGCCGGGGGCCACCGGCACAGCAGACGCCGAACCGTGTCAGAAGCTCAGAAACAGGCCGGCGTTCAGGTTCCAGCTGGAGTTGCGCTGATTCAGGTCGTTGGTCGCGTGAATCTGGCTGAACTCCCCGACCAGCAGCAGATCATGGGTCAGGTGGTGATAGATGCCGGCGGTCCACTTGTCGTTCTTCTCGACGAGCGTCGGCAGGCTTGCCATGTCATTGCCGGTGGGGTCGAGCTTGCTCTGGCCATAGTTCACCCCGAATTTCGTCTTGCCGACCGTGTAGGTGAGCTGTGCGAGGAAGCCCTCGGAATCGCGGGGCCGGCCGAGAGTGTCGTTCGAGAGCACGAAGAGCCCCGTGGTGCCGACACCCTTCGCCCGGTAGTACCAGCCGGCGGCCTGGAAGGGCCCCACGGTGTACATGCCGCCGAGATCAAAGCCGGCGCTGCTGTAGGCGAGCTCACCGGTGGTGCCGGCGAGCGCGCAGGCGTTCGCCTGCAGCGCCGTGTCCGCGCAGGAGATTCGCTGCTTCTGATAGAGCCCGCTCGCCGACAGGTACACCGGCCCCATCTTGTAGGCGATCTTCGCCTGCAGGCCGGGACTCGAGTGATTGACCGGAATCTGGCCGAGCGTGTTGAGCGGATCGAATATGCCGACGGTGACCTTCGCGCCCCCGAAGCTCGGGGTCGTGTAGTCGATCTGCGAGAGCCAGTCGGTGTAGATGTATCCGAGGCCGATCGAGCCGAGGGAAGTATTGGCCGGTGCGGCATAGTCGCCGTTGCCCGCGCCGACGCCGAGCAGCGTCATGTCGTTGAGGATGGCATCCGACTGGAAGAGGCCGATATTGCGGCCCGCCATGATGGTGCCCATGTTCTTGTTGCCGACGGTGAGAAACACCTGGCGGATGTCGAGGCCCGCGGTGCCGAGAGCGGTGTGGCCGAGATTTCCCGCTCCGGTCTGCAGGTTCGGGCTGCCGCTGTCATTGGTGCTGATGCCCGGATACAGTCCGAACGTGAAACCGATGTCGTAGCCGTCCTGGGTGGTCAGACCGCTGATGGTGAGCGCCGCCGGCAACAGGCCGTTCGATACCGAGGAGGAGCTGTTCGTCGCCACGCAGGCGAGACCGCCCGCCACGGTGGCCGCGCTCGATGTGGCCTGGCAGTGGGAATAGATATAGTGCGCGTTGACGTTGCCGTCGAACTTCAAGGTCCATTTGCCGGCTGTCACGCCGATCGCATGGGCCGGCGGGCTGCCGGCGAGCAAGCCGGCGAGCGCGCCGGCGAGGACGATGACCAGAGTGTTGGTCATGGCGGGTGAAGAGATGCTGTGCAGTCTCATCGAATTAACCCCCTGGTTGTGCACTTGACGGGCGGGTCGCTGCAAACGCCGTGCCACTCTGTCGGCGCGGCGCTGTTGCGCCCGGGACACGATGCGACGTAAGGCCGTATCCGTGCCGTCC
>DAIDHH010000004.1 GCA_027452045.1 Gammaproteobacteria bacterium
AAGGTGAACTCGGGCGTCACCGGACGGATCAGCTCATAGATGCGATCGACGATGCACCCGTCATCGACGACGACCACACCGAGGGCACAGGCGCTGTCGGGGCGCGGATTGGCGGTCTCGAAGTCGATCGCCGCGAACCGACCCGTCCCCGCGGCCGGTCGGCCGCGCGCGGGCCGATCCGCGCTACGCGAGATCACGCAGCTTCAGCAGCGGCCCGATGAACTTCTGGTAGTTCTTCCAACGCCCGACGGAACTCGAATACATCTTCTGGCGCACCTGCCAGTTGCTGGCGGTCAGCACGGCCCGCTCGGTCTTGTCGAACTCGAGTACCCGCGCATCCCAGGGCAGTCCGATGAACTCGATGATCCGGTGGCTCCACTTTTCCTGATCGGCCACCAGCTCCTCATACGGCACCTCCAGAAACACGTCCTTCGGCAGCACGGCGCGCCAGTGCATCAGGAGGCGATGGTGCTCGCGGTAGTAGTGCGCCAGATCATCGAGATCCATCGCAAACGCCGCCGCGTTACTGAAGTCCTGGAAGTAACACGACAGACAGGCATCGACCGGATCGCGCTGCATGTAAATGAAGCGCGCGCGCGGGAATACCCGATGGATGAGTCCGAGATAATCAACGTTGGCCGGTGTCTTGTCCACGACGCGCGCAGCATCGCCACCGCGGCGCGCCAACAGCTTCAAGTAGGCCTCGGCCTGCTTGCCGGCGAAGGCCGCATCCGGAGGGTGGTGCCGCAGCAGCTCCGGGTGCTTGTGCGCCATCATCCCCCAGAACTGCAGCTCCCCCGCGCCGGCCGCTTGCGGGTGCGAGGCAATGATCTGCTCCGCGAGCGAGGTGCCGGAGCGCATCATGCCGACGACGAAAACCGGCTCTTGCGAGTGGTTCGAACCTTCCACGCGCCCGGCAACGAGGTCTGTCGAATACACGCGGATGACATCATCGATCCACGCGGCGCGCTCTGCCGGATCATAGGGCGCGGCCACCTGCTTGCGCAGGTTGTTCGCCTGCCGGTATTGCTCGAACGCCTGACGATGATTGCCGAGGTCATCGTAGTACTTGCCGAGCGCAAAGCGGAGTTTCGCCTCTTCAATGGGCGGCCGTTCGCGCTCGAGCAGGCGGTCCGTCGCCTGTAGCCACCCGCCGTCGTCCGGCGTCATTTTGCGCTGGCTCACCCAGAGTATCTGCGCCTCGATGCATTCCGGATCGGCCTCGAGAGCCCTGCGCAGCAGCGTCTCGGCATCCGCGAACCGACCTTCGGTACTCAGCAACCAGCCCAATCCGCATAACGCGCTCGCCGCATGGGGATTGAGCCGCAGCGCCTTCTCGAAGCACTCCCGCGCATCCGGCGTGCGATCGAGCGAGTTGAGCGTATGGCCCAAGGCGCTCAATGCATTGGCGCTGCGCGGCTCGAGCTTGACCGCCCGGCGCAAGGTTGTTTCCGACCCCAGGAAGTCCCCTCGCCACTGCAACAGCAGTCCGAGCGTGAGGTGCGCATCGGCGCGGCGGGGATCGAGCTGCACCGCCCGGCGCAGCGCCTGCTCGGCCTCGCGGTAGCGCCCGAGACGGCTCAGTGCATCGCCAAGGCGGACGTGTGCGAGGGCATGATCCGGATCGATCGCGAGGACTTCCTCGAGCCGCGCGATCGCCTCGGCAGAGCGGTCCGCGGCGAGTTCCCGATCGACTTCCCCCAGCAGCGGCTCGATGCGCTTGCGCTCACGGTTACCGGCCGCTGGCCGCGCAACGGCGGTGGGCTGCGGGAGACTGGCGCCGCCGAGCTGCAACAGCAGCAGATGCGTCAGCTCGTCCACGCGCTGCGCATCGATTCCCTGGTCGGTGAGGCGCGACTTGAACGACTCGAGCAGTTTCGCGCGCTTGAAGAGATTGAGTTTCAGCGGCGGCGCATCACGCACTGCGCGCTGCAGCGCTTGCTGCATCTCGGCGCCGGGATCGGCGGGAGCACGGCGTGCGTTTTTTCGCGCCGGAGCAACGTTGCGCAGCACGGAGTCCGCGAACGATGCGCCCACATCAACGGCTTCTCGAGCGTTAAACCAGTCGAGCATCATGGCGAAGGTGTCGTCCAACCGATGATCCAGAAACTAGCGGATCGTTTACTTAAAGTCAGCAGGCAACCGAGCGCTCAGTGCGCCACGTCACGCTCGTCGTCCCGCTGTGACGCTCAACGCGCGACCGCGGCGTCGATGCTGCCGGGACGACTCCCCGGCGCATTCAGTCCGAGCCTGTGGCGATCAAGTCTGACCCTGGGTAGCGACAGGCAGTGACAATTTGCGTCACATAGTGACGCGACGAACGACGCTGCGCGGTCAGCATCACGTCGTTCATTTGACATAGCCAAAATGGCGCGCTATTTTTTGCTTTTGTAATCAACATGTTATATCTACAGGCCCCATTGGCACGGCTCTTGCTGTTTACGGCTCAGCGGGCGCCCGATGCGCCTCGACGCTCAAGCCAACCTACGTCACAGGAGACTCGTACATGAAATCGGTGCAAAAGGGCTTTACCCTGATCGAGTTGATGATCGTCATCGCGATCATCGGCATTTTGGCGGCCATCGCCATTCCCGCGTATCAGAACTACACCATCCGCGCTCAGGTTTCGGAAGGTCTCTCGCTCGCCGGCGGCATCGAGACCGCGTTCGACGAATGCTATGCGAACCACGGCACTGCGGCGGGTTCCTGCGCCACCCTTCCCGATCTCGGCATCAATAACGCCATCACCGGCACGTATGTCACCGGCATGACGTACGCGGACGGGGTCATTACGGCGACCTACGGCGGCGCGAATGCCAACGCGGCCATCAATGGCGCGACCATCACACTGGCCGCCTATAAATCGGCCAATGGTGACATCAGCTGGGTATGCAGTGGCCCCACCGTCAACACGCCTCCGGCGAATCTCAGTGTTGTAGTCGGAGGCACCGGCGTGGCCGCCGGCACGATCTCCAACGCTGCCTATGTTCCGAGCAGCTGCAATCCGTAATCGCGACGCCTAGGTGTCCTTCAGAAACCCCCGCTTCGGCGGGGGTTTCTTCTTTTGGGAGCCCAGTCACGGTGAGGGGTCGGGGCCTGTGAGAGTATCTTTTTATATTTGACAATTGCCGGCGCCGCCGGCTTGAGTACACTTGAGCCCCGCGGATCGAATCGGACGATCGTAAGTCCATGAACGACAACGTCTCTGCAGCGCTCGGGGGGGGCCGCTCCGGGCTCGGTGGCCTGCCCCAGCGCCTCGTCCAGGACGGGGTGGTCGAGGAAGCAGCCGTCCTCGAGGCCCTGAACACCGCCCGTGAGCGCAACATCGCGCTCGTCACCCAGCTCGTCGAGAGCGGAGCGGCTCAGGCCCGCGACATCTCGGTGGCGGCCTCCAACGAGTTCGGCGTGCCACTGCTGGATCTGGATGCCCTGACCTTGGACCCCGAGACGGTTGGGCTGGTCAGCGACAAGCTCCTCGCTAAGCACCGCGTGCTGCCGCTGTTTCGGCGCGGCAAGAAGCTGTTCCTCGGCGTCGCCGACCCGACGCACCTGCACGCGATTGATGAGATCAAGTTCCAGACCAGCCTCAGCATCGAGGTGGTGGTCGTCGATGACGACAAGCTGCAGGCCGCCATCGACAAGGCCATCGAGCAGGCGGACAACCGGATCAGCGCCCTCACTGGCGAGGGCGACGTCGATCTGGATGGACTCGAGGTCAGCGGCGGGGAGGAGGAAAACGACGAGCGGATCGGACGCGACGACGTCGAAGACGCCCCGATCGTCCGCTTCGTCAACAAAGTGATGGTGGATGCCATCCGCCGCGGCGCCTCGGACATCCATTTCGAGCCCTACGAGAAGATCTACCGGGTGCGGCTGCGCATGGATGGCATCCTGAAGGAAATCGCCCAGCCCCCGGTACAGCTCGGCGGCAAGTTGGCCGCGCGCCTGAAAGTCATGGCCCGCCTCGACATCGCCGAGCGGCGCGTGCCCCAGGATGGGCGCATCAAGATGAAGCTCTCGAAGAACCGCGCCATCGACTTTCGCGTCAGCACCTGCCCGACGCTGTTCGGCGAGAAGGTGGTGATGCGTATTCTCGATCCCTCGCAGGCGATGCTCGGGATCGACTCCCTCGGCTACGAGCCGTTCCAGAAGGTGCTCTACGAGCAGCACCTGGAGAAGCCCCAGGGCATGATCCTGGTGACCGGCCCCACCGGCAGCGGCAAGACGGTCTCGCTCTACACCGGGCTCAACATTCTCAACCGCGAGGGGACCAACATCTCCACCGCGGAGGACCCGGCGGAAATCAACCTGCCCGGGGTCAACCAGGTCAACATCAATCCCAAGGTCGGGCTCACCTTCGCGGCGGCCATGCGCGCGTTCCTGCGCCAGGACCCCGATATCATCATGGTCGGTGAGATCCGCGACCTCGAGACCGCGGAAATCGCCATCAAGGCGGCGCAGACCGGCCACCTGGTGCTCTCCACCCTGCACACCAACGATGCGCCGCAGAC
>DAIDHH010000005.1 GCA_027452045.1 Gammaproteobacteria bacterium
ACGCCCTCTCCCGCGTCACCTTCAGCGCCGGACTCGCCACCACCGCCGAAGGCGCCGCAACCCTCGATGAGATCGTCGCCCGCGCCGATGCCGCGCTCTACGAGGCCAAGAATGCCGGCCGCAACCTGGTGCGCATCGACCGGGAAAGCAGCCGCGACCCGACCCTTGGGCCCGGGCAATCCTGCTAGGCGAGCCTGCCTCGTACGGGGCGGGCGCAATGATCGACAAGCGTTCGCCGCACCCGTATCCTGCTCGCAAGCCTGTGATCCAACCGATGAAATTCTGCAGTCATTGCGGCGCCTCGCTCGCGTTGCGCACGCCGCCGGGCGATCATCTGCCCCGGTACGTCTGTGAGGCGTGCGGCACCGTCCACTACCAGAACCCGCGCCTGGTGGTCGGCTGCGTACCGGAGTACCAGGGCCGGATCCTCCTGTGCCGCAGGGCAATCGAGCCTCGGCGCGGCTTCTGGACCATCCCCGCGGGATTCATGGAGAACGGGGAGACCCTGCAGCAGGCGGCGGCCCGGGAATCCCGGGAGGAAGCGCTGGTCGAGGTGCAGATCGGCTCGTTGCTCTCCATCGTTCACGTGCTGCGGGCCCATCAGGTGCACGTTTTCTTCCGGGCGACCATGAGTGCTGCGCAGTACGGCCCGGGACCGGAGAGCCTGGAGGTCGAGCTGGTCCTTCCCGAGGACATCCCGTGGTCGCAACTGGCATTCCCGAGCACCGAATACAGCCTGCGCCGCTACCTGGAGGACCGCGCCGCTGCCCGCGAGCCCCATCACTTCGCCTCGCTCGATCGGCGCCTGGAAGGCGCCTGAGGCAGCCCATCGCACAGATTGGTTTTGCCGGTCCGGACAGCGTGGCACAATACCCGGTCCGCGAGGCCTGCTGCGCTTCGCGTGCCCAAAACGCTAGGAAATCCTGATGACCTTTGTAGTGACTGAAAACTGCATCAAGTGCAAGTACATGGATTGTGTGGAAGTCTGCCCGGTCGATTGCTTCCACGAGGGCCCGAATTTCCTCGTGATCGATCCGGACGAGTGCATCGATTGCACCCTGTGCGAGCCGGAATGCCCCGCGGAGGCCATTTTCTCCGAGGAAGAGCTGCCTGCCGGCCAGGAATCTTTCAAGCCCCTCAATGCCGAGCTCGCCAAGCAGTGGCCGGTCATCACGGAGAAGAAAGAGGCCCCCGCCGACGCGAAGGACTGGGACGGGAAGCCGGACAAGCTCAAGCACCTGGCGCGTTGATCCGCCAGCCAAGGCTCGTCTCGCATCGGCGCCCCTGCACTGCGCGCAGCGCAGAGGGATGGCGCTGATCCCTACCCCCGCGGGTGGTGGAGCGAGTGCAGCTCCTTCATGCGCTCGCTGGCCACGTGCGTATAGATCTGCGTGGTGGACAGATCGCTGTGACCCAGCAGGATCTGCACGACGCGCAAGTCCGCACCGTTGTTGAGCAAATGCGTCGCGAATGCATGGCGCAGCGTGTGCGGGGAGAGACCCTTGGCGATGCCCGCTTTGCGCGCGTAGCGCTTGATGATGTGCCAGAAGGCCTGGCGGGTCATGCGGTCCCCGCGCCGGGTCGGAAACAGGTAATCCGTCTGCCGGTCGAGCAGGATCTCATCCCGCGCCCCGTGCACGAACTCGTTCAGCCAGCGTACCGCCTCGTCGCCGAGCGGGATGAGACGCTCGCGGTTGCCCTTGCCCACGATGCGGATGACGCCTTGATTCAGGTTGACCTGCGCATAGCGCAGATTCACCAGCTCCGATACCCTCAGGCCCGTGGCGTAGAGCACCTCGAGCATGGTGCGATCCCGATTGCCGAGCGGATCGCGCACCGCCGGTGCGGCGAGCAGCGCCTCCACCTCCTCCTCGGTGAGCGATTTCGGCAGCGAGCGGCCGATCTTGGGCATGGCGATCTGGGCCGTCGGATCCTCCTGAATCACGCCCTCGCGCAGCAGATAACGGAAGAAGCGCCGGAAGCTCGAGAGCTGGCGGGCGGTGGACCGCGGCCGCGCGCCGGCCTGCACGCGCGATTCGATAAAATGCTGCAGATCCGTGTGCGATGTCTGCATCATCGGCACGTGGCGCTCGCCGAGCCAGCGCGACAGCGCCGTGAGATCGGCCCTATAGGCCGCCAGCGTATTGGGCGAGAGACCGCGCTCGGCCCACACGGCATCCAGAAAGCGGACGACCGCCGGATCCGTATCCGAGTGAATGGGCGTCGTAATTGCGGCAGAATGGTTCGACAATTGTCGTCTCGCTTGGGCCCGTATCATCGCAGACCGGGATTTCGCCCCGATGCGCCTGGCGCCTCGCACGCCAATGGCAGCGCCGCGGTGGCGCTTGAAGTATGGTGAGCCGATGCCCTCACCCGGTGTGACCCGTATCACAGTCGAGGCGGGAAGTTAACGTAATGGAGAAGCCGATCACAATCCGCAGGCGATTCCGCGCAACCCCCTCAACTACGAGGCCCCGGGATCCGCCAGGCCCTCCGTCCCCGGCCCGCGACGTGGCCCTGCTCCCATTCAGGCTGGTCTACTCGCTCTACGCGACGACCCTGTTCCTGACGGTGGGTTTCTCGGCGCTCGCCTCGGCCCTGGTGCTGCCGGGCCTGCACCGGCGGCGGCGCGCCGCGCGGGCGCTGGCGCGGGTGTTCCTGCGTGGGGCGGGGATGGGGCTCTCCGTGGAGGCGCTCGATCGCCTGCCGCCGGGACAGTGTGTGATCGTCGCGAACCACGCGAGCTACCTCGACGGACTGGTGTTCACCGCCGCGCTTCCCGCCCGTTTCGGCTTCGTCATCAAGCGCGAGATGGCCCGCGTACCGCTCGCCGGCTGGTTCCTGCACCGCATCGGATCGGAGTTCGTCGAGCGCTTCGACCGCAAGCGCGGCGCCGCCGATGCGCTCCGAATGCTGCGCAATGCCACCAACGGCCATTCGCTGGTGTTCTTCCCCGAGGGCACATTCACCACGGAGCCAGGATTGCTGAAATTCCACACCGGCGCGTTCGCGACGGCCGCCCGCGCCGGCTGCCCGATCGTGCCCGCGGTGGTGCGCGGCACGCGCGCGGCGCTCTCACCCCGCGGCCGACTGCCCCGTCCGGTCGGAATCGAGGTCGCCATCCTGGCGCC
The DNA here is from genome assembly GCA_027452045.1 of Gammaproteobacteria bacterium. Taxonomy (GTDB): domain Bacteria; phylum Pseudomonadota; class Gammaproteobacteria; order Steroidobacterales; family Steroidobacteraceae; genus 13-2-20CM-66-19. The sequence goes on from DAIDHH010000005.1 coordinate 3,132, forward strand.
GATCCCGCCGCCCCCGGGCCCGCCGGCGCACCGCGCATCGCTCCTGCGCGATGCGGCGCGCGATGCGATCCTCGCCGTGCTCGGTGAGCCGGACCTCACATGTTGCGACGATAGCGACCGCCCACTTCATACAGAGCATGCGAGATCTGCCCCAGCGAGCAGGTCTTGACCGTCTCCATCAGCTCGGCGAACACATTGCCCCCGGCACAGGCCACCGCCTTCAGCCGCTCGAGGGCCGCCGGCGCGCGCTCGGCGTTGCGCATCTGGAACGCGCGCACCGCCGTCACCTGAGCCTGTTTTTCCTCCTCCGTCGAGCGGATGAGCTCCGCGTGCGCGTGCTCCGAGAGTCCCTCGGACTTCGACAGGAAACTGTTGACGCCGATGATGGGCAGGCTTCCGTCGTGCTTCTTAGTCTCGTAGTAGAGCGATTCCTCCTGGATCTTGCCCCGCTGATACATCGTCTCCATGGCCCCGAGCACTCCCCCGCGCTCGGTGATGGCATCGAACTCCCGGTACACCGCCTCCTCGACCATGTCGGTGAGGTACTCGAGCGCGAACGAGCCCTGCCAGGGGTTCTGCGTCTTGTTCAAGCCGAGCTCGCGGTTGATGATCAGCTGGATCGCCACCGCGCGCCGCACGCTCTCCTCGGTCGGCGTGGTCAACGCCTCGTCATAGGCGTTGGTATGCAGACTGTTGCAGCTGTCGAACAGCGCATACATCGCCTGCAGCGTCGTGCGGATGTCGTTGAAGGCGATCTCGCGGGCATGCAGACTCCGCCCCGAGGTCTGCACGTGGTATTTCAGCATCTGGCTGCGCGGGCTCGCGCGGTACAGATCGCGCATGGCGCGCGCCCAGATGCGGCGCGCCACCCGGCCGATGACCGCGTACTCCGGATCCATGCCGTTCGAGAAGAAGAACGACAGGTTGGGCGCGAAATCGTCGATGCGCATGCCGCGGGCGAGATAGTACTCGACGATGGTGAAGCCGTTGGCGAGGGTGAAGGCGAGCTGGGAAATGGGGTTGGCGCCGGCCTCGGCGATGTGATAGCCCGAGATCGACACGGAGTAGAAATTGCGCACGCGCCGCTCGGTGAAATACTGCTGCACATCGCCCATCATGCGCAGCGCGAACTCCGTGGAGAAGATGCAGGTGTTCTGCGCCTGATCCTCCTTCAGGATGTCCGCCTGCACCGTGCCGCGCACAGCGTTCAGCGTCTCGGCCTTGATGCGCTCGTACACCTCGCCGTCGACGAGCTGATCACCCGTCACGCCAAGCAGGGCGAGCCCCGATCCGTCGTGGCCCGCGGGCAGCTCGCCGCGATACGCGGGCGGGTCGATGCCGCGTTCCGCCGCCGCGCGATGCAGCGCCTCGATACGCCGCTCGGCCTCGCTCCAGCGCCCTTCGGCGCGCAGGTGCCGCTCGATGCGCTGATCGACGGCGGTGTTCATGAACATCGCGAGGATCATCGGCGCAGGGCCATTGATGGTCATCGACACCGAGGTCGAGGGCAACGCGAGATCGAAGCCGGAGTAGAGCTTCTTCATGTCATCCAGCGTCGCCACGGACACTCCCGAGTTGCCCGTGCGTCCATAGATGTCGGGGCGGGTGTCGGGATCCTCGCCATAGAGCGTCGTGGAATCGAAGGCGGTCGACAGCCGCACCGCGTTGGCTCCAAGGGCGAGGTAATGGAACCGCCGATTGGTCCGCTCGGGCGCGCCCTCGCCGGCGAACATGCGGGTGGGATCCTCCTCTTCCCGACGGTACGGATAGACGCCACCGGTGTAGGGGAAGGTGCCGGGCAGGTTCTCGCGGCGGATGAAGCGCAGCTGCTCTCCCCAGTCCTTGAAGGCCGGAACGGCGATTTTCGGGACCCGCTGGTGTGAGAGCGTCTCGGTATAGTTCTCGCCCGTGAGCTCCCGGTCGCGGACCTTGTAGGTGTAGGTCTCTTCGGTCGCCGCGCGTACGCGCGCCGGCCAGGCTTTCAGCTCGCCGACATCCGCGGCACCCACCTCCTCGAGCGCCTGGTTGTAGGCCCCTCGCAGCTCACGCAGCGTCGCATCGGCCGAGGGCTCCCGGAGCGCGGACTCGGGATACGGATCGAGCGGCGCCGGGAGCGGCCCGTCTTTGAGCGCGGCGAGGGAGTCGTACAGCCCCTGGGCCCGCTGAGCGGCGGCCGCCCGACGCTCGATGTCGTCTCGCGTCGTGCGGCCGCTGCGCGAGATTTCCGCGAGGTAGCGCACCCGGGCGCCGGGGATCAGCGGCTCTCGGGACGCGATCTCCACGGGGCCGGGATCGGCGACATCCCAGCTTGCCGCACCGATTCTCCGCGCGCCGAGCGTGGCGCACAACGCGGCGAACAGTCGATTCACACCCGCATCATTGAAGCGGCTCGCGACGGTCGGAAAGACGGGCAGGTCGGCATCCGCAAGCGCATTGTGCCGCGGGTGATTGCGCCGCCATTGCTTGCGCACATCGCGCAGACTGTCGCTCGCCCCGCGCTTTTCGCTTTTGTTGAGCGCGATGAGATCGGCGAAATCGAGCATGTCGATCTTCTCGAGCTGGCTCGCGGCGCCGTACTCACTGGTCATGACGTACATCGACACGTCCACCAGATCGACGATTTCGCTATCGGCCTGACCGGTACCGGCCGTTTCGACGATGACGAGGTCGAATCCCGCCGTTTGATAGAGCTGGATCACGTCCTTGAGCACCACCGCGGTCGCCAGATGCTGCCTGCGGGTGGCGAGTGAACGCATGAAGATCGCATCCGAGGAGAGACTGTTCATCCGGATGCGGTCCCCGAGCAGCGCTCCGCCGCTGCGGCGGCGGGTCGGATCCATGGCGACCACGGCGATGCGCCGACCCGGGAACTGGCGCAGGAACCGCGTGAGCAGCTCATCGGTCAGGCTCGATTTGCCGGCACCGCCGCTGCCGGTGATGCCGATCACCGGCACCCGGTTGGGGGAGCGCTGGATGG
>DAIDHH010000006.1 GCA_027452045.1 Gammaproteobacteria bacterium
TCCGGAGAGCCCGCACATGAAATTGGTCACCGCGATCATCAAACCGTTCAAGCTCGATGACGTGCGCGCCGCGCTGTCCGAGATCGGTGTTTCGGGCATGACGGTGACGGAGGTCAAGGGCTTCGGCCGCCAGCGCGGCCACACCGAGCTCTACCGCGGCGCCGAGTATGTCGTGGACTTCGTGCCGAAGACCCGCATCGAGGTGGCGGTGCGCTCGGACCTGGTGGATGCGGTCGTCGAAGCCGTCCTCAAGTCCGCGAAGACCGGCAAGGTCGGCGACGGCAAGATATTCATCACCGACATCCAGCGCGTCATCCGCATCCGCACCGGTGAGACCGACGACGCGGCGCTCTAACGCACCACCCGCATCGGGCGCGCATTGCGCCCGATGCCGAGCGCGCCGCTGCGCACCACCTCGAGCAACTCGGCGCTGCGGGCGAGATCGGCCGCAAAGGCGTTGATCTCGGCCTCGCTCGCGGTCAGCTCGACTATGAACCCGTCCGCGGCCGGATCGAGCACCCGTCCGCCGGTGCGCACCACGTAGCCGCGGACCGCATCCGTCTGCTCGGGACGGACCCTGAGTTTCAGCAGGATGAGTTCCCGCTCGAGGTGCTCGCCCATCGTCATGTCCTCCACGTTGACCACGTCGATGAGCTTGTTGAGCTGATTGACGATCTGGTGGATGACCGTATCCGGGCCCTTGGTGACGAGCGTCAGGCGCGAGACGGTCGGATCGTCCGTGGGGGCGACCGACAGGGACTCGATGTTGTAGCCGCGGGTGGAGAACAGCCCCGCGACCCGGCTCAGGGCTCCGGCTTCGTTCTGCAGCAGAATGGCGATGATGTGACGCATGGTCCCTCGGGGATCGATGGGGCGAAGACCTTTCGAGAATAAAGGATGAGACCCGCAGCGGCCACGGGGGTGGGTGCTGAAGTCTTCTGAAGCCTGATTAAGCGCAGCCGCCGCGGCGCCTGCGACACGTCCACGCGGCACGATCAGGCGCCGCGCGCAGCACCCTCGGCCCAGGACGGCCGGGTAAACTTCCCGCTGGCGGAGCGAGCTGCTAGTCTCGGGGACATCTCCCCCTTTTCGGATGCCCATCGCCGCCACATGAGACCGCCCCCATGACCGAAACCGTTGCCCAGCCCCGCCACGGCGCGCACCCGCTTGCCGGACAAAAGATGTCCGGTGCCCGGATGATCATGCAAGTGCTGGCCGATGAGGGCGTAGAGGCGATCTTCGGCTACAGCGGGGGCGCGATCCTGCCCACCTATGATGCCGTATTCCTCTACAACGAGGAGCAGTCCCGGGATGGCGGCAGGCAGATCCCGCTCATCGTTCCCGCCAACGAACAGGGGGCGGGCTTCATGGCCGCCGGCTACGCGCGTGCCACCGGCCGCGTGGGCGTGTGCCTGGTCACCTCGGGCCCTGGCGCGACGAACACCGTCACCCCGGTCCGCGATTCGATGGCCGACTCGGTGCCCATAGTGGTCATCTGCGGACAGGTGGCGCGCGCCTCGATCGGCACCGACGCCTTCCAGGAAGCGCCGGTCACCGCCATCATGGGATCGGTCGCCAAGCACGTGTTTCTCGTGACCGAGCCCGAGAGACTCGAATCCACCATGCGTACCGCATTCGAGCTGGCCCGCACCGGCCGGCCGGGACCGGTCGTGGTCGACGTGCCCAAGGACGTGCAGAACTGGGAAGGCATCTTCCAGGGCGGTGGCAGCCTGCCGATCCCGGGGTATCGACGTCGCACGAAGGAGCTCATCGAGCACGCGCTCGATGAGCGTGAAGCGGCGCGCTTCTTCGACATGCTGAGCGAATCGCAGCGTCCACTGATTTACGCCGGCGGTGGCGTCATTCACGGCGGAGCGGCGGCGGAACTCACCGAATTCGCCACCACATTCGACATCCCGGTGGTGACCACCCTCATGGGCATAGGCGCGATCGACACCACCCACCGCCTGTCGATGCGCATGTTGGGCATGCACGGAGCGGCATTCGCCAACTACGCCGTCGAGGACTGCGACTTCCTCATCGCCGCCGGCGCCCGATTCGATGATCGCGTAGCCACGGTACCGGCCAAGTTCGCGCCCGGCGCGAAACGGATCGCGCACCTCGACATCGACCGTGCGGAGATCAACAAGGTCAAGCGCGTGCAGTGGAGCCACGTGGGCATGCTGCCGGAGGCGTTGCGTACCCTCACCGCATACGGCCGCCGCGCGGGCGTGCGCCAGGACCTCGGGCCATGGAATGCGGCCCTAGCGGAGCTCAAGCGCCGTCACGCCATGAATTACGACCGCGCGAGTCCGCTCATCCAGCCGTACTACGTGATCGAGGAAATCAACAAGCTGACGCGCGGCGAGGCGATCATCTGCACCGGTGTCGGCCAGCATCAGATGTGGGCGGCCCAGTACTGCGACTTCCGCCGCCCGCGCCTGTGGCTGACCTCCGGCAGCATGGGCACCATGGGTTTCGGCCTGCCGGCGGCGATCGGCGCGCAATTCGGCAATCCGCGCACGCTGGTCGTGGACATCGACGGCGACTCGAGCATCCGCATGAACCTCGGGGAGCTCGAGACCGTCACCACCTACGATCTGCCGATCAAGATCGTGGTGCTCAACAACTTCGGCGACGGCATGGTCAAGCAGTGGCAGAAGCTGTTCTTCAAGGGCCGCCTCTCGGCGAGCGACCGCTCGCTGCACAAGAAGGACTTCATCAAGGCCGCGCAGGCCGACGGCTTTCCGTACGCTGTGCGCCTCGACCGCAAGGAGGACGTGCCGCGAGTGGTGGCCGAATTCCTCGCCTCCAAGGGCCCGGCCTTTCTCGAGGTGATGATCGACCCCGACGCGGGCGTCTACCCCATGGTGGCCCCCGGCCAGGGCTACGACGGCATGATCACCGGCGAGTTCATCGATTCGCGCGGCAAGGTGGACATCAAGCCGCCCGACCCGTCGGAAATGTTCTAGGGAGCTGCCCATGAAATACCTGCACACCATGGTGCGCGTGACCGATCTTGCAGCCTCGCTGCGCTTCTACTGCGATGCCCTCGGCCTCAAGGAGCTCTCGCGCAAGGATTATCCCCAGGGCCGCTTCACCCTCGTGTTCCTCGCCGCCCCCGGAGACGAATCGGCGCAGGTGGAGCTCACCCACAACTGGGATCCGCAGACCTATACCGGCGGCCGCAATTTCGGCCACCTCGCTTACGCGGTCGATGATCTCTACGCTACGTGCCGGCGCCTGCAGGAATGCGGCGTGGTGATCAACCGCCCGCCGCGCGATGGCCACATGGCATTCGTCCGCTCACCGGATGCGATCTCGATCGAGCTGCTGCAGCGCGGGGAGCCCCTGCCGCCCGCCGAGCCGTGGAAGTCGATGCCGAACGTGGGCAGCTGGTAACGCCCCTCGCCGGCATGCCGACCGAGAGCCCCGAGGCGCGGCTCGCGCACTATCTGCACGAGCACATTCCGCTCTCGGCGGCCATGGGGGTGCGGGTCGAGCTCGCCGCCTGCGACGAGGTGAGGCTCTCGGCGCCCCTGGCGCCGAACATCAATCACCGCGAGACGGTGTTTGGCGGCAGCGCCGCCTCGCTCGCCACGTTGGCCGCCTGGAGCCTGCTGCATCTTCGGCTGACCCGGGAAGCGCTGCGCGCGCGCGCCGTCATCCAGCGCAGCCGCATGGAATACGAGCGGCCCGTCCCGGGGGACTTCGAGGCGCGCTGCCGGTTCACCGACGAGGCCGGTTGGGCCCGCTTCCGCACCATGCTCGCGCGCCGTGGCCGTGCCCGCCTCACGTTGAGCGCCGAGCTCACCTGGCGGGATGAGCGGATGGGCGCATTCGAAGGCGAGTTCGTCGCCATTGCCAGCCCCTGAGTCCTCAACGGTGGAACTGTAGCGCCGGACGGCGCAGAATGCGGTCAGTTGGAATCGCCCGATTCCAGATCCAGTCCGCACACGCGCAACCACCCGGGCAGGGGGACACTCGCCATGAGTAATGCCGATATTCTAGGGCTGTTCGTCTGGCACGAGTTGATGACGACCGACCCACAGGGCGCCGCCGCGTTTTATTCAGATCTCTTCGCGTGGGATACACAACCCTCGAGCACACCCGGCTACATGCTGTGGATGAGCGGCTCGACGAGGGTGGGCGGGCTCATGATGCAGCCCGATGAGGTCCGCGGAACCGGGACCCCGCCGAACTGGCTCATCTACCTGGGCACGGCCGACGTCGATGCCACCGTCGATGCCGCGCAGCGGCTCGGTAGCCGGATGCTCAAAGGCCCCACCGACATCCCGGGCACCGGCCGTTTCGCAGTGCTGTCCGATCCGCAGGGTGCGGCGTTCGCGGTGTTCACACCCGACAACTCGGCGCCCTCGAGCACGGACGCCCCGAGCCTCGCCTCACCCTTCTCCTGGCACGAGCTCGCCACGACCGACCCGCAGGGGGCGCTCGATTTCTACTCGCAATTGTTCGGGTGGAGCCGCGGGCCCATTCATCACATGGGCGCCGGCAACAGCTACCAGATCATCGAGCACAACGGCGCGCAGGTTGGCGGTCTGCACCGGCTCCAGGATCCTTCCAAGCCGCCGTACTGGCTGACCTACGTGAAGGTCGACGCCCTGGACGGCGCCGTCTCCGCCGCGAGGGACTCCGGAGGCCAGATCCTCCAGGAGCCGCACGAGGTGCCGGGCGGCGATCGTGTCGCGAGAATCCTCGATCCGCAAGGCGGCGCCATTGCGCTGCACGAGCTGCCCAAGGCGGCTGCGCCGGCCCCGACCGCACCACGCGCCCGCAAGAGCGCAGCCGCGCGGCCGAAAGCCGCCGTTCGCGCCAAGCCTGCCGCTCCACCCAAGCCTGCTGCCAAAAAGCGACCCGCCGCGAAGCGGGCCAAATCGAAACCGGCCGCCCCGGCCCGCGCAAGCGCCACTCGGCGGTCTGCGGCCGCAAAAAGCGGCGCGCGCAAGACCGGTAAGACCAAGGCCGGCGCTCGATCCGGCGCCGCCAAAGGCACGGCCCGCAGGCCGAAGGTCCTGCGAAAGGCGCTCAAGAAGGCCGCGAGAAAGGCCGCGAGAAAGGCCGCGAGAAAGGTCGTGAAAAGGGTCGTCAAAAAGACCAGGCGCACGCCGGCCCGGCGGCGCTGACGGGCGCAGGAGCGAGCCCCTGGGGAGCCTGCGGACGGGGGCTCCCTAGACCTTGATCAGCGGCTGCCCGAAATGCTGGCCCCGCAGCACCTTGTCCAGGTGCGCCGGCGCGTTCTCGAGCCCCATGATGACGTCCTCGCGGCACACCAGGCCCCCGGAGCCGTACCAGGCGATCGCCTCCTTCAGGAACTCGACGCGGCGACGCTCATAGTCGTGCGGATCCAGACGCAGGATCCGCACCCTGGCCCGGGCTTCAGGGTGACCGTGAGCCGGGTGCGCGTGATGGGGGCTGTGCGGACCGAGCACCACGCGCGCCCCGGGCGCTAGATGCTGTCCGCCGAGCAGGGCATCGAGCAGCGCCCCTTTCCCGGCATCGAAAAAGAGATCGCACCCCTGGGGCGCGAGCTGCCACAGCCGCTTGCTGAGGTCCTCCGCGCCCACGTTGATGCACGCCGCGAACCGGGCATGGCGCGTGGCCCATGAGCACTTCTCAGCCGAATCGTCGATGCCGATGGCGCGAGCCCCCTTGAGCGCGGCCACCTGGCCGGCCATGGCGCCGGCCGTGCTCGAGGCGCCGGCCACCAATACGGTCTGCCCGCCGTGCAGCCCCCCCAGGTCGATCAGCCCGAAATACGCCGCCATGCCCGGTGGACCGAGCACCCCGAGCGCCGTCGACGAGGGAGACTGCCCGGGATAGAGCGCCACGGCATTGTGTCCGTCGGTGGCGCACAGCTCACGCATGCCGCAATCGAGGACGACGAGCTGCCCGATGGTGAGCACGTCATTGCGCGATTCGATGACCTCGTACACGCCCAGTGCCGGCACCACCCCACCGGCGAGGGCCGGATGATCGGCGAGCGGCTCGAAGAGGGCGTCGGCGGCCAGCCAGCGGGCGTGGCACAGGATGCCCCCGTTGGTAAGAGGCGGGACTACGGCGGCCACGACCTCGACCTCTCCGGGTGTCGCGGGCGCGCGCTTGAATCTGACTTCGAGGTTGCGCATGAAACGAGCTCCCCGGGTCCGGCGCTCAGTGCCGTCAAAATAGCTTAAACCCGAATCGCCCCTGCGGCACAATGCGCAACACCTCATGGCAAACCCATCCCAACCCCGGACCCCGGCGACCGCCCCGAGCCGCGTGCGGCGCGGCTATTTCGAGTGCCGGTACGGGCAGTTGCACCTGCATCACGCCATCCCGTCGGGGGGCGGATTCGAGGAAGGCACCACCCTGCTGGCGCTGCACGCCGCCACAGCGACCGGCCGCATGTTCGCCGGCCTTTTGGCGGCAATGGGCGCCGACCGCTCCGCATTCGCGCCGGATCTGCCGGGTTACGGCCAATCGGACGGACCGGCGGAGCCGCTCTCGGTCACCGATCTCGCGGCGGCGATCGGGGATTTCCTCGAGTCCATGCGCCTGCGCCAGGTCGATCTCATCGGTTGCGGCCTCGGCGCCCTGGTAGCCGTCGATCTCGCGCGCGCTCGTGCGGGTGTACGGCGCGTGATCGTAATGCCCCCCTCGCCCGGCGAGGCCGAGGCGTCCGGGCGTGAGTACCCGCTTGGCGCGCAGCTCGCGCGGCTCACCCAGCCAGTCCTCGCCCTGTGCCCCAGGGAAATGCCGCCGGCATTCGCCAAGGAGGTGGCCGACCTCCCGGCGCGCGCCCGCCGGGAACTGCCCGGCGGCCTGTCGCTGTTCGAAACGGCGCCCGGAGCCATCGCCGAGGCGATCAGAGCGTTTCTCAGCTAAGGGGCTTCGAGGCTCCTCCACGTCATGACCCATCGCATCAACGAGCCCAGTCCCTACATCGAAGCCATCCTCAAGGCGCGCGTGTACGAAGTCGCGATCGAATCGCCGCTCGAGGAGGCCCCGCGTCTTTCGCGTCGGCTGGACAACCACGTCCTGCTGAAGCGCGAGGATCTGCAGCCGGTGTTTTCCTTCAAGCTCCGAGGTGCCTACAACCGCATCTCCAGGTTGTCGGACTCCGCGGCCGCGCGCGGCGTGGTGTGCGCCTCGGCGGGCAATCACGCCCAGGGCGTCGCGCTGGCGGCCCGCAAACGAGGCATTGCCGCGGTAATCGTCATGCCGCAGACCACACCGCGAATCAAGGTCCAGGCGGTGATCGATCTCGGCGGCGAAGCGGTGCTGCACGGCGATGACTACGACTCGGCGTACGAGCATGCGACCAGGCTCGCCCGCGAGCGCGGCCTCGTCTACGTGCACCCGTTCGACGATCCCGACGTCATCGCCGGACAGGGCACCATCGGCGTGGAGCTGGCCCGG
>DAIDHH010000007.1 GCA_027452045.1 Gammaproteobacteria bacterium
GACACCGCCCTTGATCAAGCCGTGGATCACCCCGGGGCGCGGGTCGCGAAAGACCAGCGCGCCGGAGCCCTCCGGTACACGCAGATAGAAGCTGCCCGAGAGCAGCGAGCCCTCGTGCACGTGCAGGAAATTGAATCCGCCGCGATCGTGCAGGTTGATCCAGGACTGCAACTCGAAGCGCCGCTCGCCCTGGCCCATCTCGGCGAGCGCTTCCGCGCACGCCCGATGGATCACCTCTCGAAGGGGCGCCAGAAGGGGCTTCTCGAGCACGGCCATGTCCCTGCTGTTCCAACCGCTGCGATTGGTCCGGCCGGCGGGCGCGGGGCTCGAGGCACGCATCGAGTGCACCCAGTGCTCCCACTCGGCGAAGCGGCCCGAGAGCACGTCGAGGTGTGCCTGCCAGATCCGTGTCGGAAAGAGATCGTAGGATTGCATGCTGCTTGACACCACGTGCATCCGCGGCCGCGGAGTGGATTCCCCCGGAGCGCCTCCCGGGGCGTACTGCCGCGGCAACGGACCTGCGGTCCGGTACGGCCGTCATGTTAGTATTTTGGCGGCCTCACCGCCAGATACACCGTGCTCCACAGCTGCGCCGCATCCGACTCGGTGGCATCGGCGCTGGAGGAGCCGAAGGGCCGCATCGCATAGCGCCCGGCCGCGTACCGCCAGCTCCACAGCTCCGCGTTCTGCATCGAGCGGGTCGCCCGGATCACCGCCCATAGCCGCCGCTGCGCCTGTTTCAACTGTGCGCGCACCTCGGGCGGCAGGTCCCTCCTTTGAAGCTGCCGGGCAAGACCTGCGGCGAACAGCGCCTGCTGCCACGACCACACCACGGTGCCGTGGTAGGCGTTCCGTGTGAAGAGCTTGCGCACCGTCCCCGGGCAGTACACGGGGTCGGCGACCACCATGCCGGCCCCGGTCAGCAGCCCGGCCGGGAAGGGTCGCAGGAGCGCTGCGATGCGCTCGAGGCTGCGCGCGTCGGGACGACCAAACAGCAGGCGGTAGCCTTCGTCCGATTGCATCACTGCGACCGGCTGGCCCGAGACACTCAATGCGAGCGCGTGAAAATGTACCGCGCCAGGTTCCAACGCCGCGAGCGCTGGCCTTGGATCGATGCCACGCGCCGCCGCGTAGCGATCGATGTCCCGTGCCGCCCTCGCATGCGGCACGCTTACCTCAAACAGCGGCGGAGCCTTCTTGCGCCACAGCGCCGCCATCCGTCCCGCGCGGGCAAAGAGCTCGTGGTCCGATGCGCGCAGGTAGGGCGCGAGCAAGCCGCTCGCCTGCAGACGGGCCGCCGCCGCCAACGCAGCCGGCACGAGTGCCGCATTCACATCGTAGGGATAGTGCCCACCCCCGAGCCCCGTGCCACTGTCGCGCCAATCCCCGGCCGACATCCCGGGCTTCAGGCCAATCAGGCGCGCCACGCCCGGCTCCCGCGCGAAGGGCTCGGCACTGCGCAGCACGAACCGCAGATTCGTCACGAGCGCCGCGCCTCGGGAGGTGTGCCGGTGCAGCGGCCCGCCGACGGGAGCGGCCAGATACGCCCGCGCCCCCGCCCGACCGCGCGGACTGAGCAGCCACGCGGCCGCATCCGGAGCGAGCATGTAGTCCTCGTCGATCATCTGGTAGTGGTACACCGGAGCGGCCGAATGCACGCCCGACAACAGGTGATCGAGTACCGCCTGCTCGCCGATATCCTCCTCGTGCGCCACCTCCCCTTGGGGCGAGAGTCTTGCGAGCACCGATGAGAGGGCAGCGTCGATGGCCGGCGCGGCGAGCACCGGCATCAGCAGGCGCACGCTCATCAGGGTGTCGCGTCCGAAGTACGTATCGAAGCGCCAGGAGCCTGCCAGAAGCTTTTGCCGATAGGCGAGAAACTCCAGGGTATCGCGCGCCCCCGTGTCGGTGACCGGCTCGCGCAGCAGCTGCCCTGCGGTGAGCGGGGTGAGCGGCCGCTCCCCGGTGAGGCCGGTGACTCGCAGGCCGATGCGGCCATCGCGTCCGGCCAGAATGCGTGCGCCGCGCAGCGCACCTGCCCGCACCTGCACGATCAGCCGGTAACCGGGCGCCCCATCCAGCCGATCGCGCGACCAGGTGAGCGTATTGCCCCTCGCCACGGGCGAAGTAGCGATGCCCGGGGGCAGAGCCGTGCGGGTACGCTCATCGCGCAGCACCCGCACGCTCGAGAGGATGGCCTTACGGATCGTGAGCTCGCGGCCCACCGCCCACACATTCACCGACATGCCATAGAGCGCTCGTCCCCGCGAATCGCGTCCCTGCGCCGGCCGTGGCCTCCCGGCGCTCCAGCGCACCGCGGCGCCGTGCTCGAACCACAGGCCCACGCCGCTGTCGCCGGCCGGGAATGCGATCAGCAGCCGGGGATCGGTGCCCGAGCGCAGCACCAGGTGTGCCGCAACCTGACCCTGGCGCAGGAACGCATTGAGGAATCGCCCCTGGCGGACCTGGAACACGAGCGCCTGCGCTGCAGGCGCGGGCCGGACCGCTGCAAGCGTTCCCAAGGCCCACACCGCGCTCAGCGTGATGGTCAGCGATCGAGACCCTCTGGACACGAACCTTCCTCCCCAGGCCTGCACACGCGCTCCAGACGCTATTGCAATGCCGGAATGACATCGATACCATCATGATATCGATGTCATGTCTCCTGCGGCAAGTGACCGCCAATAACGCCAAACGAATCAGACGGTTAACGCTGCCGGCAGCCTGCCTCTCCTCGCTCGTCGGAGTCCTGGCGCCGGCTGCGTGCGCGATGGCCCATGCCCGCTATGCCACGCCGTCCCGCCTGTTTGGCCCGCTGTTCGTCCGCGTGCAGATGCAGGCGCTCTTCCCGGATGGCAAGACCTTCGTGGACGCGGTCCCGAACGCCCCCCCCGCGATCATTCTGAAGCGCTACCGCACGGCCGATCCCCGCTCGAGAACGGCTCTGCTGCGGTTCGTGGAGAGAAACTTCACTCTGCCCGCCGAGCCGCGGACCCAGGTCCCCGCAGTCCGCACCCTCCGGCAGCACATCGCCGTGCTCTGGCCACTGCTCACGCGCCCGGCAACGGTCCCTCCACCGTACTCCTCGCTCCTCTACGTGCCCAAGCCTTATGTCGTGCCGGGAGGACGGTTCCGCGAGTTCTACTACTGGGATTCCTACTTCACCATGCTCGGGCTCATCCCCGATGGGCGCATGGCCACCGCGCGCGGCATGGTGGACGATTTTTCCTATCTGATCCGCACTTACGGCCACATCCCGAACGGCACCCGCACCTATTTCCTCTCACGGTCCCAGCCGCCGGTCTACTACCTGATGGTAAGCCTCCTCGATGCCCGCGACCCGGCACGCGCCTGGTCGGAGCACCTAGGGGAACTCAAACGCGAATACGCCTACTGGATGCGGGGCGCGCCGGGCCTGCACCCCGGCCAAGCTCGCCGCAACGTCGTCGACATGCCCGATGGGGCGCTGCTCAACCGATACTGGGACTCCGCCGATACGCCGCGGGACGAGTCCTATCGCCAGGATATCCTGACCGCGCGCGCCTCCGGAAGGCCGCCCTCCGAGGTGTATCGGGACCTGCGCGCCGCGGCGGAAAGCGGCTGGGACTTCAGCTCCCGCTGGCTCGGCGACGGCCGGACCCTCGCCACCATCCGCACCACCGACATCGTGCCCGTCGATCTCAACAGTCTGCTCTACGGCCTCGAGGAAGCGATCGCGCGCGGCTGCACGGTGAGACATGACGCCGCTTGCGCGCGCCAGTTCTTCGCGCGCGCCGAACGGCGCCGCACCGCCATCGACCACTATCTCTGGGACGCTCGCCGCGGCTACTTCATGGATTACGACTGGCGCACGCATAAGCGCAACGCAGAGCTCAGCGCGGCGACCCTCTACCCGTTGTTCGTGGGGCTTGCGGACACGCGCCAGGCGGCAGCGGTGACCGACATAACCCGCGCGCGATTGTTGCAGCAGGGCGGCATAGTTACGACGACCCTGACGACGGGACAGCAGTGGGATGCGCCCAACGGCTGGGCGCCTCTGCAATGGATCGGCGTGCGGGGACTCGCCCGCTACGGGCACCGCGCCCTGGCGCACGAGATCGCGCGCCGCTGGGTGGCCACGGTACGGCGCGTGTATGACCATACCCGCAAGCTCGTCGAAAAATACAATGTCGAGCAGGAACTGCCGGGTGGCGGGGGCGAATACCCGCTGCAGGACGGCTTCTGCTGGACCAACGGGGTGACCGAGGCGCTGCTTGCGCGCTACCCCGATCTCACCTCGAGGCCGCCGCAGCGCGCGGCGGCGCATCCCTCGCGCACCAGCGCCGCCTCAGCGCACCGCACCCTTTGATCTGCCGGGCTTGCCGGCCGCGGACACCTGGACCTCCTGACGGCGGCCGTTGGCGATGATGCGGCCGAGATATGCCTTCAGGTTCTCGATCTCCCCGGGCGTGAAATCGACCAGGTGCCGCCGCAGCGCGCGCCTCGCCGCGGGACGAATGCGCGGCAGCAGCCGCTCTCCCGTTGCGGTCAGGCGCAACAGTACGACCCGGCGGTCGCGGGCGTCGCGCTGACGGCGCACCAGTCCCTTCTCCTCCAACCGATCGAGCATGCGGGTCATCGAGCCGGTGTCGTAGTGCAGCGCGCGGCACAGGCTCGCGCCCGTCTCCACGGTGTTGCGGTAGAGATTTTTCAGGACCTCGAACTGTGCGCCCGTCACGCCGAAGCGCTCGAGCTCGGTGTCGAAGCTCGAGAGCACCGCGCCCCTCGCCCGGGTGATGAGCGTGCGCACGCCGAGCGCCTCCTTGCTCCGCGCCGCCCCCGGTGAAGGCTGACCTCTCGAGCCCCGGCGCGCCCCGTTGCGGGCATCGTCGCGTGAACCTTTCGCTCTATCGATCATGTCTTGGCGTGAGGACTGCGCTGCGGCTAAGATGGCTGCCCGGCCGATTGCTGCCGTGTAGTTTACTGTCATGACAGCGATTTACCGGAGCGCTATTTCTCCCCACTTCCGCGGTGTTTGTCAAGAAATGTCAAGAATCGTGCTGTCGCTTGCGGGCCATCGGATGAGAGTTGCCATGACGGCCGCGCTCGGCGCCGCCGCAGCGCTGCTCGGAGGCTGCGGCTCCTCGGCGCCGAAGACGGCGCCGGGACCTGCACAGGTGACCGTGATCATCGCGCATCCGCGGAAAGTGGCCCTGATACGCGACTACACCGGACGGCTGTCCGCGTACCGCGAGGCCAACGTGCTCGCCCGTGTCCCGGGAGTTCTGCTCAAACGGCTCTACAGGGAAGGAACGGCGGTCAAGGCCGGCGAGCCGCTGTTCGAGATCGATCCCGCCCCATACCGGGCGGCGCTCGATGGGGCGCTTGCCGCGTTGGCGGAGGCCCGCGCGAATGCGACCAACGCCCACGTGACAGCGCAGCGCGACCGGGCGCTGATCGCGAGCCACCTGGTCTCCCAGGCGCAACTCGATACGGATGAAGCCGCGGAGCGATCGACCGCCGCGCTCGTCAAGCAGGCCGAAGCCAACGTCGAGACCGCTCGCATCAATCTCGGCTACACCGATGTGACCTCACCCATCGCCGGCATCGCCGGCGAGCAGCAGGTGACCGAGGGGGCGATGGTCGGCCAGGGAACCCCGACGCTGCTCACCACCGTGGATCAGATCGATCCCATCTACGTCAACTTCGACGAACCGGCGACCCAGCAGGAGGAGCTCGCGGCGCAGCAGCAGAGCGGCCTCGTCTCGACGACCGACGGTGCGGCGGGCAAGGTGCTGATCACCCTGCCGAACGGCATGAAGTACGGGCAGCCCGGCACGGTCGACTTCCGTTCGGCCACGGTTGATCCGAGCACCGGCGCCATCGCTCTGCGCGGCATCATCCCCAATCCCGACCACATCCTGCTGCCGGGAATGTTCGTCAACGTTCGCCTCACGGTGGGCACCATCCAACACGCCTTCCTCGTCCCTCAGGCTGCGCTGCAGCGCGACAGCGCGGGCGGCGCATACGTGCTCGCGATCTCGGGCGGCAAGGTCGTGGAGCAGCACGTGAAGACCGAAGGAACTCACGGCGCCGACTGGATCGTATCCGGGGGGCTCGCCGATGGCGATCGCATCGTCATCGCGGGAATCCAGAACGCGCATCCGGGAGCCGCGGTCACCGTGCAGCTCGCAGCGAGCCGGTAGGAGGCGCCGGTGCCGCAATTCTTCATCGACCGCCCGGTCTTCGCCTGGGTCATCGCCATCCTCATCTGCCTCGGCGGCGCCATTGCGCTCAGCCGGCTGCCCTCGGATTCCTATCCGGAAGTGGCCCCGCCTCAGGTCGTCATCACCGCAAACTATCCCGGCGCAAATGCCAGCACGGTCGAGTCGACGGTCACCAAGGTGATCGAGCAGCAACTGACCGGCATCGATAACCTGCTCTACTTCACCTCGCAATCGAGCTACGGCCAGACTCAGATCACGCTCACGTTCGCAACCGGCACCAACCCCGACATCGCCGAGGTGCAAACCCAGAACCAGGTGGCGCTCGCCGATCCGCAGCTGCCCACCGAGGTCGTCCAGCAAGGCATCCACATCAGCAAATCGAGCGCCGGGTTCCTGGCGGTGATCGCGCTGCGCTCGGGCCCTGGAGGGCCGGACCGCGCGGCACTCAACCACTGGGTCGCGGCACATGTTCTCGATCAGATCGAGCGCATCAACGGGGTCGGCTCGGCGAATCTCTTCGGCTCAGATTACGCCATGCGGATCTGGCTCAACCCGAACGAGCTGCACGCCTACGGCCTGTCCGCCGCGACGGTGCTGCAGGCGATCCAGGGCCAGAACATCCAGATCGCCGCCGGATCGATCGGCGCCGCACCCGCGGTGCCGGGCCAGCAGACCACCGCCACCGTCTCGACCCGCGGATGGTTCGACTCGCCGCAGCAGTTCGGCAACATCTTGCTGCGCACCAATCCGGATGGCACCTCGGTACACGTGAGGAATGTGGCCCAGGTGCAGCTCGGCCTGCAGAACTACAGTTTCTCGACCCGGGTGAACAAGACCCCGGTGGCCGCCTTCGGCATCCAGCTGCTGCCGGATGCCAACGGCCTGCAGGTGATGAAGCGGGTCACGGCGGAGATGAACCAGCTGCAGAAGAGCTTCCCGCCGGGGGTGACCTGGTTCGCACCGGTCGACTCGACCCTGTTCATCAAAGCGGCGATCAAGGACGTGATGATCACGATCGGCGAGGCATTCGTGCTCGTGTTCATCGTGATGCTGGTGTTCCTGCAGAGCTTGCGCGCGACGCTGGTGCCGATGCTCGTGGTGCCGACCGCGCTGCTCGGCGCCATGATCGGCATCTACGCGCTCGGCTACTCGATCAACCAGCTGACGCTGTTCGCCATGGTGCTCGCGATCGGCATCGTCGTCGATGATGCCATCGTGGTGGTCGAGGCGGTCGATCGCATCATGCGCGAGGAGCACCTGAGTCCCAAGGAGGCCACGCGCAAGGCCATGCGGCAGATCACCGGGGCGATCGTCGCGATCACGCTGGTGCTCTCGGCGGTGTTCATCCCAAGCGCTCTGCAGGCGGGCAGCACCGGCGTGATCTACCGGCAGTTCGCCATGACCATCGCCTTCTCCATGGTGTTCTCGGCGTTCCTCGCGCTGTCGTTCTCACCCGCGCTGTGCGCCTCGCTCATGCGCCCCGAGCATCTGCGGGCGAATCCCCTGTTCCGGGCCTTCAACCGGGCGTTCGAGGGAACCCGCGCGGCCTACATGCGGCGCGTCTTCCGGTCCGTGACCCATCTGCCGCGTTGGATGACCGCCTTTGTGATCATGCTGGTGCTTGGCGCGTTTCTCTTCGCGAGACTGCCCGGCAGCTTCGTGCCCGATGAGGACCAGAGCGATATCTTTGCCAGCGTCCAGCTGCCTCCGGGGGCGACCCTGCAGCGCACCCAGGCGGTGCTGCAGCACTTCTACAGGATCATGGCGAAGATCCCGGGCGTCCACGATGTCTTCCAGGTGGCCGGCAGCGGCTTCGCGGGCAACTCGGAGAACGCCGGCCGGGCATTCATTCACCTCGCGACCTGGGGTGATCGCAGCATGACCGCGGAGCAGATCATCCGCGTGGCCAACAGGGAAGTTCATCGCAAGATCCACGATGCGAGCGTCTTCGTGGTCAACAAGCCGCCGATCCAGGGACTCGGGCAATTCTCCGGCTTCGACTTCTACCTGGAGGACCGCGCGGGACTCGGGACCGCGGCGCTCGATTCCGCGGTCAATACCCTGATCGCCAAGGCGGCCAAGGATCCCCTGCTCTACAACGTGCGCGTCAATGGCCTGCCGCCGCAACCGCAGCTGATGCTGCACGTCGATCGCGTCGAGGCCCAGTCGATGGGCGTCTCGCCCGAGCAGGTCTACCAGTCGCTGCAATTGATGCTGGCGCCGGTGTTCGCCAACGACTTCATCTACGACGGGCGTGTCGAGCAGGTGCTGGTGCAGGCGGCGGCGCCGTACCGCATGGGCCCCGAGAGTCTGGAGCAGTTCTATGTCAGCGGCTCGAACGCCGCTGGCGTATCGGGCGCCGCAACCGCCTCCGCGGACCCGAGCGGCACGATGATTCCGCTGTCGGACTTCGTGCACGCGCAGTGGCAAACGGCTTCGCCCGCGCTGACCGGATACGATGGGTATCCGGCGGTGGAGATCCTGGGCGGGGCGGCCCGCGGATACAGCTCCGGGCAGGCCATGAGCGAGATGCAACGGCTCGTCGCGCGTGACCTGCCGCACGGGTTCGGGTACGACTGGGCGGGGGAGTCGCTTCAGGAGATCAGCTCCGCCGCCCAGGCGCCGACCCTGTTCGCGCTCTCGGTGCTGGTCGTATACCTGGCGCTCGCCGCTCTCTATGAGAGCTGGAGCATACCGGTCTCCGTGCTGCTCGCCGTGCCGATCGGCATCCTCGGCAGCACCGTGGCAGCGACCTTGCACGGCCTGCCGAATGACGTGTTCTTCAAGGTTGGTATCATCACCATCATCGGGCTGACCGCAAAGAACGCCATCCTGATCGTGGAATTCGCCGTCTCCGAGCAGCACAGCGGCAAGAGTCTGCACAGCGCCGTGATGGAGGCCGCGCGGTTGCGCTTCCGGCCCATCCTCATGACCTCCTTCGCCTTCGTCCTCGGCGTATTCCCCATGATGGTATCCACGGGCGCCGGCGCCAACGCACGACACGACATCGGCACCTGCGTCGTCGGAGGCATGCTGAGCGCGGTACTGCTCGGTGTCCTGCTCATCCCGCTGTGCTACGTGACCGTTCGCCGTCTGCTCGGCGACAAGCTCGATGAGGAGCCCGGCCGCCCGCAAACCTCGCCCATCACGCCACCGCACGGCGAACGGTGAGCGCTCGCCACACGTAATAGATCGGAATGCCCACGATGATCACCACCAGCGTCACGCCGGTGTCGCGCGGGTCGGTGACCGCGGAATTCGCCAGCATGCCGAGCGAGGCGAGCAGGAACAACGCCGGCACCACCGGATAGCCCCAGGTCAGGTAGGGCCGGTGCAGATCCGGCCGCTTGCGGCGCAGCACATACACCCCCGCAACGGTCAGCACGTAAAATGGCCACAGTCCGAGCACGAAGCGGTCGGCGAGCTGCGCGAAATCGTTCTGCAGCACATAGGCGATGCCGAGCCCGGTCGACAGCCAGATGGCGACCGATGGACTCTCGAAGCGGGGCGAGACTCTGCCCACCGAGCGAAACAGAAGCCCGCGGTCACCCATTGCGAACAGCACCCGCGAGCCCGTCATCAATGAGGCATGCAATCCGCTGAAGGTCGACACCAGCACGACGGCGGAAATCACTGCCGCACCCGCTCCGCCAAACAGGGGAATGTGCCGGGCGACCGTGGCCGCAACGAGCGGCGCGTGCGCGATCTCGGCCCCCGGCAGCGCATACCAGAAGCCGAGATTGACCAGCAGGTACACCAACATCACGCTGCAGGTGCCGATGATCAGTGCGAGCGGCAGCGTGCGCTGCGGCTGGTAGATCTCCCCCCCCATGAAGGACACATCGGCCCATCCGTCGTATGTCCACATGACCGGAACGAGCGCGGTGGCGATCAAGGAGGCCTGGGCGCCCCCCTCCCACAGAATCCGGTGATGTACCGATGGGCCCGAGACCGCGGTGAACGCCAGCAGACCCAACGCCAGCAGTGCGGCGTACTTGGCGGCAGTTGCCGGAGCCAGCACCGCCACTGCACGGCGCACGCCAATGTAGTTGATGGTGCCGACGACCAGGATGGCCGCGGCGGCGACCTCGTGCACCTGAGCCGCGCTGAAGGGAATGAAATAGCCCAGGTACTCGGCGAAGATCGTCGAAGTGGCGCCGAGCGCCGAGGCGCGGATGACGGCGAGCTCCGTCCAGCCGAACAGGAACGCCGGCAGGTTGCCGTAGGCCTCCAGCAGATAGGCGAATATGCCGCCCGAGCGCGGCAGCGCCGCGGCGAGTTCCGCCACCGACAGCGCCCCTGCCAGCGCCACCAGGCCGCCGATCAGCCAGCACAGCATCGCCGGCCCCGGCGAATGCAGCAGGCCGGCGACCGTCGCCGGCACGCGGAAGATGCCGCTGCCGACCGTCACCCCCACGAGGACGGTCACGGCGCTCCATAGGCCGACGGTGCGCGGCATGCGCTCGCCCCAGTGATCCGCGTGCGTCTGCTCTTCCTGTTGTTCGAGTTCGGACAAGAGGCTCTCCCGCTGTCGGCGCAGAACCGCAGGATAGCAAATCAGGGGACCCCGCCCGGGCCGGGGTCCGGAAACGCGCTCAGGTGCTCGTGGCCTTCGAAATCGTCGGGATCTGGGACCTCGCGGCTTCCACGTGCGGCTCCGAGCCTGCGCCCTGGGGTTCGCTGGTCGGAATTTCGAACACCACCTTCAGGCCGCCCGCCTGCGATACGGCCTCGGCCCAGATGCGCCCGCGATGCAAGGCGATGATGCTGCGGCAGATGGCGAGCCCGAGACCGCTGCCCTGCTCATCCCCGGTGCGTTTGCCGAGCCGCACGAAGCGCTCGAATATCCGCTCCCGGTCGCCCGCAGGCAGGCCCGGACCCTGATCCTCGAGGCTGACGCGCCAATGCGTCGCGGAAATGCTCGAGCGCAGCGTCACGACCCCTTGAGGCGGCGAGGCATGCAAGGCATTGACCAGCAGGTTGAGCAGCACCTGACGGATGCGCTGCGCTTCGAAGGCGACCGAGCCCTCGCCTTCGCACTGCAGCTCGAAGCACCGGCCGTGATGCTCGGCCAGCACGCGCGCATCCTGTGCAAAGACGCCGAGGAAGCGGCTGGGGTTCTGGGGTATTAATTTGAGCGTGATCGCTCTCGCCTCGGCGCGCGACAGGAACAGCAGCTCCTCTATGATGCGGTTCAGGCGCGCCAGCTCCTCGAGCTGCATCTGCACCGCCTCCTCGTCCGCGCTCGAGAGCTTCCCCTTCACCAACAGCTTCTCGGCCTGCAGGCGGATCAGCGACAGGGGCGTTTTGAGCTCATGCGACGCCTCCGCCGTGAACCGGCGGATCTCATTGAAGGAATACTCCAGGCGGTCGAACATCTGGTTGAGCAGCCGTCCGAGTTCGGAAATCTCGTCCTTCACGGCGGAGACCGGGATGCGCTCGCTCAGGTTGTCCGAGCCTATGCGCAGCGCGGTTTCGCGAATCAGCCGTACGGGCCTGAGCGCCATGCGGCTCAGGGCGAAGCCGATGAGGGTGCTCACACCGAGCATCGCGCCAAGCAAGCCCGAACAGACCTCCACATAGCCGTCCATGTCCTTGTAGACCTGTTCGGAGGAGGAGGCGATGGTGATATCGAGTGGCCTGAGGATGAACTCCGCCAGGCGCAGCCGGCCGATGCCGGGCATCGTCCCGTCGAATCGATGCAGGTGCGGCACGTCCGGCAGCGGACGGCCATTCAGGTTGTCGGAATAGAAGACCACGCCCTGGCCAGGCTCATCGACTTCGATGTAGAAGAGGACCGAGGCGTACTTGGTGGTCGCCCGGATTCTCTGGTTGATTTCGGGCGCGGTGAGCGACTGATAGTTCGGACCCAGGCGGGCGCGGATCTGCTCGTACTCGGCGGTGTTGAGCTGGTCGAGCCCGTGGACGAGATAGCTCTCGAGCAGCTGGTAGCCGACGACGAACAGCCCGGCGAGCGTGATGGTCGCGGCGAGCGCGTACCAGGCGGCCAGCCGCAGGCTGATCGATCGCAGCATCAGAGCAGCTGGTAGCCGACGCCGCGCACGGTCTTGAAGAACGCCTTGTCCTGGCTCTTCTCGAGCTTGGCGCGCAGCCGGCTCATGTAGACATCGAGCAGATTGGTGTCGACGTCGTAGTTGGAGGCCCAGA
>DAIDHH010000008.1 GCA_027452045.1 Gammaproteobacteria bacterium
CCGCCCACGCAGACATGGTTGAGTTCGGCGTAGTCGAAAATCCCGTGCTTTGCGCCTTCCCGGCCGATCCCGGATAGGTTGACGCACGATCGGCACAACGGTCTTCGGGCGCAGCACTTCGCTCGACTCGGCCAGCGCCGGGAGCAGGTGGCGCGGGGAAGCGATGCCGAGCGGTGGGCCTACGTGCAGCTGCCGGGCCTGGGGCGGCTGAAGCTGCGGCGCACCGAGGCGCTCGAGGGACGGCTGCGCTCGGTGACGCTCTCGCGCGATGGGGCAGGAAGGTACTTTGCGGCGCTCTGCGCCGACGGGGTGGTCCTGGCCGAGCCGCCTGTGGCGCGCACCTACGCCGTGGGGGTCGATGTGGGGCTACGCACCCTGGCGGTGGTGCACGATGGCGAGCGTGCGCGCACGGTCGCAGTCACAATCGCATGATCGTGATGGATGTGCGGTCCGCGGAGCTCACCAAGTACGCCGCCAACGCCATGCTTGCCACGCGGATCAGCTTCATGAACGAGCTGGCGAACCTGGCCGAACAGGTGGGGGCCGACATCGAGAGCGTCCGGCATGGGGTAGGGTCGGATCCGCGTATCGGCTACTCATTCATCTATCCGGGCATCGGCTATGGCGGCTCGTGTTTCCCGAAGGACGTCAAGGCGTTGATGCGATCCGCCACCGAGGCAGGCTGCCGAACGACCATCCTCGAGGCGGTCGAGGCGGTCAACGAGCGGCAGAAAGGACGTCTGTTCGCCAAAATCGCCTCGAATTTCGGTGATCTTGCCGGCAGAACCATTGCCGTATGGGGGCTCGCCTTCAAGCCCAACACGGACGACATGCGCGAAGCGGCAAGTCGGGTGCTGCTCGAGAGTCTGTGGGCGGCCGGCGCCGGCGTGCGGGCCTATGATCCGGCCGCCATGGCGGAAGCGCGGCGTCTTTACGGCCAGCGCCCGGGGCTCGAGCTGTGCGCTGGCGCAATGGAGGCGCTCGATGGAGCCGATGCGCTTGCCATCGTGACCGAGTGGCCTGAATTCCGCAGTCCCGATTTCTGTGCGATCCGCAATGCCCTTCATGAGCCGGTCATCTTCGACGGACGCAACCTCTACGATCCCCACCAGATGGCCGAGGAAGGTTTCCGTTACTACGCGATCGGCCGGCGGCAGCCGGGGCCGGGTGTTTCGAATGCAGCGATCGCAGGCGCGCGCAGCCCCGCGAGGGATCCTGACTACAGGCCCTTGCGTGCCGGCGTGGCATCCTGAGATCGGCTGTTCCGCAGCCGCCCCCGGGGTGGCAGCCCCCCCTTTCCGCTCAGTCGGGGGACGAGTGCATGAAGGGGAGACAGAAGGCCTCCCTCGTAGGCACAGTCCCTGCCGGCCGCTCATTCGTGCGGTAGCGGACAGACTCGCTTGCGGCGTGACGGCAGAGTCACGCTCCAAAGGAGCTTCGCCGTTGCAAGAGCGGCAGCGCCTCATATTTGTGGGCTAAAGCGATCGCGCTGACCTGCGGGGCGCTGCGCGCGCACAGGAAGTTGTCAGGTGACAGCCAAGATCGGCACACGTGGACAGAGAGGTCGGTCGTCCGCAACGGGCGGCGTGCCGCCCCGGAACATCGTTCTGGCAGCCCTCCTCGGCACCCAGTACAAGCGCATTCTGCCCAAGCTCGAGCATGTGACGCTGCGGGGCGGTCAGACGCTCTATCGGGCGGAGCAGGAAATCGAGCACGTGTACTTCCCGGAGGAAGCCGTGGTTGCGATGATCGACAGCCTGGACGATGGCCGGACCGTTGAGGTCGGCATCATAGGTCGCGAAGGCATCGTCGGTCTCAATATCTTTCTCGGCGGAGTGGTCACGCCCGATAAGGCGCTCGTACAACTCGCCGGTGGCGCGATGAGGATGAGCGCGAAGGATCTGCGTACTGAGCTGCGTTTCGGCAGCCCGCTGCAGCTGCTGCTTCTGAGCTATGCGCGGACGTTTCTCGCCGTGATCAGCCAGTCCGTCGCCTGCAGCCAGCACCATGGTATCGAGCAACGTGTGGCCCGGTTGCTGCTGACGCTGGATCACTACGCCGGATCGGCGGAATTCTCGATGCCGCAGGCATCGATCGCGGCCCTGCTGGGAGTACGGCGCGCGGGGGTGAGCGAGGCGGCCAGCCATCTTCGGGCCCAAGGCCTGATCGCGTACCGGCGTGGACTCACCGGCGTTCTCGAGCGGCGGGACTTGGAGAAGAGGTCCTGTGAATGCTATCGGTTCATCAGACGCCAGTACGCGGCCTTCCAATCCGACCTGCCTCGAGTTCTCGGCCGCGGGTGAGCGCGCTGCGCACACCCCGACTGCGCAGACGGCCAAGCGATCGCCTCGCCCGGTCGCACTGGTCCGAGGACCGTTACGCCTTGCCCGCGACTTCTCGCCCCGCATCGGCATCGACACCTGTCTTCGTACGATTGACCTGATCGCAGCCTCGGGAGAGGGAACGATGAGGTGGGAGGGGCCGCCGCCCGCGGCCTGGCGCGCAGTCAGCGCTCGCCCCGGGGATGGGCGAGCGCAGTTCCTGCCGCTCGGGTCCGCTCGGGCGCCTTGGGGACAACGATGGAATTCGGCGCGACCGGCTTCGGCTTGCGGGTGGAAACGGCCTTGGCCGCTGTCATGAGCGAGCTGCTCGGGCGCCCGGTCGCCTGTCGGTGGGTCGTGACCCACTGGATGGCGAATGGCAGTGCGAGAACTATCAGACACAGAATCGCTTGCGTGATGATTCGCGGCCGGATGATCACCTGGGGGGTGCCGGGCGGGGTCCTCGGCGGTGCGATCTTACGGCTCGCGCGCGATGGCAAGAGGGAAACCAGTCGAGCAGCGATCGTCCTGCTGTCTCGATGCGCTGCCGACCCCTCGGGCAAGGCCGCTGCAATCCATCCGGCGAGGACCTCGGTTGCGACCTCGCTCGAAAGCTGAGCGAGCCTGGCGGCCTCCTCCCATGGATCGACGTCAAGACGCGCAAGAGCCGACAAGACGGTGACAGGCGTGTCCTCGGGGTCATCTCTGATCCGCGCATACAGGAATGGGTCGAACCGGGCTTCAAGGGCGGAGGATGCGGTAGTGAGCGTCATCTCGATCACCAATTGAGTTTGAAGAGTGCCCGCCGCGATCTCACGCCAGCGAGGTACACGGCATCGTCGCCAAATGAGGAGTTTGCAGCCGTCGATGGGCGCCGTCGGTGCGTTGGCGCGCGCAGGCCATGATCATGACGGGGGCGTCTCCGCTTAAGCGGCGTGCGTGTGCCAGCGCACCGACACTGGAGAGCGAGTCAGCGCAGAGTGCCCTGGTCCTGACCGTGCATGTGGGACCAGGCCGATGAATTCACCCAAAATCAACGCATTGCATCGCCCGATGAAGATCGAAACCGCTCGAGGCGAAGCGGCCGCCGGGCACGTTCTTGAGGGTGATGTGCGGCTCTCCCGGCAATGGCATCGACTGCGAAACGGCGCGTCCATGCCGAAATCCCCGTCGGCTGAAGTTCGGGCAAGTCTCGGACGCCCCAGCCATGATGAGCGCTACACACGAGCTCGAGGTGCAACATGGGACTAATCCTGATCATCATCCTGGTGCTGTTGCTGTTCGGCGGCGGCGGTGGCTATTACGGCTATCGGCGCTACGGCGGCCCCGGGCTCGGTGGCGCCTTGTTCCTGGCGCTGATCATCATATTCTTCCTGTGGTTTCTGGGCGCGCCACACATGCGGCCCTGAGCTGCGTCGCGCCATCCTCACCGTGCTGCCGTGCTGAGCGCGACTGACTCGCGCGGGCCTCGCTCAAATGGCGGGCTCAGGCGGCAGGGGTGATCGGGAGCCTGCCGCGTCATCGCCGCCGATCCCGCTGCGGGGTACGACGGCGGCCGTGACCCCGCGCAGTGCCAGACCTTCTCACGCGCTCATCGCCATCGCGAGGGCACGGCGCAATGCGGTCAGGAAGTGTTGCACCCGTAGCCCGCCCGTCGCGCGCGCACCCAATGTACGTTGACACACCGACGCGTGTATCGCAGGCGCCCACAATCGCATCCTTGATGGATGATCGGCAGAACCGGCGTCCATTGCTACTTAGTAGAGCATTGCCATGAAATCCACTTCGCAGTTCCATCGCGCACGGCTCGCGCGACCGGCCGTCTGTCTCATCGGCGCGCTGGCCCTGGGGGCGTGCGCCTCGATGCCACCACCCACTGCGCGATTGCAGGCGGCGAATCAGGCGATTGTGAACGCCCAGCAAGCGCAGGCAGGCCGCTACGCTCCGCAGGAATTGGGTGAGGCGCGCGCCAAGCTTGATTCCGCCAAGGCGGCCGTTTCGCAGCAGCGGATGAGGAAAGCCGCGCGATTGGCGGAGGAATCTCAAGTCGAAGCCGAGCTCGCCACTTCGCAGAGCGGTGAAGTCAAGGCGCGCGCGGTCAACGATGAAATGAAGCACAGCACCAGAGTCCTGATCGAAGAGATGCAGCGCGGCTCGGGAGAGAAGCAATGAACCCTGTCAAACAAATCGCCCTTTATCCGGTCAAGACGCTCATTGCGACGACCGTGGCTTCCGCTTTGCTCGCGGGATGCGCCACGGCGCCGGTCGCGCCCGATGGCGCTGCCCGCGTCCGCGCAAATCTAACGCAGCTGCAGTCGGATCCGAATCTCGCGAACCGCGCGCCACTTGCAATGCAACAGGCGGTCAGCGCCGTACGTGTTGCGCAAGAGCCACAGGCCGACAGACAGTTGGGAGCATACCGGGTGTATCTGGCCGAGCGTAAGGTGGAGACCGCGAAAGCGCAGGCCGAGACGGCCTTCCTCGAGGATCAGCGTTCGGTGTTGCTGGCGCGGCGCGAGAAGGCCCGTCTCGATGCCCGTACGCGCGAAGCGAATGCCGCCCAGAATGAGGTCGCGACAGCGCGCGCCAATAGTGCGGATGAGAAGGCGGCGGCAGTTAGTGCGCAAAGTGAGGCCAGCGCAGCGCGTGCGGCCACGGTCAGTTCGGATCAACAGAACGCGGAGCTGCAGCGACAGATACAACTGCTGCAGGCCAAGCAGACGGATCGCGGCCTGGTGCTGACGCTGGGTGATGTGCTCTTCACGAGCGGGCAAGCCGAGCTGAACGCCGGCGCTTCGAGCCACCTCAACAGGCTCGTTGCATTCCTCCAAAAGTACCCGGACCGCACGGTCGCAATCCAGGGCTACACGGACAGCGTGGGATCCCAAGCATACAACCAGGAACTGTCGCAACGCCGTGCCGAGTCAGTCAAGTCGTACTTGATCGAGCAGGGTGTCGATTCCTCGCGCATTTCCGCATCGGGAATGGGGGAGGATGATCCGGTCGCGGGCAATGGCTCCTCATCCGGTCGACAGCAAAACCGCCGCGTCGAGGTGATCATCAGTGAGCCGTCGGCGGCTTTGCGCTGACGGTTCGCCCCCCAATCGCGGTTCGGGGTCCCTTGCGTGTCTGCGCAGCCTGGGCTGCGCAGACACGCCCGCGCACAGCGTAGGAGTCCCGCGGATCCGGTGCTGCGCGGGTTGGGTGCCCGAGCGTCAGGCGAAAGGGGGCGGTTATGCGCTTCGGACTCTCTGCACGGCTTCCGTGTACGCGACCGAACGGACGACAACGTTCAACGTGTGCTATTCCAGCACGAGTGAAACTCGGATGGACGAAAACTGGCGCAATGACTCGGGTGGGCGATTCGTTCATGGACCTCTTCGTATTCGCAATGCTGGGAGTCCTCATCGGATGGGGAGCGAGTCGCATGATGTGGGTCGTTCATGTCTCGTCGATTCTCATGGTGAATGTCCTGGCGGGCGCATCCGGCGCACTACTTGCGGGACGCTTCATCCTGCCTCTGTTGGGGATGGCCATCCGGAGCGACATCACCGTGGCGTTCTCGCTCGTACTGTTCGGCGCGGTGGCACTGGTCACTGCGGTCACCATCGTGCGCCAGGTGGCCGCGCGGTGAGAGAGGGATGTCGCGTGATTGCTTCACCGGCATGGGATGCGGTCCGGTGAGTTCTGCGCCGCGGGCGCTTGCGGGTTCCGGGGTTTGCGATGGTGGCAGGGGCGGAGGGACAGCCGACCCCGCGCAGGGCCGGGAAGGGTGTCATTCGCCTGAGGGTTCGTGAGTCGGAATGGCGAGGCTTCGGATAACACTACTTACTTTCGGGTAATTGCATCTGGCGTACACGGAGCAAGAGATATGAATCCCCTTACGTGGACCCTGGTGTTCGCCAGCATTGCGGCGGCCTTCGCCATCGATTACATCGTCAATCTGTATCTCGTTCTCGTCCTCTTCTTCGGCCGACAGGGCGCGTCATTTGCGGCGCTTCGCGGGTCTGCAAATTGGCGCACCGCGCAGCGTCATCTGCGGGCTGTTCGCAGTCATACCCGTCGTTGACCCCGGGATCGGGAGCTTCAGTACCGGCATCCAGAGGACGGCATTCGAGGCCGGGCAGGCGCTGACGGGGGATCGTGCTGGTCAGCGTCGAAGCCATCGTGTTCTGATGCGCTCCCGAGGCGGCCGGCGCCGCCACGTCCATTATCGACGAGCGCGGTGCCATGGAGCGCGCTGCATGCCATCTCATCGTGCGGTGTCTCGTTCGAGCCCGGTCGTGCACGAGCGGCACTCGTGCGTGGTCTGCGGACTGGCGCAAGGCGCCCTGGCGCGAACTTCATCAGCGCTGCAAACCAGGCGAACGGGGGTTTCGTGCTGCCGTCGCTTCTTGCAGTGCAGTTCAGCTGCGAGGACCGTCCTCGAGCGAGGCGCGAAGATATGGCGGGCGAGCTCGGGGCTCGACAACGATGGTCGGACCGCGCGGAGCCGTGGGTCTGCCGCGGGCGGCAGAGGCGCCGTTATCCCGAATGCGCAGCGGTCGATGGCACCGCCGGGCCTTCGCTTACGGTGTTCGCTTCCGCTGACGGGGTGCGGCTCTCTAGTCGGGATCAAAAAGCCCGGGGCGGCGGCGTCCTGCCGCGACATGCGCGGGAGGCCAGCGGTATGTTCGCTACCGCACACAGCGGTGAGCTTCTCTGTTACGATGAAATGACGTAGCGAGGGCGCGATGGAATGAGTCAAGACGCAGAAACCACGGGGAAGCCTCCGCTCGTCGGCAACGACCGCGCCTCCCTGTCCGGACGCCATTCTCTCGAAGACAATCACCTTCTTGCGGCGCTGTCGCCGTCCGAGCGTGAGCGGATCTATCCGCATCTGGAGTTGATCGCCATGCCGCTCGGACAGGTCCTGTACGAGTCCGGGGACGTCCTGCATCACGTCTACTTTCCGACGGACTGCATCGTCTCTCTGCTGTACGTGATGTCGGACGGGGCCTCGGCGGAGATCTCGGTCGTGGGCAACGATGGGCTGATCGGCGTGGCGCTGTTCATGGGCGGCGAGACGACTCCGAACCGAGCCGTCGTGCAAAGCGCGGGGTTCGCGTATCGATTGATCGGTCAGCGCCTGAAGGACGAGTTTCACCACAACGGAGGGATGCAGGTGCTGCTGCTGCGCTACACGCAAACGTTGCTCACGCAAATGGCGCAGACCGCGGTTTGCAACCGGCACCACTCCGTCGACCAGCAGCTGTGCCGCTGGCTATTGCTGTCACTGGATCGGGTGTACGGCAATCAATTGATCATGACCCAGGAACTCATCGCGAACATGCTCGGCGTGCGCCGCGAAGGCGTTACCGAAGCCGCGGGCCGGCTGCAAAAGGTAGGGGTCATTCGCTACGTCCGCGGTCACATCACGGTGCTGGACCGGCCACGGCTGGAGCAGCTGTGCTGCGAATGCTATGCCGTGGTGAAGAGGGAGACCGACCGCTTGCTGCCGAGTCCGCCCAAGACATCCCCGAGCGGCAGGCATCCGCCGCGAAAATGAGGCAAAGGCTCGCGCTGCCCCCACCGAGTGGATTCGGTGTCGTCGACGATGCTCGGACCGACCGCGAAGCCTTTCGTGAGGTACGGTGCCTGCGGAGTCTCGCACGGCGCCGCGGCGTTCAGCCGCACGGATCCGGGAGATATCGTTGCGCCGCTCCATGGGGTGGACGAGATTCCGCTGCCTTACTCGAGAGCAACTGCACGAATTCGTGCGCACTCAGGGGTCTGCAGAACAGGTAACCCTGGCCCTCGGGGCAGCCCATTTTCTGCAGAGATGCAAGCTGTTCCCGCGTTTCCACGCCTTCTGCGATGATCCGGACCCGCAGGCCCTTGCCCATGCCGATCACGGCGGCGATGATGCTGGCATCATCGTTATCCGTCGCGAGATTGCTCACGAACGACTGATCGATCTTCAGCGTGTCGATCGGCAGGCGCTTCAGGTGACTCAGGCTCGAATAGCCGGTGCCGAAGTCATCGAGCGCGATCCGCACACCGAGATCGCTCAAGGACTTGATAACCGCCGCAGTCGTATTCGATTCGCGCATCAGGAAGGTTTCGGTCAGTTCGAACTCCAGGTCCTGCGGCGCAAGACCATGCTCGCGCAAAATGGCGCGGACCCCTTCCACGAAGCCCTTCTCGAGTAATTCAACTGTAGATATGTTGATCGCGAGGCGCAGCGGCGGCAGGCCCGCCGCCCGCCACGCCTGAGATTGCCGGCAGGCTTCGTGCAAAACCCAGCGGCCGATCGCCGT
Source organism: Gammaproteobacteria bacterium (assembly GCA_027452045.1). GTDB lineage: Bacteria > Pseudomonadota > Gammaproteobacteria > Steroidobacterales > Steroidobacteraceae > 13-2-20CM-66-19. The sequence continues at coordinate 8,621 of DAIDHH010000008.1, forward strand.
GATGAAGCCGAATTCTTCGGCAATCGGCACGAATTGTGACGGAAGCACCAGGCCGCGCTGCGGGTGACGCCAGCGGATGAGAGCCTCGACGCCCGTGAATTTCCCCGAATTGAGGCTCACCGTGGGCTGATAGTGCAGGATGAATTCGTGGCCTTCGATGGCGCGGTTCAGTCCGCTTTCGAGAGAGATCCGTTCGGTCGTGTGGCGGTCCATGTGCGGCTCGAAGAACCGATAGGTGTTTCGCCCGGTATCCTTGGCGCGGTACATCGCAAGATCCGCGTGCTTGAGTAGCGTCTCCGCCTCCGCTCCGTCATCGGGATAGGTGGCGATCCCGATGCTGGCGGTGAGATTCAGATCGTCCTGATCGATACGATGCGGCACGCTCAGAGCGAGGAGTATCTTCTTGGCGCTGCAGACCGCATCTTCCGGACAGGTCACTTCGCTCAGCAGGATCACGAATTCGTCGCCTCCCAGCCGGCTCACGGTATCCGAGCTGCGCACGCAGGCGAGCAGTCGCTTGGCCACCGATTGCAGCAGGCAGTCACCGATGGCGTGACCCTGGGAATCGTTGATGCGCTTGAATCGATCCAGATCCAGGAAGAGCAGCGCCAGCCTATGGTGGTGCCGGTGCGCCAGCGCCAGCGCCTGGATCAGCCGGTCGTGAAACAGGATCCTGTTGGGTAATTCCGTCAGGCTGTCGTGCTGTGCGAGATGGGCCATTTTCAGCGACAGGGCCCGTGCCATGCTGACGTCACGAAACACCATGACTGCGCCGGTCACGTGTCCCTGGCGATCGTGGATGGGCGCGGAGGAATCTTCGATCGCCGCTTCGGTGCCGTCACGGCGGATGAGGACACAGTTCGAGGTGAGACCTACGGTTTTGTTTTCCTGGATGGCCAGCGCCATGGGATTCTGCGTCACGTCCCGGGTGGTGGCGTCGGCGATTCGGAACACCTGCTCGAGCGGACGGCCCGCCGCCTCCTGAAGCGACCAGCCGGTCATGCTTTCGGCGACGGTATTGAGATAAGTCACCCGCCCGTCGACATCCGTGCTGATGACCGCGTCCCCGATGGACTTGAGAGTAACCTGTGCGCGCTCTTTCTCCTCGAATAGCGCATCCGCATTCGCGGCGCGCTCGATCATGCTGCGCAGCGTCTTCGGCAACAGGTATTCGTCGATGTGCGTCTTCAGGAGATAGTCCTGTGCTCCGCGCCGAACGGCGAGTCTCGCGAGCTCCTCGTCCTGCGCAGCGCTGAGAACCAGGATCGGAATCTGGGGTGCCAGGGCGTAAAGACGCTCGAAGGTCTCGATTCCGCGGCTGTCGGGCAGGAACAGGTCTACGACCACCGCCGCAATGGTATCCGGCGGGGGGGCGCCGGCGTGCCCTGTCTCGGTGAGGCGCTTCAGGCCCTCGCGGCAGCTCCTCACCCAGTGAACCTGGAGCGCCTCATCGCTCGAGCGGCTGAGCAGCTCTTGAACCAAGAGTGCATCCCGCTGCTCATCCTGGATCAGAAGTACGGTTTTGGACACGACATATTGACCGGAAGCCAAGCCCTGTGAGTGTATTCGAGCGCATTCGTGGCGCATTCGTCCGTTCGGTGGCGTACGTTGGCCAATGACACGTTGGTGGCAAGTGGGTCAGGACCGCCGGGGGGCGGTGCGGCGGTTGTGCGGGTGCCGCTTCAGAAGCCGAAGGAACACGTGACTTGAAAAAAGTCGGGGCGAATCCGTCCTGAATCCGCCTCGACGCGCCGATCCGGCGCGATTCGCGCGTTGCTCCTGCGCTGCGCGAATTCCGGTCGCATGTCCGTGCATGACCGTTTGGGGGTCAGTGGTCCGTGTTTGACGGGTTCCTTGATTGATACAGCGTACCCGTGGGCGGTTCGGTGCGTCTGTGCGCTAACGTACGGGGAATGGCCTGCGGGAGCATTGTGGCAGTCTTGCCAAGGTGTCGGTGCGGGGCTACGTGGCCTCGCCGAGGAGATGGGTGCCTCGGAACGTGGGAAGCGTTCGTCCCTTGTGTCGGAGCGGCACACGCGGTGCAAGCACATCGCACCTCGAGTCACCTGGCGGGTCTGAGCAGTTCCCCATCGACCAACGGTCGACCCCGAGTCAAGAAGCGGGCAAAACGATGTCGGTCCCGCAGCGGTTGCCGGTGGCTGCGGGGCCTGCTGCTCACAGGTGTGCGTCGATGAATGCGCCGAGCTGCGAGCGGCTGAGACTGCCGACGCGCACGGCCACGGGCTGCCCGTCCTTGAAGATCATCAGCGTGGGTATGCCGCGTACGCCATAACGGGTGGGGGTGGCGGGATTCTCGTCGATGTTGAGCTTCACGACGGTCATGCGACCTGCATATTCGCCCGCGGATTCCTCGACGAGGGGTCCGATCATCTTGCAGGGGCCGCACCACTCGGCCCAGTAGTCCACCAGCACGGGCGTCGAGGACTCGAGCACCTCGGACTGGAAGGTCTGATCGGTCACGGTCTGTGTCGTGTGGCTCATGGGGTACGGATCTCCTGCTGCGGTAGAGGAGACTCTATTATTCGAATTTCACCAGATAAAGTATCGTTCTTGAATTTATTATTCCGATAGGTGAATAATACCCATGGACAAGTTTCAGGCAGCGTCACTGTTCGTCCGCGTCGTCGAAACCGGGGGCATGGCGCGCGCTGCGGAGAGCCTGGGGATCCCCAGAGCGACGGCAACGACGCTCATCCAGAGGCTCGAGGCCTCCCTCGGTGTGAAGCTGTTGAATCGTACGACCCGGCGAGTGAGCGTCACCCCAGATGGCGCTGCGTATTACGCCAGCGTGGCCTCTATCCTGACCGAGCTCCGCGAGGCCGAGGAAGCATTGTCTCAGCATGCGAAGGCTCCCAGCGGACGGCTGCGTGTGGATGCGCCCACCCTGATCGCGCGCTCGGTGATCGTGCCGGCGCTGCCGCGCTTCTTCGCCGAATTTCCGGACATCGAGCTCGCCCTCGCCTGCAATGAGCGCCACTTCGACCTGGTGGCAGAAGGCATCGACTGCGCGCTTTGGATCGGAGAGGTCGGCGGCCTGGTCGCGCGCCGCGTGGGTTATCTTTATTTCGCCACTTGCGCCGCCCCCACCTATCTGGCGGCATACGGCCGCCCGAGCCACCCCCGCGAGCTTGCCGGGCATCGTTGCATCAATCACTTCTCGGCGCGCACCGGTGAGACCGTGGAGTGGGTATTTTCGAAGGAGGGCGAGCGCGTGCAGGCTCTGTTTCCCGGTCACCTGGCGCTCGAGGACGAGAACAGCTACGTGGCCGCCGCCGAAGCGGGACTCGGTATCGCACAGATGCCGGCCTTCGTGGTGAAAGAGGCGATGGAGCGAGGCACGCTCGATCTGGTGCTCGGTGACTGGTTCCCCGAGCCCGCGCCACTGCACGTCGTCTATCCGCGCAGCCGGCATCTCTCGCGCCGGGTCCGGGTGTTCGTCGACTGGCTCGCTGCCCTGATCGGCGATCACGACGGCATCCAACTACGCTCCACGTTGCCAAAGCCCCGCCACGATCCCCTGCTGCCGTCCCGGAGCGCCTCCTGAGCCGCGAAGCGGGGTGCAGCGCTATGCGGCCGCCTCGACGGCGGGCTGATAGAGCAAGCGAGTCAGCACACGGTCGAGATGCCGGGGCCACTGGCCCGTCTCGGGCAGAGATTGCCTGACGGTGGTGTCGTCGATGAGCGAGTTGCCATAGAGAAGCGCGAGAGCGCCTGCGCGACGGCCGAAGCGCAGCGAGCGGCCGAGCCCGGTCGCCGGCCTTGAGGATGACGAGAGCATCTGTTCCTCGAGCGCCGCCACCGCCGCCGCGGAGAGCTGCCAGGCGGCGCCGATGCGCCAGGCGAGCAGGGACGATTGCGAATCGAGGAGCGAGGCGATGACCAGAGGTGCCGGCGGCGGGCTGCCTTCGGCGGCGGCCGCGCAATGATCCACCGCGACCCGAAACAGCACGATTTCCGCCAGACCGCTGATCAGGGCAAGCAATTCCGCGGCGAACGGGTCGGCCTTCTCGATCAATGCCGCGTGGGACGCGCAGGCATGCGCCGAGCGCAGCGTGTGCTCCCACACGAGTTGTGGAAAGCGCGGTGCGCCTCCGGAATTGGACACCTGGAAAATGGGCTGCATCAGCGCCACGGCGATCATCGAGCGCAGTCCTTCGCAGCCGAGCAGCGCAATGGCCCCTTCGATCGTCTCGATGGGGTCCGGATTGATCCGGTAGAAGGGGCTGTTCGCCATTCTCAACAGGCCGTCCACCAAAGAGGGGTCGTCCGCGATGATGGCCGCCAGCTGGCGGCGCGAGGCATTCTCGTCGCGAATGGCGTGCATCAGTTTCGGCAGCAGGTTCGGGCGCCGCGGAAAGTAACGCCTCTGCATGGTCGGATCGCCGATCGCGACCAGCGCCGCGGTCACGATGCGCGACTGCTCCGGCAGCGGCTGGGCGGCTTGTGAGATTCCAAGCTGCAGCTGGCGCAGGCGCTTGAAGATCTCTGCCTCATCGAGCGCTTCGCTCCCCGCGGTGCCGGGGGTCGCGGGCGCCGCAGCCACCGCAGGCGCGGCGGCGGCTGGGCTGGGAGGATCGCCGGCCGGGGGCCGCTCTGCACGTGGCTGTTTCGCGCGACCATGATCGATCCCGCGCCAGGCGATGTGCACGAGAAACGCCATGACTGCAATCAGCAGCGGTGATGCCAGCCAGAATGCCATATCCTTGAATCTTCCTCCGCGGAGCGGGGCGATGGCTCCGGAACATTCCTGATTTCGGCAGACGGGGCCGAAAATCGATGGTTGCTTTGCGCTTTTGTGACCGGCCGCACGGGTCGCCGGGAGATTCAGCCCTGGCGCCGGGGGCGCAGCATGAGGGGCGCATAGCGCAGCAGGAACAGTGCGAAGGCGCCGATCCAGGCCGCTGCCGCCACGAGCAGCGTCCGTTCGTACCACCGACCGGCGAATTCCGCGGCGATGCGGGCGGCGGCCGCGAGGAAGATGAGCACGTAGATCGAGGTCGTCAGCCTGTCGGCAGCCAGCTCGTGCCCCGTGTGACCGCGCGTCACCCGAGTCATCACGGCAAGGATCATGGTGCCAATGGCGCCGACCGTCAGGGCGTGGATGGCGGCGCTCGTGGGCAGCGCGGGCTCGATGAGAGACAGCCCGAGGAAGGCGACTCCAAGTGAGAGCCAGCCATATCCGATGTGCAGCACGAGCAGCAACGGCTCGGTGCGCGCGGCGACGGCCCGCCAGCGGGCGAGACGCCACAGGTTGAGGGCGCCGCCACAGAGCAGCGCGAGTCCCGTAAGCCGTGCGTCCGGCAGGAAAACCCAGACGATGAGCGCCACATGCAGCACACCGAGCGATGCGCGATCGAGCATGTCGGGCGGTGCAGGCAGGGCCGTCGTCCTGCGCGCGGTGAGCCAGTTGCGCGTGAAGGCTGGAACGATCCGCCCGCCGATCACCGATACCAGGACGAGCGTCGCGGCAAGCCCGAGCCGCCAGCCATCACCCGCGAGGCTCGGGTAACCCTCGAGGCTGAGGTCCATCATCAGATTTGCGATGGCGAGCACCGCGACGGGGACGATGATCACGAAGTTGCGACGATTGCCGCTCGCGATGAGCTCGCGAGCGATCACTGCGGCCAGTGCAAAGAGGAATGCGGCATCGGCGGTGATCGCGAGCCAGGGAGGAATGTCCGCGGACACGAACGAGGCGATGCGCCCCATGGCCCACAGCTCCACCAGCAGCCCGAGCAGCGCGCCGCGCACCGGAGGGCGCCCCGTCCAATTGGGAATGGCGGTCAACAGGAAGCCCGCCACGGCCGCCGGGACGAACCCGAACAGCATGGCGTGGATGTGCCAGAGCAGGGGAGGGAAGCCGCTAGGCGGCATCATCCCCGTGGTGAGGATCGCGATCCACAGTGCGATGGCCGCCGCCGCCCAGAGGGCGGCCCCGAGGAAGAATGGACGAAAGCCCTGGGAAAGTAGCGTCACGACGGGAGCATTGTACCGCCCGAGCGGGCCAGTGCGACCTTGACCGCCGTCAAGTCTTCAGCGGCTACCGCTGCTCGCCGATCTTGCGCGTCCCCGCCTCGGCGTATTGCTGTGTGAGCCTGCCGGCCTCATCGTATGCGCGCACGAGCTCAGCGGCCACATCATCGAGCCTCACCCGCCGCGAGCGGGCCCTGTGGCGCAAGCGCTCGAACGCCTCCTGCTTGCCGAGGCCGAGCGTGGCCATGAGCAGTCCCGCCGCCGCGCTCACGTTCTGCTCGCGCTCGAGCACCATGCGCAGCTTCTCGCTCTGCTCGCGCAAGGCCTGGGTCTCACGAGCCCGCTGCAGCGCCGCCCTGACGATGGGCAGAAGCCTGTCGGGATCGATGGGCTTGACGATGTAGCTCAGCGCTCCGGCGGATATCGCCTCGTTGACGATGCGCTCATCGTCCTGTGCGGAGAGGAAGATGACCGGCACGGCGCTCGAGGCGGCGAGAGCGCGCGCCACCTCGATCCCGTTCAATCCCGCCATCTCATGATCGAGAATGGCTAGGTCCGGCTTCTCCGATGCTCCCGCCGCGAGCGCCGTCGGGCCGTCACAGGCCTCGATCACCTTGTAGCCGGCCGCGCGCAACCGCTCGCCCAGCTCGGTCACCGTCAGGTGGTCGTCGTTGGCAATGAGCACGGACCTGCCAGCCGCACGAGGCGTGTCGATGACACTTGGCGCAGAGAACTCTTCCCCGGATGTTGGCACGATGTTTGAATATGTAAAGTTACGGAAATTCCAACCGGCCGGGCCGCGGACTCGATCACGTACTGTCTTCACGCGTGGGGCGTGCCTCTGCAACGTGTCGAACGCGGGTGCCGGATGGAGGCAGGATGATTCGATCGGTCCGCAGGGAGGGGGCGGGAGCCGGATGCGTCAAGGACCGCGCGGCTCTGGCGATCGATGTTAACCCGATCAGCGATCCTACCGAGGTCGAAGGCTCAGTCAAGTGGATGGACGCGAGCGAAGCTCCTGCCCTGTGTCGAAATTGCGACGTGGCTCCGCACGTTTTCCGCAGGGGAGGCCGATAGTCATACTAGGGGAAGTTGGAGAGCCTGTGATGGTAATGGCCACGGTCGGTGGCACGCTGATCGCGGTCGTGGCGCTGCTCGCCATCGTATCCGCGCGCCGCGGTGCGGGCATAGGCAGCCTCCCGGTGCGTGTCGAGGAGTTGTTCGAAGCAGGACCCGATGCCATGGTGGTCGTCGACCGCAGTGGCACGATCCTCATCGCCAATCGGCTCGCCGGGGACCTGTTCGGCTGTCAGCGAGCGGAACTCATTGGATGCCCCGTCGATCAGCTCATGCCGGGAGGCGGGCGCGCGACCCACGGGCTGCTGCGGCGAAAGCCTGCTGTCAACGCGCGTGCGCGCCCGGCGGGCAGCGGCGATCTCACGCTGCAGGCCATGCGTCGCGATGGAACGACGTTCCCGGCGGACATCACCCTGAGTCCCCTCTCCTCCGGCGCGGTCATCGCCGCGGTACGCGACGCCACCGCGCGGGAGGCCGCGGTATCGGAGATCGTCTTCCTCAACCGGATGTATTCGACGCTGACGCAGACCAGCCAGCTGATCGCGCTCTGTGACGACGAGACGCGGCTGTTCGAGCGCATCTGCCAGGTCGCGGTGACGGCCGGGGAGCTGAGACTTGCGTGGGTCGGACGGGTCGATGCGCAATCGGGAAAGATCGTCTGCGTGGCGAGCAGCAGCGCCAGCGCCGAGTTCGCGGAGTATCTGTGCGGGCTCGCAGTTCATACGGACGCCGCCAGGCCCGAGGGACGCGGACCATTTGGCATCGCGTGGCGCGAGGGACGGCCGGTGTTCGTACAGGATTTCCGGCGTGATGAGCGGGTGGCGTTGTGGCGCGACGGCGGGCGAGCGGCGCCGTGGGGCTCGAGCGCAGCGCTGCCCATCCGCCGAGCCGGCGCCGTCCACGCGGTGCTGTCGTTGTACGACATCCAGACGGGCGCGTTTTCCAGCAAAGTCATCGATCTGCTGCGCAGGATCGTAACGGACATCGAGTCGGCGCTCGGCCGGCTGGACCTGCTGGCCGAGAAGAAGGATACGGAGGAGCGGATCTCGCAGCTCCTGAGCATCGATCCGCTCACCTCGCTGCCGAACCGCCGTGTCATGCTCGAGCGGCTGGATGAAGTCGTGGCGCGGGCCGCCCGGCGCACGGAGCACGGCGCGGTGCTGCTCCTCGGGTTGGACAGGTTTAGGACGCTCAATGAGATTCTCGGCCATCAGACAGGCGACAAGCTGCTGCAGGATACGGCGCAGCGGCTGCGCGCGGCGATCCCCGCCGATGCGCCGGTGGGAAGAGTCGGTGGTGATGAGTTCCTCGTGCTGCTGGAGAGCCTCGGCCCGGACGCGCGGGGCGCCACCGAGGCGGCGCGCCGCAGCGCAGAACAATTGCTCTCGGCGGTGCTGCAACCCCATCTCATCGGCGAGCGGGTGGTGTCCTGTTCGGTCAGCATCGGCGCGGCAGTGTGGGGAGATGAGCCCCGGGCCGGGTCTCAGGAGCTGCTGAGGCGAGCCGAGGTGGCGATGCGCGCGGCGAAGAGCAACGGGCGCAACGCCGTGCGCCTGTTCACGCCCGGGATGCAGCTGGCCCTGGATCAGCGTTCGCGGCTCGAGACGCGGCTGCGCCACGAGTTCAACGTGGACCAGCTGCAGTTGTATTTCCAGAAGCGTGTCGACGCGCACGGCGCGACGCTTGGCGCCGAGGCGCTGCTGCGGTGGTGCGATCCGCAGCGAGGCCTGGTGCCGCCCATGGAGCTCGTGCCGGTGGCCGAGGAGATCGGCCTGATTCACGAAATCGGCCGATGGGTTCTCGGCCGCGCATGCCGCCAGCTGAAGGAGTGGTCGCGGACCGCGCCGGCGCGGCGGCTGCGTCTCGCGGTGAACGTGAGTCCCAGACAGCTCGCCGCCGACGGCTTCGTGGACCAGACGATCGATATCCTGGCGCGCACCGGCGCCGATCCGCGCCTGCTCGAGCTGGAAGTGACCGAAGGTCTGCCGATACAGGATGTCGAGGAGGTCATCCCCAAGATGCAGGCGCTGCGGGCGCTCGGAATCCGCTTCGCCATCGATGACTTCGGGATCGGCTATTCGTCATTGTCGTATCTGCGGCATCTGCCGATCAGCGTGCTCAAGATCGATCGCAGCTTCGTGTCGGGAATGACGCATCCCGATGGCGAGACGCTCGTGCACACCATCGTGCAGATGGCGCGAAGTCTCGACCTGCAGGTGATCGCCGAGGGCGTCGAGGCACAGTGGCAGCGCGACATGCTCATGCGGCATGGCTGTGATCAGTACCAGGGTTATCTGTTCGGGCGCCCGGTACCGATCGAGGCGTTCGACCGGGATCTCGCCGTGGTGTGATCCGGCTCTCACTTCGGGCAAATCGCGAGCCGCTTGTGTGCGCTGCGCCCGGGGCACCGGCGAGCCGCCACCGATAGATTCCTAAATTGCGGCATTTGCCGTGGCGAGACCAGGCTGTGCACAGGGCGGTTGCGGTGAATGCCTCTCCAGCATCGGTGCGCGCGGACTCGATATTCGACTCCTATGCGCGCTTGATCGAGACTCTGCTCGGTGAGACCGAAGGACTCTGTCTCCTCGATGCAGAGTTGCGCGTGCTCGGCGAGCGGCGGCTTCGCGCCACGGTGACGGCCAAACGCGTGCGCGCGTTGGGTTGGTTGAAGCGCGGTGCGGCCCCAAGGTCGCCCGCCTCGGAGCATCTCGGTGAGAACCATCAGGTGATTCTGCTGCCGCTGGAGGCGGCAAGCGGTGCGCTTGTGGGTGTGCTCGGCATCCGGCGTCACGCTGGAGGAGGCAATCCGAGCGCTCGCGACCCGGGCGAGCTGCTGGTCAGGCTGAGACCCGCGATCGAGTGTCTCATCCGCGAGCTCGGGGGGCGGGAGCCCGTTCGGGGCGCACTACGGGAACAGACCGAGCGCGCGAGCGAGCTCGAATGGCTGTTCAACGTGACTCAGTCGCTCGGCGGCTCGCGGGAAGAGCCGCAGATGATCGAAGGACTGCTCGAGGCCGCCACCGGGCATCTGAAGAGCGCACTCGGCGTGCTGCTGGTGCCCGACAGGCGTCTGTGCATCGAGCATGTGCGCGACAGCGAGTGCGAGCAGGAGCTGCGGCAGGCGTGGCTGCGAACTCGAGGCCAGCTGATGGCCTGGGTACAGCGTCATCGCCGTCCCCTGGTGGTCAACGGCGCGGGCCGAGCCGCGGCGAGCGTCCCGCGCTGCAAGATTCTGTGTGTGCCGATCACTCCCGAGCATGGACGGGTCATCGGGTTGATGGCGTTCTTCAATGCGGCGCAGGCGCCGGACTATCGAAGCCGGCACATCTTTCTGGTGCGCCATCTCGGGCGCCACAGCGCAAGCCTCATCGAGGCGCAGTTCGATCCGATGTCGGGACTCCTGACGCGCGCCGGACTCGAGCAGATGTATGCCCGGCTGCCGGAGAACACCGGCGATTCCGAGCGTACCGTCCTGTACCTCGATGTCGACCAGATGCACGTCGTCAACGAGTTGTTCGGCTTCGAGCTCGGCAACGAGGTGCTGGTGCGGGTCGGGGATCTGCTCGGCCCGCCGCATCTGCCCGAGCAGGCGCTGGCGGCACGGTTGGCCGGTGACCGCTTTGCGGTGGTGCTGGCGAATACCGGCACCCGGGAGGCCGTCGCGATCGCCGAGCGGCTCAAGCAGGCGATCGCCCGCATCTCGATCGGGCCCACGGAGGATGCGGTGGAGATCTCGGTGAGCTGCGGGGTGGCGGCGCTGCTGCCGATGCCCCAGGGACTGGCCCGCGCGCTGGCGGCCGCGGAAGTGACCTGCAAGACGGCCAAGCAGCAGGGGCGAAATCGCATCAAGGTCGACACCTGTGACGATGGCACCATGCTGCGCCACCATGTCGATGCGGCAGTGGTCGGCCAGCTGCGCGCGGCGCTGAAGTCGGACCGGCTGCGCCTTTACGCTCAGCGCATCGCGCCGCTCGGCAATCCCCGCCTGGCGGGAGGCTACGAGATCCTGCTGCGCCTGCACGATCCGCTCGAGGGCGTGGTGGCGCCCGGCCCCCTGGTGAAGGTCGCGCAGCGCTACCAGCTCCTGCCCTCGGTGGATCGCTGGGTCACGCGCCGGGCGTTGCAGATGCTCGTTCCGCATCGCAACCTGCTCAAATCCCGGGGCCTCACCGTGTCGATCAATCTGTCCGGGCAATCGATCGGTGATGAGGAGTTCACCTGCCAGCTGATCGAGGAGCTGCAGGCCGCCCGGTTGCCCCCCGGAAGCCTCATGTTCGAGATCACCGAGCAGGCCGCGGTGACCAATCTCGCGCGCGCCGCGGAGTTGATTCGGCGCCTCGCCAAGCTGAATTGCCGGTTCGCGCTCGATGATTTCGGCACGGGATCGAATTCCCTGACCTATCTCAAGGCCCTGCCGATCGCGCGCGTCAAGATCGACGGTTCGTTCGTCCGCGACCTGCTGACCAATCCACGATCGCAGGCCACCGTGCGCGGCATCATCGAGCTGGCCCGGGGGATGTCCGTCGACACTGTGGCGGAATACGTGGAGAGCGAGGCGCTCGCCGAGCGGGTGCGCGAGCTCGGTGTCGATTATGGCCAGGGATATGTCTTTGGCAGGCCGGAACCGCTCGAGGCGGTGCTCGAGGCGCTCGCGCACGAGGAATCTCAGCGCCTTCACCGGATGTTCCTCGAAGCTTGAGGCCCGCCGCCGCCGGCAAGTCGCGCCGGCCGTCGCGCGCGATTCCAGGTCGCGTTTCAGGTTCGATTGCCGGATCGGGTATGCTGCCTGGCGATGAAAAAGCCACACCAGTCGAGCCGGCGCACGCCCGCGAGGATGGCCGATATCGCGCGATTGGCGGGGGTGCACGTCTCGACGGTGTCCCGCGCTCTGGCCGGCAGTCCCCTGGTCGAGGCCGGCAAGCGCGAGCAGATCATGAGGATCGCGCGCGAGCGCGGCTACGTGATCAATTCCGTGGCGCGGAACCTGCGCTTGAAGCGCACGCAGACTCTCTCGGTGGTGGTTCCCCTGCAGCACGAGCGTGGCCAGCCGCTGACCGATCCGTTCTTCGTGGCGATGCTCGGGTATCTTGCCGAGGCCATCACGCAGCGCGGCTACGGCATGGCGCTGCAGAAAATCGTCTTGCCGACGCACGAATGGCTCACCACGCTCATTGCATCCGGACGCGCAGACGGGATCATCGTCATAGGCCAGAGCACCGAGCACGAGACGCTGCAATCGGTGGCGCAGAACTATCTGCCGCTCATCGTGTGGGGTGGACACATCCCGGGGCAACGCTACTGCACGGTCGGCACCGACAATCCGGGAGGGGCGCGGGCCGCGGTGCAGCATCTGCTGAAATCCGCGCGACGGCGCATCGTGTTTCTCGGCGACCCCACCGGACCTGAGCTGCGGCAGCGCTACGATACCTATCGGCGCACGCTCGAGGAAGGGCCGCGCGGTACGGGAAAGCCACGGCTCATCCCCGCGCACCTGACGGCCGATGCCGCTTACGAGGCCATGCTCGAGTTCATCCGCAAGGGCGAGCGTTTCGATGCCGTGTTCGCCGCCTCCGACGTGATCGCCATCAGCGCCATGCGGGCGCTTGCAACCGCCGGTCTGTCGGTGCCGAAGGATGTCGCAGTCGTGGGTTATGACGACATCGCGATTGCGGCTCACACGACCCCGAGCCTGACGACGGTCCGGCAGGATCTGGAGCGCGGCGCGCGCACCATGGTCGATCTGCTCTTCAAGCGGATGGACGGCGAGGAGACGCCATCGGTCACCATGCCGGCCGAGCTCATCGTGCGGGAGTCGGCGCCGCTTTAAAACCCGCTCGAGGTCGTCTTCGGAGCTTCGAGCGAGCCAGACGGCATCACCGTGTTCGGTGCCGTGCCTCTGGCCGTCCAGGGTGGCAGCGTCCGCTTCCCGGCGCCACTTACTTCCACGTCGATAAGGGTCTCAGAGAGCCTGCGCAATCCCGCGCGGTCGGTCGCCGCCATCGCGGCTCACCCATGCGTGACGCATGGGCCGGTTGAGCTCGCAGAGCGGCCGAGAGCTCAGGCCCGTGCCGCCGCGCCAGGAGCCGCCGAGTATTCCTGCTCCTGGGTTCGCAGCCGCCGCTGCGCGAAGCCCGTGAGCGCATTGAGTACCAGGCCCACGGCGAGCAGCAGCGCAAAGCCTGCGGCCAGAACGAAGCCGTACTTCGGGCTGCGGTAGGCATCACTCACCGCGCCCATGGCAAACGGCCCGACCGCGGCGGCAAGTGCAGTGAATGCCAGCAACAATCCGGCCACGCGTCCGTGCTCGGCCTTGGGGAAGCCGCTGATCCCCTTGGAATTGATCGTCGGGTAGATCACCGACATGAACAGCCCCGACAGGGGCAGCAGGATGAGTCCCGCCTGTGAGCCGCCTGCGAGGCTGCCGAGGAAACAGCCGAAAATGGCCAGGCTGAGGAGGGCGAGCGCCGTGGGCCAGGAGAATCGACTCAACACCCATGCGCCGACCATCCGGCCCGCCGCCCGCAGCACGAAGAATACGGTCAGGGCGTACGGAACCAGTCCCGGGAGCGGCCCGTGGTAGATGCGCAGATACGTGGGCATCCAGACGTAGATCGCGACTTCCACGGCGACGTACAGGGAAATCAGGCACGAGAACGTGAGCGCGTAAGGGTCGCGCAGCAGCCCGAGCGTGCGCACCAGGCTGGCAGGTGCGCGGCTTTCGATGCGCCGCGCCGGGTAGCGCGCCGCAAGGGCCAGGGCGACGAGCAAAGCGCATATTCCTGAGGCGATGACATACAGCCACTTCCAGGAGAGACCGTGGACGAGCAGGACCGCGACGATGGCGGGCCCGAGAATCGAGCCGATGCCGAAGAACCCCTCGATCAGGTTCATGAACGAGGTGTGCTGAGTCGTGGAACGGGACACGTCCCCGACCAGCGCCAGGGCGCCGGTCTTGAAGACACTCACCCCGAGGCCGCCGATCGCGAGCAGCGTCACGAACTGTCCGAAGCGGTCGGCAAGTGCGAACAACGCCGAACCCGTCCCGTAGAGGGCGAGTCCGAGGACGATGGTCCATTTATGGCCGAGACGGTCAGCGAGAAAGCCAAGCGTCAGTGCTCCGAGCGCCATGGCCGCCATCGGGGCGTACTGAAAGGCGGAAGCCGATTTCATGCTGAGCTGGAACTCGCCGATGATCTTCGGGATGACGCTGCCGACCGCATCCGAGGTCATGGCGAACATCAGGAACATCAGGCAGGTGAGCGCGCGGACGATCGCGACATTGCGCGCGCCGCTACCGGTCTGCTCCATCATGGCCCCCTCTTTACTTTGATTACAATCGATTGCAGTATAGGCGCCATCGCTCAATCCGTAAACCCCGGCATCCCCTTGACGAAAACCGAGGCATGAAGAACCGAGTCCAACTCATCACCTACGTCGACCGCCTGGGCGGTGCGGGACTGCAGTCGCTTGCCGAGCTGCTCTCGGGGCCGTTGGCGGGCCTGTTCGGCACGGTGCATCTGTTGCCCTTTTTCCATCCCGTCGACGGGGCGGATGCCGGCTTCGATCCGATCGATCATACCCGGGTCGACGAGCGGCTCGGCGCATGGCAGGACATTCGGCGGCTTGCCGGTACGGTCGATGTGATGGCCGATGTGATCGTCAATCACATCTCGGCCGATTCGCCGCAGTTCCAGGACTTCTCCCGGCTCGGACGAAGTTCCCGTTATGACGGACTGTTTCTGACCCTGGAGAGTGTCTTCCCGCACGGCGCCCGCGAGCAGGATCTCACCGCGGTCTACCGGCCGAGGCCGGGGCTGCCGCTCACTCCCGTGACGCTCGCAAGCGGCGAGAAGCGCATTCTCTGGACCACCTTCACGGCGCAGCAGCTCGATATCGATGTGCGCCATCCCCAGGGCCGCGCCTACCTCGAGGGGATCCTGCGCACCTTCAGTGCGTACGGCATCCGCGCCATCCGCCTCGATGCGGTCGGCTACGCGATCAAAAAGGCGGGTACGAGTTGCTTCATGCTGCCGGAGACGTTCGAGTTCATGGGCGAGCTCACGGAGCTCGCCCGCACGCTCGGCATGGAGGTGCTGGTGGAGGTGCATTCGCACTATCTCAGGCAGATCGAGATCGCCTCGCGGGTGGATTGGGTGTACGACTTCGCCCTGCCGCCGCTCGTCCTGCACGCGATCTTCGACTCAACGGCGCGGTATCTCAAGGAATGGATCGCGATCCGGCCGCGCAATGCGCTCACCGTGCTCGACACCCACGATGGCATCGGCATCATCGATATCGGGGCGGACGCCCGGCATCCCGGGCTGGTGCCGCCCGAGGGTCTCGACGAGCTGGTCGAGACGATTCACGCCCGCAGCCATGGCCAGAGCCGGCTCGCCACCGGGGCGGCGGCCTCCAATCTCGACCTGTACCAGGTGAACTGCACCTTCTACGACGCTCTGGGCCGCAACGATCGGGAGTACCTGTTCGCGAGGGCGATCCAGTTCTTCCTGCCCGGCATTCCCCAGGTCTACTACGTGGGTCTGCTCGCCGGGGGGAACGACATGGAGCTGCTCGCCCGCACCGGCACCGGGCGCGACATCAACCGCCATTACTACGATCACAAGGAAGTGCTCGAGGCGCTCTCACGGCCGGTGGTACGGGACCTCTTGTGCCTGATCCGCCTGCGAAACGTGCACCCGGCATTCCAGGGAGAGTTCCAGGTCGGTGAGTCCGCGGAGCGCTCGCTTGCGCTGCGATGGCGGGCCGGCTGCGAGTACGCGCTCCTTCTGGCCGACTTTGCGACCGGACGCTGGAGGCTCGAGTACACCGAAGGCGGTATGGCGCAATCGCTGCAGCTCGAGTCTGCGCCGGCCGAGGAGCGGATGCCGGAATTCCAGGTGCGATGGAGCGAGTGATGGGATGCATCGAGCGGCTCATGCACCCTTTGAGTGACCGGGCGAGCGGAGCCATGTAGTGTCGGGAGGGGGAGGCGTTATGAATTCTCGACCACTGTACGGGGCGATCGAGGCTGGCGGCACCAAATTCGTCTGCGCCGCGGGCTACGGGCCGCTCGAGATCGCAGACAGCCGCCGTGAAGTCATCGCCACCACGACGCCGCAGGTCACCCTGGGCGCCGTTGTGGCGTTCTTCGAGCGCATCCGCAACGACGGCGGGGTGTTCGCCGGCATCGGCGTGGCCGCCTTTGGTCCGGTGGACGTCGACCGGCAGTCGCCGACCTGGGGCTCCATACTCGCGACCCCCAAGCCGGGGTGGTCCGGCGTGTCGCTCACCCGGCCGCTCGAGAGATTCGAGTGTCCGGTCACGATCGATACCGACGTCAACGCCGCAGCCCTGGCGGAGGCGCGCTATGGCGCGGGAGCGGGGGTCGCCTCGGTGGCATATGTGACCGTCGGCACCGGCATCGGCGGCGGAGTCGCCTTGGAGGGGGGCACGATCCGCGGCATGCTGCATCCCGAGATGGGCCATATCCGGGTCCGCCGCGATCCGAGGGACCTGGCATTTGCCGGGATCTGCCCCTTTCACGGGGACTGTCTCGAGGGACTCGCCAGCGGCCCCGCCATCGTGGCGCGCTGGAATGCCAGACTCGGCGAGCTTGCCCCCGAACACCCCGCCCACGAGATCATCGGCGGCTACCTCGGGCAGCTAGCGGCCACCATCGCGCTCGTGCTCTCCGCGCAGCGCATCGTGTTCGGCGGCGGCGTGATGAACGGGCGGCTCCTGGCGCATATCCGCGCCACGGCCGCGCGCGAGCTCGGCGGCTATCTGCCCGTCGAGGAACGAGGTGGGGGCTTCGAACGGCTGATCGTCGAGCCCTCGCTCGGGGGTCTGGCCGGTATCGCCGGGGCGCTGCTGCTCGCGGCCAGATGAGGCAGTCCGGCGCGGGCCAGGTACAAACGTGTGCAATATGGATTGCAATCGATTGTAGTTGGTGATCCAATAGTCTGGCGCCGCTGCCGAATCTCGCGGCGCGCAAGATCATCAGAGGGGGATACCGTGAAGCACCGCAGATTACAGAAGCATTCCAAGTCCGCCCGCGCATCTTCTCCGGCCGCCATTCGCCCGCCTGGGCTGATGGGCGTGGCCGCCGCCGTCTCGCTGGCGCTCGGCACGGCGAGCCTCGCGGGCGCTGCCAACGCGCAGATTCCCACGACGGCCCCGAAGGCGCACGCCGCGAAATCCAATGGGGCCGGCGCAGCGCCCGCCGTGATGATCGCGCCGGCCAACATGCTGCAACAGATCGTCGTCACCGCCTCGGTGGAGGCGCGCAGCAATCTGCGCACCTCGGAGCAGGTGACGACCATCCCGAGCAATCTGATCGTGCATATGGCGGCGCGCTCGACGGCCGAGATGCTGCGCCTGATACCCGGCGTGTCCGTACAGGACCAGGCTGGCGGCGGTGGCAACGCGAACTTCACCGTGCGTGGCCTGCCGGTCACCACCGGAGGCGCGCCATTCGTGCAGATCCAGGAGGACGGCCTGCCGCAGGTGCTGTTCGGAGATATGAATTTCGGCAACAACGACTACTGGACCCGCTTCGACGTGTCCGAGAATATGCAGGCGACAGTCGGCGGCAGCGCCGCGACGCTCGCCGCCGGCGCTCCCGGTGCGGTCATCAACTTCATCAGCGCCACCGGCCGCCACAAGAGCGGTGAGTTCACCCTGTCGCAGGGGCTCGGCTTCGGGGAGACCCGCGCCACCTTCGCGGTGGGCGGACCGATCGACAGCACCTGGCGCTACCACCTCGACGGCTTCTACGTCCACGGCACCGGTCTGCGCGACCAGGGGTTCATCGGGGAGAAGGGCTACCAGTTGAAGGGCAACATCACCCACGACCTGGGTGACGGCCAGGGATTCATCCGCCTGTACGCCAAGATCCTGAACGACCGCGAGGAATACAACGCGGGCGGTCCGGTGAACGCCGTCGGCAGCGGCAATTCGCTCACCAGCATCTCGGTCTATCCGGGATTCGACGTGCGCACCGGCACGACGGTCGGCGTCCATAACGAAATCATCAATTACCTCAGTAACACCTCGGGACGATTCGCGCAGACCCCGAACGACGGCATTCATCCGCAAGTGGACTCGCTCGGCGCGGAGCTGTACTACTTGCCGGCCGGAAATCTATCCGTCGACGACAAATTCCGCGTCAGCAGCATCCACGGCACTTTCGCCGCGCAGTTCTTCGGGCTCGGAAAC
>DAIDHH010000009.1 GCA_027452045.1 Gammaproteobacteria bacterium
GCGTACCGAGTGGCACCGGGTCGCCCTGTTCGGGCGCCTGGCCGAGATCGCGGGCGAGTACTTGCGCAAGGGCTCGCAGGTCTACATCGAAGGGAGCCTGCGCACCCGCAAGTGGCAGGACAAGCAGGGCAACGAGCGCTACTCCACCGAGATCGTCGCCAACGACATGCAGATGTTGGGTGGACGGGGCGGTGCGGGGGCCGGTGCTCCCTCGGGCGGCGGGTCGCGAGAGTCCGCTCCCGAATACACCGGTCCGTCCGGGGGGTCTTCGGGCGAGGGCGCCGCGACCGACTTCGATGACGACATCCCCTTCTAGCGGGCACCGTCCGGGATAACCCTTCGCGTACGGGGGCGCCGGAAAAGCAAGCCGGCGCCCCCCCACTACAACGGTTGACCGGGTCCGCGCCTCATGTGCTGAACTCGTTCGGCGCGTGACGGATGGCCGCGCGCTACACGTCGAACGCGTCGTCCCGCTGCCATAGGCGCAGCCCGCCGGCGAACGCGTTGAGGTTGTCGCCGATCCGCGCGCCCTCGGGCAGCTTTTTAAGGCGCCTCACGTTGCCGCCGCCCAGCACGACGTAATCGACTTCGAACACCGCTTTGAGCTGCTCGACGACCTCGGCAACGGACTTGCGCCATCGCTTGGTGCCCAGGCGCTTGCGGCCCCGCTCGCCGAGGTAGTCCTCGAAGGTGCGGCCACGCTTGAAGTGCGCATGGCCGATCTCCATCGACTCCACGGCGCCATCGAGAATCAGCGCCGTGCCGAGCCCGGTGCCGAGCCCGAGAAACAACATCCGTCCGCCCTCGTAGCTGCCGAGTGCCTGCATGGTCGCATCGTTGACGATGCGCACCGGCCGGCCCAGGGCCTTGCCGAAGTCATAGCGCACCCAGCCCGACCCGAGATTGTGTGGCTCGCCGATGATGCGCCCGCGTACCACCGGACCGGGATAGCCGATCGAGACCGCCTCGTAGGGCAGATCCTTGGTCATCTGCCGAACCTTGCGGGCCATGACGGCCGCGCTCATGTCCGGGCCGGACTCGAACCGGCGGATTTCCCCCTCCGGACCCATGCGAAATTTGACGTGTGATCCACCGACGTCGATCACCAGTATGCGGCCTGTGGCCGGCCGGACCGCCGAGCGGGTCGAGGCTTTGCGCGTGCTCATCCGTCCATTATGGCGCGGATTCGTGCCGTGGCCTATGGCGGTGGCGCTGCCGGGTGGGGCGCCCCATTTCCTATAAGTCGTTGAAAATCAAGTCATTCAGCCTGATCTCGAGCCGGTCCCCCCACTTCCCGTGCGGCGGACCCGCCCACGCCGTAAAATTCGCCTCTTCCCACTCCCGAGCGCCATGCCCAGCCACTACTACATCAAGACCTTCGGCTGCCAGATGAACGAGTACGACTCCGCCCGCATGGCGGACGTGCTGCGCGAAGATGGACTGACCCCTACCGACGATCCGGCCGAGGCGGACGTGCTGCTCATGAACACCTGCTCGGTGCGCGAGAAGGCGCAGGAGAAGGTGTTCTCGCTGCTCGGGGAATGGCGAAGCGTCAAGAGCCGGCGCCCCCATGTGCTCATTGGTGTCGGCGGTTGCGTGGCGAGCCAGGAAGGGGAGGCCATCACCGCGCGTGCGCCGTTCGTGGATCTGGTCTTCGGGCCCCAGACCCTGCACCGGCTGCCGCAGATGATCGCCGAGCTGCGCCGCACCGGCCGCTCCCAGGTGGACGTGAGCTTTCCCGAGATCGAGAAGTTCGACCGCCTGCCCGCGCCTCGCGTCGAGGGGGCCGCCGCCTACGTCTCCATCATGGAAGGCTGCAGCAAGTACTGCAGCTTCTGCATCGTCCCCTACACCCGCGGCGAGGAAGTCAGCCGCCCGTTCGAGTCCGTGCTCGAGGAAGTGCGGCAGCTGGCCTCTCAGGGGGTCCGCGAGGTCACCCTTCTCGGCCAGAACGTCAATGCCTACGCGGGAACGATGTCGGATGGGGTCGTGGTGGACCTCGCCACGCTCATCCATCACATTGCGGCGCTCTCCGACATCGAGCGCATACGCTTCACCACCTCGCATCCGCTCGAGTTCGATGACAGCCTGATCGAGGCCTTCGCCCACATCCCGAAGCTCGCGAGTCACCTGCACCTGGCCGTGCAGAGCGGCTCGGATCGCATGCTGTCGCTCATGAAGCGCGGCTACACCTCGCTCGAATTCAAGGACAAGGTCCGCAGGCTGCGCGCGGTGCGGCCCGGCATCAGCATTACCTCCGACGTCATCGTCGGGTTCCCCGGGGAGAGCGAGCGCGACTTCGAGGCGACGCTCGCACTGGTGCGCGACGCCGAACTCGACCAGTCCTTCAGCTTCCTCTACAGCCGCCGCCCCGGTACGCCGGCGGCCTCCTTGCCCGATGACACGCCGCACGAAATCAAACAGGCCCGGCTCGTCCGCTTGCAGACCCAGCTTGAAAGTCAGGCGCGCGCCATCAGTGAGCGCATGGTGGGTACCGTGCAGCGCGTGCTGGTCGAGCGGCCGGCGAGAAAGAACGCCCGGGAGCTTGCCGGGCGCACCGAAAACAACCGTTGGATCAACTTCGCGGGTCCGCCGGAGCTCATCGGGCGCTTCGCGGACGTCGCCGTGACCGCGGCCCTCTCGCACAGCCTGCGCGGACGCCTGTGCCAGTAACCCTACCCGACTCCTCGCGCGAGTTCGCCCTCGGGCCGGCCGACAACGCGCGCCTCGCCAATCTGTGCGGTCCGCTCGATGAGAACCTGCGGCTCCTCGAGGCGCGGCTGGATGTCGAGATCCGCCGTCGGGGAGACAGCTTCCGAGTACTCGGCTCCCGCGCCGACAGTGCCGAGCAGACCCTGCGCGAGCTCTTCGCTCTGGCCAAGGACGAGGAAGTGACGCCGGAGCGTGTGCACCTGGCGTTGCGCGAGCGCGAATCCGGCCAGGCGCCGAGCCCGGACTCCGAGACCGAGGATCCGGGCATCCGCCTGCCGCGGGGGGGGCTGCGCGCGCGTGGGCACCATCAGAGGCAGTATCTCGCCCATATCCGCAGCACCGATCTCACCTTCGGCATCGGCCCCGCGGGCACCGGTAAGACCTATCTTGCCGTCGCCTGTGCCGTCGAGGCGTTGCAGGCGGAGGCCATCCGGCGCGTCGTGTTGGTGCGGCCGGCGGTGGAGGCCGGAGAGCGCCTCGGATTTCTGCCGGGCGATCTGACTCAGAAGGTCGATCCATACCTGCGGCCCATGTACGACGCGCTCTACGAGATGCTCGGCTTCGACCGGGTGTCGCGCTTCATCGAGCGCAATGTCATCGAAGTGGCGCCACTCGCCTTCATGCGCGGCCGCTCGCTCAACGATTCCTTCATCATCCTCGATGAGGCGCAGAACACCACCATCGAGCAGATGAAGATGTTCCTCACGCGCATCGGCTTCGGCTCAAAGGCCGTGGTGACCGGCGATGTGACCCAGACCGACCTGCCCGCCGGACGACAGTCCGGCCTGAGTCACGTGATCGATGTGTTGCGTGGCGTCGAGGGGGTTGCGTTCAGCTTCTTCGACGCCCGAGATGTCGTGCGGCATCCTCTCGTGCAGCGCATCGTGCAGGCGTACGAATCGCGCACCGCCGCGGAGCGCAAGGGAGAGCCCTCTTGAGCGGCGCGAACGGGGCGCTCGAGTCACCGGGCGCCGCGCAAGTCCTGCAGGTCGAGGTTCAGCGCCGCGTGCGCGGCTGGGCTCCCCGCACGGGAGACATCGTTCTGTGGGCGGGCAGCGCGCTAGGGCGCCGCGCCTCTGGCGCCGAGCTCGCTGTGCGCGTCGTCGGTCCGGCGGAAAGCCGCCGGCTCAATGCCCACTACCGCGGCAAGGACAAGCCGACCAACGTGCTGTCCTTCCCGGCGCAGATACCTGCCGCGGCCCGCCCGGGTTTGCGGCCGCTCGGGGACCTGGTCATCTGTGCACACGTGGTGCGCAGCGAGGCCCGGGAGCAGGGCAAGGCGCTGCGCGCCCATTGGGCGCACCTGGTGGTGCACGGAGCGCTGCATCTGATCGGTTACGACCACGAGCTTGCCTCCGATGCCCGGCGCATGGAGCGGCGCGAAATCGCGGTGCTGCGCCGTCTCGGCTTTTCCAACCCCTACTCGAGCCGCTGATGAGACAACCCCAGGACACCCGGCAGTGGCTCAAGCGGTTGTGGCGGGCTTTCGGGGCCGAGCCTCGCAATCGCCAGGATCTGCTGCAGCTGCTGCGCGAGGCGCGCGCCCGCGGCCTGTTCGAGGCCGATGCGCTGAGCATGATCGAGGGCGTGCTCGCGGTCTCGGACCTTCATGCCCGCGACGTCATGGTGCCGCGCGCACAGATGGTGTATGTACGGCGCGACGACCCGGTGACCCGCATCCTGCCGACGGTGGTGGAGTCCGGGCATTCCCGCTTCCCGGTCATGGACGAGGACCGTGACGACATCGTCGGCATCCTGCTCGCCAAGGACCTGTTGCGGCTGTGCACCGAGCACGAGCAGGAGCGGTTCGACATCCGGGAATTCATGCGCCCGGCCGTGTTCGTGCCGGAGTCCAAGCGCCTCGACGTGCTGCTCAAGGAATTTCGCGGCAATCGCCAGCACATGGCCATCGTCGTCGACGAGTACGGAGGGGTCGCGGGCCTGATCACCATCGAAGATGTGATCGAGCAGATCGTCGGGGAGATCGACGACGAGTTCGATGTGGATGACGACCAGAACATCCGCCGCGAGGCTGACCGTCAGTACCTGGTGCGCGGCGTGACCCGCCTCGAGGAATTCAACGAATACTTCGGCTCGCATTTCTCCGAGGAGCAGGGGTATGAGACCGTCGCGGGCCTGCTGATGCGCCAGTTCGGCCGGCTGCCCCGCCGGGGCGAGTCCCTCACGGTCGAGGGGTTCGAATTCCGCATCACGCGCGCCGACCGCCGCCGGATCGATGCGCTGCGCGTGGTGATTCCGGCCGGGACGCCGGCGCCGCGCGATGTGGAGCCGGCCGCTTGAGCGCCGAGCCTTCCTTGGACATCGCGGCCGTGGATGCGCGCGCCAGCGGACGTGCCGCGAAAAAGCCGGTGATGGCGCGTTCTCGACGCGCCGCGCTCTTGCGCCGGGCGCTCGCGCTCGGCGCGGGCGCCCTGCTTGCGTGCGCCTTCGCGCCGCTCGAAGCCTGGCCCCTGGCCATCGTATGTCCGGCAGCCCTCATGGGCCTTTGGGAGGGCGCCACGGCCCGCCAGGCGGCTGCGTTCGGATTCTGGTTCGGCTTCGGCACCTTCGCCGCCGGCACCTATTGGCTCTACGTCGCCATCCATACCGTCGGTCATGCCCCGATCTGGATCACTCTGGTGGTGGCGCTGGGGCTGATGGGGCTCATGGCCGCATATCACGCGCTCACCGGCTACGTCGTGGTGCGTTTCCTGCCTGCCGGACCGGTGCGCTGGCTGCTCGGCGCGCCCGCCGTGTGGCTGCTCCTCGAATGGCTGCGGGGCTGGCTGTTGTCGGGGTTCCCGTGGCTGTCGCTCGGGTATACCCAGGCGGGCACGGTGCTTGCGCACCTGGCGCCCATCGCCGGCGTCTACGGCATCAGCCTGGTGCTGCTTGCGAACGCGGGCGCGCTGGTGGCGCTGGCGCGCGGCACGCGCAGGGTGCGTCTGCTCGCCACGGCCGTGCTGGTGGCGCCGTGGCTCGTCTGCGCAGCGCTTGGTGAGATCGCCTGGACCCATCCGGCGGGCGCGCCGGTGCCGGTCGCCATCGTGCAGGGAAACATCTCCCAGCAGGACAAGTGGCAGGCAGCCCTGTCCCAGAAAATCCTCGCCCGCTACCAGAGCCTGACGGAGTCGGCGCTCGGCACCCGGCTCATCGTCTGGCCCGAATCTGCGCTGCCCGATCTCATCAACAATCTGCTGCCCTATGTGGCGCACCTCGACCGGGAGGCGCACGCGCATGGGTCCTCTTTGGTGCTCGGCACGCAGCGCGCCGCCGTCCACGACGGACATTACGATTACTACAACTCCATCCTGGCGCTCGGCCGTGAGGCGAGCTGGTACGACAAGGTCCATCTGGTGCCGCTCACGGAATACATTCCCCTGCCGCGCTTCGTGCGCCGCTGGCTCGAGCGGATGAATCTGCCGTCCTCGAGCTTCACCCCCGGCGCCCCGAACCAGCAGCCGCTGCCCGTGGCCGGACTCGAGCTCGGGCCGACGGTCTGCTACGAGGTGGCCTACGGCGGCTACATGCTGCGCATGCTGCCCGAGGCGAACGTGCTGCTGAATGTCACCGACGATGCCTGGTTTGGCAACACGCCCGAGCTCGCCCAGCAGTTTCAGATGGCCCGCATGCGCGCCCTGGAAGAGGGCCGTGACATGATCGTCGCCACCGATGACGGCGTGTCGGGCGTCATCGGGCCCCAGGGCCAGGTGATCGCGCAGGCCCCCATCATGGTGCCTTACGTGCTGCGCTCGCAGGTCACGCCCATGACGGGGATGACTCCCTTCGCCCGCGTGGGCAACGGGCTCGCCGTGGGTCTCGCGTGCCTCGGGCTTGCCGCAGCGCTTGCGATGCGGCGGCGCGCGTGAGCTTGTGGCCGAGATCGGGGCGCGAGGCGCCCATGTTATGCTAGCAGCGATTTTTCGCGATCATTCCGGATACAGGCTGTCCGGCGTGCCCATCAGTCGCGCTGCGAGCCCGTATCTCCGTGGTTCGCGAATGCTTCAGGCCAGCGGCTCAAATATCAGTAACGAGTAGAGATTCCAGGCATTTTCCCGATGGACGAGAGCTACGATCCGGCCGCCGTCGAGCGCGCCGCACAAGACTACTGGGAACGGCACCGCAGCTTCGAGGTGCGCGAGGACGCGGGGCGGCAGAAGTATTACTGCCTGTCCATGCTGCCCTATCCATCGGGTCGCCTGCACATGGGGCATGTGCGCAATTACACCATCGGCGATGTGATCGCGCGGTTCATGCGCATGCAGGGCCGCAACGTGCTCCAGCCCATGGGCTGGGACGCGTTCGGCCTGCCGGCGGAAAACGCCGCCATGAGCAACCGTGTGCCGCCCGCGCGCTGGACGCGCCAGAACATCGAATACATGCGCTCGCAGCTGAAGTCGCTCGGCTTCGGCATCGACTGGAGCCGCGAGCTCGCCACCTGCGATCCGTCCTATTACCGCTGGAACCAGTGGCTGTTCCTGCGCATGCTGGAAAAGGGCATCGCCTACCGCAGGACGGGCGTGGTGAACTGGGATCCGGTCGACCAGACCGTGCTCGCGAATGAGCAGGTGATCGAGGGGCGGGGCTGGCGCACGGGCGCGCTCGTGGAAAAGCGCGAGATCCCGATGTACTACCTCAACATCACCCGCTATGCCGAGGAGCTCCTCGGGGACCTCGAGCGGCTGCCCGGCTGGCCGGAGCGGGTGAAGGTCATGCAGGCCAACTGGATCGGCCGCAGCGAGGGGTGCGAAATCGCCTTCCCCTACGCCCCCGACACTCGCACGGCCCTGTCCGCGGACGGGGCGCTGAAGGTGTTCACCACGCGGGCCGACACGCTGTTTGGTGTCACCTTCATGGCGATCGCCGCCGAGCACCCCGTCGCACTCGCCGCCGCCGCGGGCAACCCGCGGCTCGCCGCCTTCGTCGATGAGTGCCGGCGCGGCAGCGTGATGGAGGCCGATGTCGCCACTCAGGACAAGAAGGGCATGCGCACGGGGCTGCACGTGCTGCATCCATTCACTGGCGAGCCCATCGAGATCTGGGTAGCCAACTACGTGCTGATGGGCTACGGCGAGGGCGCCGTCATGGGCGTGCCCGCGCACGACGAGCGGGACTTCGAGTTCGCGCTGAAGAACGACCTGCGCATCGCCCCCGTGGTGCGCTCGAAGACCGGCGCCTATGAGCAGGTGCAGGCACCCTGGAATCCGGCCTACTCCGAATACGGCCTCACCGTCGATTCGGGCGAGTTCTCCGGACTCGAGTTCCGCGCTGCGGTCGATGCCATCGCCGCCGCCCTGGAAAAGCGCGGTCTCGGCCGCAAGCGCATCCAGTACCGGCTGCGCGATTGGGGCATTTCACGCCAGCGCTACTGGGGCTGCCCCATTCCCCTCATCCACTGCGAACGCTGCGGCGAAGTGCCCGTTCCGGACGAGCAGCTGCCGGTGCTCCTGCCCGAGGACCTCGCGCCCGATGGCAGCGGCAACCCGCTCAACAAGTCTCCCGCCTTCTACCAGTGCGCGTGCCCGAAGTGTGGCGGTGCGGCGCGGCGCGAGACCGACACCATGGACACCTTCGTCGACTCGTCCTGGTATTACCTGCGCTACACCTGCCCGGACCAGGCGCACGCAATGGTGGACGAGCGGGTGGCCTATTGGCTGCCGGTGGATCAGTACATCGGCGGCATCGAGCACGCCATCCTGCATCTGTTGTATTCGCGCTTCTGGACCAAGGTGATGCGCGACCTGGGGCTCATTCGCTGCGACGAGCCGTTCACCAACCTGCTCACCCAGGGGATGGTGCTCAACCACATCTACTCCTGCGCCACCGCCGAGGGCCGGCGCCGTTATTTCAATCCCGCTGACGTGCGTGCGAGGCGCGAGAACGGTGCCGAGATCTTCGAGGTCGCGAGCGCAGAGGGCGGGACGATCCGGGTGGAGTACGGCGGTCTCGGCAAGATGTCCAAGTCCGAGAACAACGGCGTGGATCCCGAGGGGCTGATCGCGCGCTTCGGCGCGGATACGGCCCGCCTCTTTACGATGTTCGCCTCTCCGCCGGAACAGACCCTCGAATGGTCGGACGAGGGCGTGCAGGGCGCGTCGCGGTTCATCCGGCGGCTCTGGAGCGCCGTTCACGAGCATGTCCGCGTGGGCTTGCCGGCCCGGGCGGCGGCCGGGACGCTTTCCGAGGCTCAGAAGGCGCTGCGCCGCGCGGCGCATCACGCGCTTGCCAAGGCAACCGATGACATCGGCCGCCGGCGCAACTTCAACACCGCGATCGCCGCGGGCATGGAGCTGCTCAACGCGGTCGGCCGTTTCGACGACGCATCGGAAGGTGGGCGCGCGGTCAAACATGAGGCTCTGGAGATCATCACGCTGATGCTCTCGCCGATCATTCCGCACGCCTGCCATGCCCTGTGGCAGGCGCTCGGACACGAGCGCGCCGTGGTGGATGAGCCATGGCCGGCCGTCGATGAGACGGCGCTGGTCCAGGATACGGTGGAGTACGTCGTACAGGTCAACGGGAAGCTGCGGGGGCGTATCCGCGTCGCGGCCGGCTCCGACGAGCCCACCGTCCGCCAGGCTGCGCTCGCCGATGAGCAGGTCGCCAGGTTCATCGACGGCAAGCCCGTCCGCAAGGCAATCGTGGTGCCGGGCAAGCTGATCAACGTCGTGGTCTGATCCAATGCGACCCTCACGATGCGCCGTGTAACGACTGCCCTGCTGTCTCTGGTTGCCGTGCTGCTCGCCGGTTGCGGCTTTCACCTCGAGGGACATACCGCGCTGCCGGCGGTGATGAGCCATCCCTATATCCAGGCGCCGGATCAGCAGAGCGATTTCGTGCAGAGCCTGCGCCGCGACCTGCTCATCTCCGGCGCCCACCCGGCCGCAACCGACACTCGGGCGTCCGCGGTCATCGAAATCCTTGGGGATGAGGTGAAGAGCCGGGTGCTGTCGGTATCGGCCACCAACCAGCCGACCGAGTACCAGGTGATCTACTCCGTGCGCTTCGCGGTGAGCGCCGCAGGCAAGACCCTGCTTGCGCCGCAGACGCTGTCCACCTCCCGCTCGTACACCTTCGATGAGAGCTTGCTGCTCGCCAAGGAGCATGAGAAGGCGATCCTCACGGGCGCGATGGGCCGCGACCTTGCGCAGATCGTCATGCGCCGGCTCGCGAGCCTGTGAGCACGCGGTATGCGGGCGATCCGACACCCGGCCGTCTTGACTGACCAACACGTACTGCTGCTCGGGCAGATCGATCAAGAGGCGCTCGCAGCGCTCCTCGGGCGCTATGGCCTCATCCTCGAGCTCGTGGCGCCGGGGGAGGGGATCCCGGGGTCCTACTGGGGCGAGAGCGAAGCCGGCCTCAAGGCGGATCGGCTCTACGCCCGGCTCGACACGCCCATACACTCCATCCTGCACGAAGCCTGTCACTACATCTGCATGAGCCCGCAGCGGCGGGCCGGGCTCGATACCGACGCCGGGGGCGATGATCCCGAGGAGTCGGCCGTGTGTTACCTCCAGGTGCTGCTGGCTGACGGACTTGCCGCCGTGGGGCGCGATCGGCTGTTCGCCGACATGGATGTCTGGGGGTACAGCTTTCGTCTGAGGGGCGCCCGCGCATGGTTCGACCAGGACGCCGAGGATGCCCGGCTCTGGCTGCGGCGCCACGGGGTGACCGATGAGGCCGACAGGCCCACGGGTCAATGTCGCGACTGAGCTCTAGGTCACGTTGCCCGCGATCTCGCCGGCCCGTGTCGCTTCCCGCATGGCTGGTGGCCTGAAAAACCGGTAGGTTGGCCGCTGCGAGCGCCTCGGGCGCTCACGGCCCATTGATCGGAGAGGCGACATGAGCGCCACGAAGCGATTCATCGAGGCACGAGACCGGCTGTTGCGGCTGCGGGGGGACTGGACCGCGGCCCATCGCGAGTTCCAGTGGCCGCAGTTCGACGAGTTCAATTGGGCGCTCGACTACTTCGACGTCATTGCGCGCGGCAATGACCGGCCGGCGCTGCGGGTGGTGGACGATGCGGGGCATGGCGAGACGCTCTCCTTTGCCGAGCTCAGCCGGCGCTCATCGCAAGTGGCCCGCTGGCTGTGCGGCCTGGGAGTGGGGCATGGCGATCGGCTTCTCGTCATGCTCGGCAACGTGACGACGCTGTGGGAGACGATGCTCGCTGCCATCAAGATCGGCGCGGTGATCATTCCGGCGACCACCTTGCTCGAGCACGACGATCTCGCCGACCGCGTTGCGCGCGGGCGCGTCAAGGCGGTCATTACCCATTCCCGGCTGACGGATCGATTGGGTGCCGATGCGCACGTGCCGATCCGCATCGCGGTCGGGGATCCGGTGCCGGGCTGGTTCCACTACAGCGCCTCGCAGCAGGTCGAAGCGGCATTCGTCCCCGTGCGCAAGACCGTCGCGGATGACCTGCTCTTTCTCTATTTCACCTCCGGAACCACGGCGCGTCCCAAGCTCGTCGCGCACACGCAGGCGAGTTATCCCGTCGGACACCTGTCCACGATGTACTGGATCGGGCTCGAGCCCGGGGACGTTCACCTCAATCTGAGCTCGCCGGGGTGGGCGAAGCATGCCTGGTCGTGCCTGTTTGCGCCGTGGAACGCCGAAGCGTGTGTGCTCGCCTACCAGTACGAACGGTTCGATCCGCGCGCGCTCCTCGAGCAGCTCGTGCGCTGCCGGGTAACGAGTTTCTGCGCCCCGCCCACGGTGTGGCGCATGCTCATCCAGCAGGACCTCGCGCGCTCGCCCGTCCTCTTGCGCGAAGCCGTGAGCGCGGGCGAGCCGCTCAACCCGCAAGTCATCGAGCGGGTCCGCGCCGCCTGGGGCCTCACGATTCGCGACGGCTACGGCCAGACGGAAACGACCGCTCAGATCGGCAACGCGCCCGGGGAAGCCGTGAAACCCGGCTCCATGGGCCGTCCGCTCCCCGGTTGTCTCATCGTGCTGCGCGATGCGGAGGGTCGGATCGGGGACGAAGGCGAGATCTGCATCGCGCTCGAGCCGCGCCCGTTGTGTCTCATGCGCGGATATCTCGACGATCCCGAGCGCACCGCCGAAGTGATGCGCGATGGCTACTACCATACGGGCGATGTGGCCGCGCGCGATGCGGACGGATATCTCACGTACATCGGCCGCATGGACGATGTCTTCAAGTCATCCGACTATCGGATCAGTCCCTTCGAGCTCGAGAGCGTATTGATCGAGCACGTGGCGGTGGCGGAGGCGGCGGTCGTGCCGAGTCCGGATCCGCTGCGACTCGCCGTGCCCAAGGCCTTCGTCACCCTGGTGGCGGGACACAGTCCGGATGCGGATACCGCGCGGTCGATTTTCGCGCACATCCGCTCACGCGTTTCCGCGTACAAGCGCATCCGACGCCTCGAGTTCAATACGCTCCCGAAGACGATTTCGGGCAAGATTCGTCGCGTGGAGTTACGCCAGGCCGAGCAGCGGCGCCAGGGCGTGCATGCGCGTAATCCGCACGAGTTCTGGGAGGAGGACTTCTCGGAATTCGCGCCGCGGAACAAGCCTTAGGTGATAGCATCGGCCTCGGGGGTATCGAGCCATGACTATGCCGGCAGACGAGAGCGGTGCTCTCGAGGGCGCAATGCGCGCAGATCCGCTCTCGAGAGCCGATGACGGGGTTCCCGAGCTCAGCCGCTCCCTGCGGCCCCGCCACGTCACCATGATCAGCATCGGCGGCATCATCGGCGCCGGGCTTTTCGTCGGCAGCAGCGTCGCCATCGCCGCGACCGGGCCCATGGTGATCCTGACCTACGCGCTCACGGGACTGTTGTTCCTGATCGTCATGCGCTGCCTCGGCGAGATGGCGGTGGCGCGGCCTGACATCCGCTCCTTCACCGAATTCTCGCGCGCGAGCTTCGGCGACTGGGCGGGCTTCGTCGTGGGGTGGCTGTACTGGTACTTCTGGATCATCGTGATCCCCGTGGAAGCCATCGCCGGGGCGGTGATCCTGCAGCATTGGTTTCCGGAAGTTCCCAAGCTCGTCATCGGCGCGGGACTGATGGCGGCGATGACCGGCGTCAATCTGATGTCGACGCGCTCGTACGGCGAGTTCGAATTCTGGTTCGCCTCCATCAAGGTCGTCGCCATCATCGCCTTCATAGCGGTCTGCGCCGCGTTCCTCACCGGCGCGATGGGTGCGCATCAGGGCGTGTGGCAGATGTGGGCCGCGAACGGGGGGCTCTTTCCCAAAGGTCCCTTCGCCGTCGTCACGGCGGTGACGACGGTCTTCTTTTCGATGATGGGCGCTGAAATCGCCACCATCGCGGCGGTGGAGTCCCCCGATCCGGCGCGCGCGGTCGCGCGCATGGTCTCGACGGTCGTCTGGCGCATCCTCATCTTTTACCTGGGGTCCATCGCGTTCATCATCAGCATCGTGCCGTGGAACAAGGTGCCGCCCGGCGTCTCGCCCTTCGTGATCGCGCTCGACTGGATCAAGGTGCCCTACGCGGCGCCCATCATGAGCGGCATCATCCTGACAGCGGTGCTGTCGTGCCTGAACTCCTCGTTCTACGTCGTCTCGCGGGTGCTGTTCGTCCTGGCCGCGCGCGGAGATGCGCCGCGTGTCCTGGTGAAGCTCAATGCGCGTCAGGTGCCGGCCCGATCCGTCCTCATCGGCAGCGTGGCGGGAATGATCGGCATCATCGCGCACGATCTCGCGCCATCGGCCGTGTTTGCCTTTCTGGTGAACGCCTCCGGCGCGTTGATCGTCGTGATCTACCTGATCACCGTCGCCGCGCAGATCCGCCTGCGCAGGGCGCGCGAGCGCGAGGGTCTCGGGCCGCCGGAGCTGCGGATGTGGCTGTTCCCCTGGGCGAGCTACGCGGCCATAGCGGCGATGTTCCTCGTGCTCGTGGCCATGGCGCTCGACAGGGACATGCAGAGTGAGTTCTGGGCGAGCGCGGTCGCGATCGTGGTGGCCTTCGCGGCGTACCTGCTCTTCGGCCGCAGGTCCGCGCCTGCGGGCCGCAAGTGACGGACGTGAGTACGGGCGCCGCCCGGGGCCATCGCAGGGGAAATCGTCGCGGCGGTTGAAGCAGGCGCCGCGATCCGTGGCGCGTCGCCTCAGCGCTCGCCCGGGGAAGCGCTCCGTACCGCGCGGGCGATGGCGCAATCACCCACACCGAGCGCGCGCCTTGCCCGGGTGACCGCGACGTAGAAGACGTTCAATTCGTCCCGGTGCTGTGCGAGCCGGGCTCGATAGTCATCGTCCTCCTCGTTCTCTTTCTGCTTGGGCATGAAGTCCTCCGCGAGCATCACGCGGTCGAACTCCAGCCCCTTGCTCGCATGAGCCGTGAGGCAGACCACGTCCCGCCCCGCGCCATTGATCGCCTCGGCGCTCTTTCCAACGGCCATGTCCGCGATCAATGCGTCCGCCGCCCGCGCACCGTGCTCCTCGATGAGCTTGAGCAGAATGCGCGCCTCAGGCAGCTCGCCGGCGTCCACCAGCTCCTCGAGCTCCTCAAAGGAGCGGAACATGCAGTACTGACGGGCGCTGCTTTTGCCATCACGACGGAACCGATCGAGGATCTCGATTTCATGCCGCATCTCATCGCGGTTCAGACACAGCGCCGCCCGCCTCTTGCGCTTAGCCGCATCGAGCGCCGCCTGGATGGCCTCGCCATTGGTGCGGCAGATGACAGCGGTCGGCCTGTCGATTCGCTCGCGCACCGTGCCGCGCGGGCCGAGTCCCGAGAGTCTGAAATCCGACCCCTGGAGCGCCAGCACCGCATTGGCGACGGATGCGACCTCGGGACCAAACCGGAACGACTGCGTGAGAGCCAGCCGCTTCGTGTCCGTGATGCGGCGCATCGCATCGACCGCGCCGCGCCAGGCGTAGAGTTGCTGATGCGAGTCTCCGACCGCGACGGTCTGACAGCCCTGTTGCCGGGCCAGATTGAAGAACTGCAGCGCCAGAGGGTTGGCGTCCTGCGCCTCATCGAGCAGCAGGTAATCCCAGGGGATCCGCGGACGGCTCATGACGTAGAGCTTGAGGTAGACGTCATGGGTGGAGGGGAAGCGCGCATCGGGGCCGCTCATGATCGCCCAGAGCCGTTGCGCGGCGCCGAGCAGCGTCGTGGCGAGCTGGCGGGCGAGATCCTGCCAGCGCTCGCGCGCGTCGGGCAGGCCCGTGAACAGAAGGTCGGGGTTGACGAGCTCGCGGAAGGCGGCGACCGGAAAGTGCCTGATGGAGAGCGCCTCGTCATCGGAGTGGCAATAACGTGACACCCATTGCTTCAGGAGATGTCCCTGCGCCGCGACGCCGAGGAGCCGCTCACCGCGGGCATCGAGGCCGATTCGTGAGCGGATTCCGCCGGCTTCGGCGGCCCGTGCGCCGGGCAATGCCATCTTGAGTCGCTCCGGCCGGGCGATCGGCCTCGCGAGCGCGGAGCGGTAGGCGAGGGAATGCAGGGTCCGGGCTTCGCAGCCCGTGCCGGCCAGCATCGGCGCGGTCGCCGTCGCGGCGATGCGGTTGTACACCAGGAGCAGACCTCGCCGCCGCGCGAGCCGGCTCGCGACACCGACGAGCGCGGTGGTCTTGCCCGTTCCTGCCCCGGCCTCGATGAGCAGCGAGTCGCCGCTCCCTGCTGCCTCGACGATCGCGGACTGTTCCTCGGTGTGCTGGACGGCGGATCTTCTCTGGAGTGCGGTTTTGCTCATCTGGATCTTCGACGGTGATCCGACCGGCCCCTGGGGCCGCATTCCGCGCCAGAATGGGGTGCGGCGGCGGACGTGCGGATGCACGCGGCTTCGCCTCGCGCGCCGAGAGTTTATCGCAAGGGCCGTGCAGCCGATGTGTCTTCCGGTCGTCCGCGGGAGGAAGGGCTCGCGAGGCTCCTCCACGAGCGGGAGCGGCTGATATAGTCCTCGGCCATGTCCTCCCTGAACCCGCCCCTCGCCGGGCTGCGCGTGCTCGAGCTCGCGAGAATCCTTGCCGGCCCCTGGACCGGGCAGATCCTGGCGGATCTCGGCGCCGATGTGGTGAAGGTCGAATCCCCCGACGGCGACGATACCCGCGGCTGGGGACCACCGTTCATTCGCGGCCGCGGCGCCGAGGAGCTCGATGCCGCGTACTTCCATGCCTGCAATCGTGGCAAGCGCTCGATCGTCGCAGACTTTGCGACCGCGGAAGGCCGTCAGATCGTGCGGCGGCTGGCCGAGCGCTCCGATGTGTTGATCGAGAATTTCAAGGTCGGGGGACTGGCGAAGTTCGGCCTCGACTACGCGGCGCTCTCGAAGCTCAATCCGCGCCTGATCTACTGCTCGGTGACCGGTTTCGGCCAGAGCGGTCCTTATGCAGGGCGCGCGGGGTACGACTTCATCATCCAGGGGATGAGCGGGATCATGGACCTCACCGGAGCGCCGGACGGGGAGCCGCAGAAAGTGGGGGTGGCGTTTGCCGACATCTTCACTGGCACGTATGGCGCCGTCGCGGTGCTGGCGGCTCTGGCGCAGCGGGCACAGACCGGGATCGGACAGCACATCGACCTGTCGCTGCTCGATACCATGGTGGGGGTGCTCGCGAACCAGGGCCTCAATTATCTCGTCTCGGGCGAGGCCCCTCATCGGCTCGGCAATGCGCATCCGAACATCGTGCCCTACCAGGTGTTCGCGGTGTCGGATGGGCACGTAATCATTGCGGTGGGCAATGATGCGCAGTTTCAACGGTTGTGCGCCTGCCTGGAGTTGCCCGAGCTCGCGGGCGACCCGCGCTTTTCGACCAACGCGGCCCGGGTCCGGCATCGGGAGGAGCTCATCCCGCTGTTGAGCGACCGGCTCGTCCGAATGACGCGTGCGGAGGTGTTGCAGGCCATGCAGGAGCGGGGTATTCCCGCCGGACCGATCAACAGCGTCGCGGACGTGTTTTCCGATCCGCAGGTGCTCGAGCGCGCGATGACGACCCGCCTCCCGGCACCCTGGGCCGCCGAGGGCTCGGTGCCCGCCATCCGCACCCCGATCCGCTTCTCCGGGGCGCCGCTGCATCTGGAGCGCCCCTCGCCACGCCTCGGCGAGCATACGAGGGAGATCCTGGCGGAGCTCGGCCTCGGGGATTGATGCTCGTGCGCGGCTGGCGTCCGCTTACCCCCGCTCGAAGCGAGCCTGAAAGAACCTGAGATACCTTGGCTCATGGACGAGCTTCAGGCCCCGCGCCGTCATGCGCTCGCCGTGTACCTCGACAACCGATTCGGCGACGAGATCCATGTGCGCTTGCGTGTAGACGCGTCGAGGAATCGTCAGGCGGACGAGCTCGAGGGCCGGATGGCGATGCTGTCCGGTCTGCTCATCGCGGCCCGCCGAGACGATGCCTCGCTCCATGGCGCGCAGTCCCGAGTCCTCATACAGATATGCCGCCAGCGCCTGTGCGGGGAACTGCTCCTGATCGAGATGCGGGTAGAACGCCTTGGCATCCAGATACACGGCGTGACCGCCTATCGGGCGCACCACGGGGATGCCGGCTTCGATCAGCTTGCGCCCCAGGTACTCCACCTGGCCGACCCGCGCGCGAATGTGATCGTCCGCCACCGACTCGACGATGCCTCGGGCCATGGCCTCCATGTCCCGGCCCGCCATGCCGCCATAGGTATGCAGACCCTCGTAGACGACGACGAGATTGCTCGCCTCCTCGTAGAGGTTGTGGTCATTCAGCGCCAGCCAGCCGCCGATGTTGACCAGGGCATCCTTCTTGCCGCTCATGGTGCAGCCATCGGTGTAGGAGCAGAACTCGCGCAAAATCTCGGCAACCGGCTTCGATGCGTATCCCGGTTCGCGCTGCTGGATGAAATACGCGTTTTCGACGGCGCGCGTCGCATCCAGCATCACCTTGATGCCGTGGCGTGCCGCGAGCCCGTGAACTTCCCGCGCGTTCGCCATCGATACGGGCTGCCCGCCCGCCATGTTGACGGTGGCGGCAAGGCTGATGTACGGGATTCGCTCGGCGCCCACTCGCTCGATGAGCGCCGTGAGCGCCTCGAGGTCGACGTTGCCCTTGAACGGCAGCTCGCAGGCCGGATCGTGTGCCTCGGGCACGATGATGTCCACGAATGTCGCGCCCGCCAGTTCCTGATGCAGGCGCGTCGTCGTGAAGTACATGTTTCCCGGCACGACGTCGCCGGGTTTGATCGTGATCCTGGCGAGTATGTTCTCCGCGCCCCTGCCTTGATGCGTCGGAACGACGAACCGGTAGCCGTAGTGCTCCTGGATGGTCTGCTCGAGATGGAAGAAATTCCGGCTGCCCGCATAGGCCTCATCGCCCAGCATCATCCCGGCCCATTGCGAGTCGCTCATCGCGCTCGTGCCGCTGTCGGTGAGCAGGTCGATGTAGACGTCCTCGCTGCGAAGCAGGAACGTGTTGTAGCCCGCCTCCCGAATGGCGACTTCCCGCTCGCTGCGGGAGGTCATGCGGATCGGCTCGACGACCTTCACCTTCCAGGGCTCAGCCCAGGATCGCCGCCGGGAGTTGTTCGCAGGTTCCGCGTTCATGTGCGTATGCCTCGTCTCCCTCGAGTGCCGAGGGACGGTCGGGTGATTCGTGACGTTGACGTTGCTGTTGCGGTCGCCTTCGCGAGAGTCGGTGAGGGCATACCGCGAGGGCGATCGAGCGTAGCGGGCGCAGACGTTCGAGGAAAGCGTATAATTATGACAATCTTCATCGAATAATTAGTACATGATGCGGCCCGATCTCGATGCCATCAGCGCCCTGGATGCCGTGGTTCGCCATGGAGGGTTCGCTCGTGCCGCGGCGGCGATGCACCGTGTTCAGTCGGCCGTCAGCTATCAGGTGGACAAGCTCGAGGCACAGCTAGGCGTGAAGCTGCTCGACCGGACCGGGTACCGCGTCCAGCTGACTCCGGCGGGTGAGGCGTTGCTTGCGGAAGGACGCCGTCTGCTCGGCCAGGCGGATCACATGGCATCGATGGCCCGGCAGTTTGCCGAGGCCTGGGAGCCGCGTCTCACCGTGATCCTGGACGGCATACTACCGCTCGAGGCGACCCTGCGGGCGCTCAAGACTTTGGCCGAGGAGAAGGTGCCGACGCGGATTCAGATGAAAGTGGAGTATCTCGGCGGCGTGCAGTTCCGATTCGACAAGGACAACGCCGACATGATGGTCGTGAAGGATTACCTCGGGCGGCCGGACCTCGAAGCCCATCAGCTCCAGGAAGTGGAGTGCGTCCTGTGCGTCTCGGCGCGCCATGCCCTCGCCCACCGCTCGCGGGTGACTTTGCGGGACCTGCACGAGCACGTCGAGCTGTCCGTGCAGGACTCGAGCGATCGGGGCGACGACGAGCACATGTTCGGGGGAGATCGCGTCTTCTACCTCTCCGGGTTCACCGCCAAGAAGCAGGCCTTGCGCATGGGTCTGGGCTTCGGATGGATGCCGCGTTATCTCGTGCAGCGCGAGTTGCAGGCCGGGACGCTGCGGGAGGTGCGCTATGCCGGGGGCTCGCGGTACCGCTTCACGCCCAGACTCGTTCATCGGACGAGCACGCCGCTCGGTCGGACCGGGCGCCGACTGGCGGAGCTGCTGCTCGGCGGAGCATTGGCGAGCCACGACATATAGACTCCCCCGCGCGGCTGCCTGCTACGACACGCGCGCCGCGGCAGCTGCGGCCAAGGCCCGCCGCGGACCGGTGAGTTTTGAAACGGCCTCGGGAAAGTACTCGTTCGCCGGGAATCGAGGGTTTGCGCGATTCGCCGGTCCCTGCACGGATCGGTGCCATAATCGGGGCATTATTCCAATGTCTCGAGAAGTCCTCGTGAATCGACTTGCCTCGATCTGCCTGCCGGCGCTCCTGGCGCTCGCGCCGCTCACGGCCGCGGCCTCCGCCGCGCCCATCCGCCTGAAAGACTACCGGGCACTGGTGAACATCCGATCGCCGAGGTTCTCGCCCGGCGGCCATCGGCTCGCCTTTCTGACCGTCCGCTCGGACTTTGTGCACGATCGCTACGACGCGACGCTGCGGATCGTGGGCACCGATGGCGGCAGTCCCCGAGCGCTGGTGCGCGGCATGCGCGATCTGCACATGCCGCGCTGGTCGCCCGACGGCCGCACACTCGCGTTCCTCGCGAAGGTGGGTCGGAAGGCGCAGATTTACCTCCTGCCCGCCACGGGAGGCACTCCCGCGCAGCTCACCGATGCCGCCAACGGTGTCGAGCAGTTCGCCTGGAGCCCGGATGGGCAAGCCGTGGCCTACGTCACACCGGACCCTTCGGCGCTCAGCGCGAAGGACCGCCGCACTCACCATGATCTGTTCACTTTCCACGACGACGATTACCTGACGACACGCGCGCCGGTGCCCTCGCACATATGGGTGCTGACGATGAAGACCGGCCGGGCGCGTCAATTGACTTTCGGTTCCACGAGCGTGCTGGAGACCGCGCCGCCCATCGGACCGCTCGACGGAGGTCTCTCGAGCCCCTCGTGGTCGGCGGACGGACGCTGGATCACCTACACGCAGCAGGCGGACGCGGACGACAGTGACAGTGACCGGACGCGTGTCGCAGTGGTGGACGTCGCCACCGGCAAGGAGCACCTCATGGACGGGCACCTGAGCTACGAGTACATGCCGCGCTTTGCGCCCGGCGGTGATGCCATTGCCTATCTGTATCCGCACGGACCGGGCCCGCTCAGCGACATGGACCTGTTCATCGGCTCACCCGCCGGCGCCGCGCCACAGGACATCAGCGCCGGTCTCGACCGCAATCTGTCTGCCGACTTCGCCTGGCTGCCCGATGGGGCGGGTGTCGCGGTGTTGGCCGACGATCATGTCGGCAGCGCGCTCTATGTCCAACCGCCGCATGGCAGGGGACACGCGCTGAACCTCGGTGGTCTCAATCCCCTAGACGTTACCGCGTCCTCGCGCGGCGCGCTTGCCGTGGTTGCCGACACCCCGACGCAGGCGCCGGAGTTGTACCTGCTGCACACCCCAGAGAGCCGGCCGACCGCGCTTACGAGTGTCAACCGGCGTTTCGACGCTTACGCTGGGGCGCACAGCGTAGAGGTCAAATGGCGCGCGCCGGACGGCCAGGCGAACGACGGCCTTCTGACCTATCCGATCGGGTACCGGGCGGGCCGGCGCTATCCGCTGGTGGTGTTCAGCCATGGAGGTCCGGAGGCGTCTTCGCTCGGACACTTCGACGTCTACGAGATCGGGCCGCTCCGCGCGCTGTTCGCCGCCCAAGGCTTCCTGGTGTTCGAGCCCAATTACCGGGGGAGCGACAATCTCGGCACTGCGCATGAACACGCCATCTTCCGCGATCCGGGCAACGGTCCGGACAGTGACGTGATCTCGGGCATTCGCGTGCTGGAGAGGCGGGGTATTGTCGAGACCTCGCGAATCGCTGCGGTCGGGCATTCCTACGGCGGCTACATGACCGCCTGGCTGATCTCCCACCAGCACTTTTGGCGCTGCGCGGTCGTTGCCGATGGCGTGGTCGATTGGACCGCAGAGTACGAACTCTCGGGCTCGGGCAACCTGGCGTGGACTCGCGACTCCCTCGGCGGCAGTCCCTGGGACCCGAAGAGCGCGGCGTTGTATCGCAGCGGCTCGCCGATCACCTATGCCGGCAAGATCACCACGCCGACGCTGATCCTCTCCGGCACGGACGATGTCACGGTGCCGCTCACCGAGTCGCTTGCGCTCTACCACGCGCTTGCCAGCCGCAATGTCCCGGTGAAGTTCCTGGGTATTCCCGGCGCCCATCACTCGCCGCAGGATCCCGTGCATCGCGAGCTCTACTTCCGCGCGATCGATCGTTGGGTGGTTTCGTACCTTGGTTCGTCGAAGGCCGCCGACCTCAATAGCCCACGGTGAAGCGGCGGCGGATGTGCCGCGGGTGCTCGAGCTCATCGACCAGCGCAATGGCGTAGTCCTCCATGGAGATGTGGCTTTTGCCCTGCACATCCACCAACAGCTCGTCCCCGCCCAGCCGGAAGCGGCCGGTGCGCTCCCCGGGCACGAGCAGCGCCGAAGGCGAGAGGAAGGTCCATTCGAGCTCCGGCTCGGTACGCAACGCGTCCAGAAAGAGCCGGCCAGCAGCGGCCTCCGCCTTGTAGGACGCGGGGAATTCGGGACTGTCGATGAGCGCGACGCCCGGGGCGATCAACAGACTTCCGGCGCCGCCGACCACCAGCACGCGCTTGATGCCGGCGTGCGTTGCGGCCGTGATCAACGCCGGCGCGGTGATCCCGCCGACGAAGCGCATCGCGCTGATGAGGGCATCGTGCCCGCGCAAAATCGGCGCAAGAGATTGTGGTGCGGTCGCATCGGCGGACCGCACGAGCAGCCCGGGTCGAGCGGGCAGATCGGCTACATTGCGGGCAATTCCCGTCACGGTATGGCCGCGGCGCAGCAGTTCTGCGGCGATGCGCGACCCGACTCGGCCGGAAATGCCCAGTACGGCGACGTGACTCATCGTTACCCTCCCTGACCCGCGGTGGGGAAGCACACTATATCCCCTCGAGCGGTGCCGCGTGCGCCGCTCGAGGTCAAAGTTGCCGGAGCAGGTTTGTCTGCCTCACGCCGCACCGAGGGCGGCCCGCACACGCCGACCAACGCCTCGCAGTCGTGACACCGGCTCGTTCGAGAACACGAAGCGGATATATTGGGGGCCGTGGGTTTCGCCCCAGCCCGCCATCGCCGTTGCGCAGACGCCCTGCTGCAGCAGGCGTTGTGCCACTGCCGCTCCATCGAGGCCGTAGTCCGAGACCCGCAACAGCATCGACCAACCACCCGCCGGCTTGCCGTAGGCAAGCTCTGCCAGCTCATCGATCATGACGTCCCGGCGCGCCTGCAACTCCGCTACGTAGCCGCACATTGATTCCTGCGAGCGCTCGAGGGCGAGGGCCACGGCATCCTGGGCGATTCCGACGGGCACGACGACATTCGCCAGCGACACCGCGACGAGGTCCGGGATGAGCGCTTCGGGCGCCACGATCCAGCCGACGCGCCACCCGATCATGCGCAGCTCCTTGGCGGCGGAGCCGACCGTGATCGTGCGCTGCGCCATGCCCGGCAGGCCCGCCGGATGGATGAGCGTGCGCGCGTCGAAGACGAGCCTCTCCATGGCCGCATCGAGGATCAGCAGAAGGTCGTGATCCCGGCACAGCGAGGCGACCGCGGCCCAGTCCGCCGCATCGAGCATGCCGCCGCAGGGCATCGAAGGGGACATCCGCAGCATCGCCCGGGTCTTGGGCCCGACCGCATCGTGCAGCGCGTCACGGTCGAGCCGCCACGTATCACCCGGGGTGAACTGGAAGGGGACGAATTTCGGCACCCCACCTGCGAGCCGCACCCGGTTGATCAACCCCGCGTAGGTCGGGTCGGTGACCATCACTTCGTCCCCCACCTCGAGGGTTGCCAGCAGCACGTTGAGGATGCCCGACAACCCACCGGCGCAGATGAGGCAATGCCGCTCGCCCGAATACGCGACGCCTGAGAGTCGGGATACGTGCCGCGCCACCGCTTCGCGCAGGCGGGTCTGCCCGACGAAGGGCAGGTAGCTGTTG
Source organism: Gammaproteobacteria bacterium (assembly GCA_027452045.1). Classification (GTDB taxonomy): domain Bacteria; phylum Pseudomonadota; class Gammaproteobacteria; order Steroidobacterales; family Steroidobacteraceae; genus 13-2-20CM-66-19. The sequence continues at coordinate 23,258 of DAIDHH010000009.1, forward strand.
TCGACATCCCGGGAGGCCGCATCCCGGGTCCTCGCGATGGCGGCTGCATCCGGTGGGATATCGATGTCGAGATTCTCCAGCCGCAGGAAATCGCGGCCGGAGGCATCGGCGATCGCGCCCATGCGGTCGACGCCGATACCGGCGATGTGCTCGAGTCGGGCAGGACGGGGCCGGGGCATGGCGCTCTCCTGAACATCTGATAGACTATAGATAATCTATAAAATCATGCATGCCCCACTGCCGCAACCCCCCGATCCGGATCGGTCCGTCGCCGAGCGCATCGCGGAGGTCCTGACCCGCAGAATCGTTCTCGGCGAGCTGCCGCCAGGCAGCAAAGTCGGCCAGGACCTCGTCGCCGCCGAATTTCGCGCCAGCCACGTGCCCGTGCGCGAGGCATTTCGAAGGCTCGAGGCCCGTGGGCTGCTCGTCTGTGAGCCGCGCCGGGGGGTCAGAGTCGCCCCGATCGCCCCTGAGGCGGTTCATGAGGTCACGGCAATGCGGGCCGCACTCGAGGGTCTCGCCTTGCGTGAGGCCGCCCATGCGCTCACGGACGCCGATCTGCAAGAGGCCCGGCAGGCCCTGGCGGCGGCGGAGGAGGGTGGCGAGATCCTCGTGTGGGAAGAAGCCAACCGCCGGTTCCATCGGGCGCTCGTGACGCCCTGCCGCATGCCACGACTCCTGCAGGCGATCGACGACCTTCACCAGGCGAGCGCGCGCTACCTGCTGGCGACCTGGAAGAGCCTCGACTGGGAGCCCCGCTCCGATGCCGAGCACCGGGCCATACTCGATTCCCTCGCCCGCGGCGATGTCGAGGCCGCCGTTGCAGCGCTGCGCGAGCACATCCTCGCCGCGGGTCGGGCGCTGCGAGAGCGCCTGGAAGGGCTCGGACGAACCTGACTCGAGGGGAAAGGGCTCCAAGTGGCTCACGAGCGGCGAGCGCGCCGGGCCGTTTGAGTACACTGGCGCATCCATTGCGAGGGACCAGCCCGTGAAATCACTCGGTTCGAGAGTGCAAGGCGCGCGTCTCGAGCGCATGCGAGCCTCGCCGCTCTGGGCGGGCGAGGGCTTCCGAAACACCCATCCCATCATGCCGGGGCTGCGCGATCCGAACGCGCGGATGCCGACGTGGACGCAGTTCCTGCGCGCCGACAACCGCCGCACTCCGGCGCTCCCGCTGCCTTCGGTGAGTCCGCTCGAGGCCTGGCGGCACGCGCCCGGAAGCGGACTGCGCGTCACCTGGCTCGGTCATTCGACCGTGCTGATCGAGATCGACGGCCGGCGGGTGTTGACCGATCCGGTCTGGGGGCCGCGAGCCTCTCCATTGCGTCTCGCCGGTCCGAAGCGCTTCCAGCCGGTTCCGGTCCCGCTCAGGGCGATGCCGCCGGTGGACCTGGTGATCGTCTCGCACGACCACTACGATCATCTCGACTACCCGACGATTCGCGCGCTTGCCCGCAGTGACGTTCCCTTCGTCACCTCACTCGGCGTCGGCGCGCACCTGGAGGGCTGGGGCGTGCGGCCCGAGCGCATTACCGAGCTCGACTGGTGGGAATCGCACGAGTTGCCGCACGCCGGGCTGCGGGTCACCGCCGCGCCGGCGCAACATTTCTCCGGCCGCACGCCGAAGACCCGTAATGCGACGCTCTGGTCGTCATTCGTCGTGCGATCGGAGCGTCATGGCGTCTTCTTCAGCGGCGACACGGGGCTCACGACCCAATACGAGCACATCCGCAGGCGGCTCGGGCCTTTCGACCTGGTGATGCTCGAGGTCGGCGCCTGGGAGCCCGCATGGGGCGATATGCATCTCGGCCCTGACAATGCCCTCGAGGCCGCGTCCCTTCTCGGGAACGGCGCCTTCCTCCCGGTGCACTGGGGAACATTCAGCCTCGCGACTCACGCCTGGGATCAGCCCGCCGAGCGCCTCCTCGAGCTGAGCTCGACGAGTCGGGCGCGGCTCATCATTCCGAGGCTCGGGGAGGCGGTGGAGCCCGCGCACGCCTCGGGTCGAATCGACCCGTGGTGGCGAATCGTGGGCACGGACGGGCAACCTCCGGAAGTTTCGGCCTTGCAGAGCAGACTGTCAGGCACTGTTGCCTGGCCGATCGACTGAGCGGCAGGAAAATCGGGCGCGGCCGATTCCCGACTGAAGGACCCGCTCGAGCGGGAACCTCGATCAACACGATCTCATCGCGTGCCCTTGTGGTTGGTGTGTCGTAATCCGAGTGAGACTGTGACGGGTCGCACGGCCAAACGTCGACTGCGCGAGAATTTCGTCAACAAACAGCGGGATGCGCGACCTATATGATTCCGGTTCGTCGAGCTTGCGACATATGGATCACGGGAGGTCGCCATGAGAACATCAAGAGTCAACGGTATTGCGCTCGTCGTCGCCATCAGTGGCCTGCTTCTGGCGGGATGCGCCACAACGGTGCCCAGGCCGCAATTCGCACAGCCGGTGGTGCCCGGTTTTCGCATCACCAGCAAGGACCTCGTGAGCGTGAATTTGAGCGCCTCACCCGAGGTGAAGATCCTGCCTTACGAGGAGCAGAGAATGGTGCAGGAAATCGAGCAGGACATCCAGGATCTGCAGAAGGCCAACCGGGCAGACGGCAACCTGGGAGCCTACGAAGTCGACGTGCACCTGACGAGATATGAAAAGGGCAGCAAGTTCGCCCGCTTCATGCTGGCCGGGCTCGGGCAAATACACATTGATGGCAACATCGAGGTGTATTCAGTGCCGCAACACAAGCTCGAGGAGAGCTTCACCCTGCAGAAGACTTTCGCGTGGGGTGGCATCTACGGCGGCGCTACCTCGATCAGGGACATCGAGCAGACTTTCGCCAAGGGCATCGCATCGACCGTTACCGGAGCCGAGGGGAAGCCCCCGCACGCGGGACGCTCATGAGCTCCGGCACGAGGCGTCAGGATCGATGTCGCTGAGGCGGAGCGAGGATCTCACGCGGCCATAGACGCCGTGGCATGACAGGGGCCGGCTCCCGGCGACTTGATCCCGCTTGCGATTCGATGGCCTGCACCGGAGCGGTCCGCCCCGAGGCCGGCGCGGACCGCTCGTCCGAGGGCCCTGGCGCCTCGAGGACGTGCCGGAGCGCGGAGCTGTGCTACAGTCATATCGGGCTACGGAACCCGACCCAGGGTTGCCGTCTTGCGGAGAAGCGCCATGCTGAAAGGCTTCGTGCTCGGTGTAGTGGCGACCATTATTGCGGCCGCCGTTCTTGGCTACCTGGCTCTGATCACCGGCGCCATTCCCGCCGGGGCCGACTCCGGTCCGCTGCCGCTCGAGAAATGGGCGGCGCGGGCCTCGCTCCATGCGACATTCGCAAGAGAGGCGCCCAAGGGGCCCAATCCCGTGCCGCTCACCGATGCCAATCTGATCGCCGGCATCCAGCTCTACGCCAAACATTGCGCGATCTGTCACGGTACGGCCCAGGGCGAGGCCTCGGCGAGCCCGGTGGCATTGGGCGAGTACCCCAAGCCGCCGCAGCTCGCCACCGACGGCGTGGAAGACGACCCGGAGGGGGTCACGTTCTGGAAGATCGACCACGGGATTCGCTGGACGGGCATGCCGTCGTGGAAGGCCACGCTGAGTCCCCAACAGATGTGGACGCTCGCGCTTTTCCTCAAGCACATGGACAAACTGCCGCCCACGGCGGAGCAGGACTGGCAGGTGGTCACCAACTGAGCGTCA
>DAIDHH010000010.1 GCA_027452045.1 Gammaproteobacteria bacterium
CGAGCAGCTCGATGCGGTGTTTTCCCGCTCCCATCTGCGCGGTGACCGTCCGGCGGTCACCTGGGGTGAGCTGGGTGCGAGAGGCGCGTGGGCCGGGAAGCCCGTGCACGTGTACGCGCTCAAGCCCTGGGGCGGGTACGATGAGTTCGTGCGGGAACGCGTCCTGGATTTTGCTGGAAAACACGGCCATTGGCGTACCGGCCTGCATTTCGACAAGCTGGTGTTCCCGATCGCGAGGCGTGTGGCGGCGGACCCCGACGGCATCGGCATTACGGGCCTTGCCTTCCTGGACGCGCCCGTAAAGGTGCTGGCGGTGGGCGAGGGGGCCGATGTCGTGTCCCCGACTTTCACCAACGTGGCTCTCGGCAAGTACCCGCTGAGCCGGTTGGTCTACGGTAACGTCAACCGGCGGCCCGGACAGCCATTGCCGCCGGCCGTGCAGGAGTTCCTCCGTCTCATTCTGAGCCGCGAAGGCCAGCTCGATGTGCGGCGCGAGGGCATCTTCCTGCCGCTGCGGCAGTTCCAGGTGAATGCCGCGGAGCGCATTGCCCGACTTGCACCGAGGAGAGCGCGACGATGAGCAAGGTGAGGCGGGGGGGAGTCGGAATCAGGCGCGGGGTGGTGCTGGCGGGACTTGCGGCGCTGGCGGGGGTGCTGAGCGCCGCCGCCGCGACCTTTCCGGTTCAGGTGCTGCACCGGATTGCGCTCGGCGGCACGAGTCGGGTAAGGGCCCTCGCCACCGGGCCCGAGGCCGGGCATGTGTATGCGGCGGCAGGCGAGGAGATTCGCAGTTTCGATGACCGGGGCAAAGCCGTATCCGCCGTGAAACTGCCCGGCGTCGTGACCGGACTGGCCTCTGGAGCGGGGGACACGCTCTATGCGGTCGTAAAGAAGCCCGCGCGCCTGGTGATCCTTGGTGTGCGCCCGCTGCACGTCCTCACCTCCGTCGCACTCCCTGCGGGGGCTCCAACCGCTGTGCTCTTCGATTCGATCGCGAATCAGCTGTTCGTCGAAAGCCGTGTCGGGCATTCGGTGACGCGTCTGGATCCTGTGACCGGTAAACGTCTCGGTGTCGCGCGGATGCCGGGCACGTTGGCACAGATGGCGGCCAACGGACGCGGCACGCTTTATGTCGCCAACAGCGCCCGGGATGCTCTCGATGTCGTCAGCGCGGACAAGATGCGACTCTCCGGGCAGATACCGCTGCCTCGCTGCCGCGCGCCATCCGGCCTCGCCATGGATCCCCTGGGACGGCGGCTGTTCGTCGGCTGCGGCAATGGCCACGCGCTGATCATGGACGCGGACCTGGGTTTCACCTTCGTGAAACTGCCCATCCAGCAATCGGATGCCCTGCAGATGGCGTTTGCGTTTCACCCGTTCGGTCCGTCCGGATGGAAGGGCGGAGTCTTCATTGCCGGTGGCGAGGAGTTGCACGCCATCCGCATGTACGCATTCGTTCACTATGCCAACGGCGGCAAGGCGGCTCTTGCGGGCACCGTGAGCGCCCTCGCTCTGAACCCGGCGGCCGGTGAGCTCTGGGTGGCGATCGAGTCGGCTTCGGGCGCGGGAAGCGAGCTTCTTGCGCTCGGGCGGTCTGATACGGGGGGTGCACGGTGAAAGGTCTCATGGCTCGCCTGAGGGCGGTCGGTGTTCATGCGGCGCTTGGCGTTGCACTGATGTGGCCCGCGGCCCATGCCGCACTCGCCCCCTGGACGGCGCTCAAGGGCAAGACCGTGCTGCTCGTAACCGGGGGCGCCGACAGCCCAGAGCCGAACGACGATGCGCGAGTGGCCCGGCACCTGCGCAAGCTCGGGTTCGTGGTGCGCACGGTGGATGCGGGCGCGCCGGCCTCCGACGCCGAGGGAGCGAGCCTGATCGTGCTCTCCTCGACCGCGGACGCGCACGAGCTTGGCGACAAGTATGCGCAAGCTCCCGTGCCGATATTTACCTGGAATACCTACGATTATCCAAACCTCGGCCTCACGGGATCCGTTTTGCATCGCGATTACGAGGTGATCGATCCGATACAGCACTACGCCGACAGCTTCGCGGTGTTGTACGCGTATGGCGCCAACATCACCTCCGAGATCAGCCGGTCGGTGGGAATGAAGCCGCGGCTGTTCGGCACACTTTATCTCGAGCCGCAGACTGCCGGCTGGGGGCGGCCAGGTCCCGGTGGCACCGTGATCGCGGACTTCTTCGGCTCGCGGACCCATGCGGCGGTGTTCACCTATGAGCGTGACGCGACTCTGGCCGACGGCCGGGCGGCTCCGGCGCGCCGCGTCGCGTTCTATCTCGGGAGTGATGACTTCCACCTGCTGACGGCAGTGCACGGACCGGCCGCGAAGAGCGCTCACCTGCGCAATTGGGCGATCGGCCGCAGGCTGTTCGATGCGGCATTGCGCTGGGCGATTTCGCCGCCGCCGCCCGAGCCGGCATACGACCCGGCAGCGCTCGATGCGAGGATTCGCCAGGTCGCGCACGGCAGCAAGGTGCTGTTCGTCGAGCGCGTCCATGGCGGTGAGGGACATCGCTCCGATGCGGCCATCGTGGCGCATCTGCGCAAACTCGGCTTCACGGTGAGCGTTGCCGACCAGATGGACCCGCAGAGCCGCGCCCGCGGCATGAATCTGGTGATCATCTCCGGCACCTGCTCGAAGTGGAAGCTCGCGAACAAGTACGACAACGTGCGAGTTCCGCTCCTCTCGCTCGAGGGGCTGCTCTCGGACTCGCTGCATTTCACCGGCCGGGACCGCTACCGCGATTACGGTGAGCACGGGGAACTCCTTGAGAGCGATGATCCGCCGGAGAACTATCTCGACATCGTCGGCGCCTGGAGCCCCATGGCCGCGGGCCTGAAGCCGGGACTGGTGAAGTTCACCCAGCATCCCGGGGTGCTCAAGTGGGCCTGGCCGCTGCCGGATGCCACGGTGATCGCCACCCTCCCCGGGGAGCCGCGCGAGGATGCGATCTTCGGCTACCCGAAGGGCTCGCGCATGGCCGGTGGCTTCATTGCGCCCGCCCGGCGGACGATGCTGCCGTTCGATAATCCATCCTTTGACGATCTGACCCCGCAGGGCAAGGCGCTGTTCGACGCGGTGGTGCTATGGACGATCGGCGGGTAGGGCGGGCGCCTGCCGGCGGACGGACGTATACTGTCCGGGCAGCATCCGCAGGGGCCCTCATTGGTGAGGCCGGCCCCGCGGGACCCTTGCCCATGAAAATCCTGATCGTCGAAGACCAGCCGCGCCTTGCGCAACTGCTCAAGCAGGGGCTTGCCGAGCGTGCCTATACCGTGACCTGCGCCGACAGCTGCCGCGCCGCGCGGGACGCTCTGTGCGATGCCGCCTACGACCTCATCATTCTCGATCTGGGACTGCCGGACGGGGATGGCCTCGATCTGCTGCGCGAGTGGCGGCGCAACGGCTTCAAGGAGCCGGTGCTGATCCTGAGCGCGCGCGATTCGGTGCAGGACCGGGTCAAGGGACTCGACCTCGGCGCCGACGACTACCTGCCGAAGCCCTTCAGCTTC
>DAIDHH010000011.1 GCA_027452045.1 Gammaproteobacteria bacterium
CTAGGGCAGGCGCAGCTCGAAGCAGCGGTGAATCCGCGGGTTGCGCTCGAAGTCCCGGGGAAGCGTGGCCGCGGAGACGTCACGGACCGCGTAGTGCTCGTTGAGCGCCGGCTCGAGGCGGAAGCGCTGCGCATTGGTCGAGAAGATCAACACACCGCCGGGGGCGAGCAGCCCCATGCACCCCTCGATCAGCTGCCGGTGATCCCGTTGCACATCGAGCACCGCCTCCATGCGCTTGGAATTGGAGAACGTCGGCGGATCGAGGAATATGAGGTCGTAGCGTTCGCGTGAGCCCGCGCGCAGCCACTGCAGGCAGTCGGCCTGGATGAGCTGGTTCCGAGGGCCGGCGAATCCATTCAGTTCCAGGTTGCGTCCGGTCCAATCGAGGTAAGTCCTCGACAGATCGATCGAGGTGGTCTCGGCCGCACCACCCGATGCGGCGTAGACCGTCGCCGTGCCGGTGTAGGCGAACAGATTGAGAAAGCGCTTGCCATTCGCCTCGCGCCGCAGCATCTGCCGGGTGAGGCGATGATCGAGAAACAGCCCGGTATCGAGGTAGTCCCCGAAGTTCACCGCGAAGCGCAGACCGCCTTCGCTCACGATGTGAAACTCGGCATGTCCGGCCAGCTTCTCATACTGCTCGCCGCGTCGGGTTCGGCGGCGCACGCGCACCTTGATCCGCTCCCTCGGCACGCCGGTCACACCCGCAAGGCTGGCGAGGACCTCGCCACGGCGCCGCCGCACCGCCTCGGCCTCGATCTCCCCGGGAGCGGCGTATTCCTGCACGTACAGCCAGTCTTCCTGCGGCTGCACGGTGCGATACAAATCGATGGCGAAGGCGTACTCCGGCATGTCCGCGTCGTAGAGCCGGTAGCACGAAATGTCTTCCCGCTGCGCCCAGCTCTTGAGCCGCTTCAGGTTCTTCGCGAGCCGGTTGGCAAACATGCGCGCGCCCGGGGTGTCGCTGAGCGAGACATCGGACTTCGCCAGGGTTCCGGGCCGTCGCAGGCTTGCGGGCTCCACGGTCATCCTGAGCAACCGGCACTCGATTGCCCCGTTCCATAGCGTGTGCGTGCGCGCCGCGCGGATTCCGAGCTCCATGCCGAGTTGCGGCGCGCCGGTGAGCACCGATGCCTGCCATCCCTGGAACCTCTCGCGCAGCACCTCTCCGAGCTCCCGGTGCACGGCGCGCGCCGCCTCCAGGTCTTGCAGCCTGACGCCATACGGCGGGTTGGTGCACAACAGCCCCCGCTGGGCGTCGCCCGCCTCCTCCGGCGCCGCATCGGACAGGGGCCGCACTTCGAATCTCACCCACTGTGCCACGCCGGCGCGCTCGGCGTTGGCGCGCGCGTCGCGGATGGCCGCCGGATCCCGATCCTGTCCACGGATGATCACGGCCGGTGTGCCGCCGGCACGAGAGCGCGCCACCGCTGCCGCACGCACCTCGCTCCACAGCTCCTCATCGTGCCCTCTCCAGCCGAGAAACCCGAAATACCTGCGGTTGAGGCCCGGTGCGCAGTGGGCGGCCATCAGTGCCGCCTCGATCACCAATGTGCCCGAGCCACACAGAGGATCGAGGAACTGCGCACCCGAGGCCGCAAGCTGCGGCCAGCCGCTGCGCTCGAGCACGCCAGCGGCCACGTTCTCCTTCAGCGGCGCCTCGCCGGTGGCGCTGCGGTACCCTCGGCGATGCAGGCTTTCCCCCGACAGGTCGATGGACAGGGTGATCGACGCGTCATGCGCGTGGGCATGCACGCGCAGGCCGGGCCTATCCAGAACCACGTCGGGCCTCGAACCGGTCGCCTCTCGCAGTGCATCGACGATGGCGTCCTTCAGCTTGAGCGCCCCGAAGTGGCTGTGCGAGATGGTCGGATGGCGGCCGCTGAACTCGCACGCGAGTGTCGCTCCGGCCTTCAGCTGCGCCGACCAATGAACCGCGCGAGCGCCTCTGTAGAATGCCTCGGTGTCCGCGGCCTCGAAGCGCGAGATCTCGAGCAGCACGCGATTGGCGAGCCGCGACTCGAGACAGGCCCGATACGCCGTTTCAAGAGTGCCGCCGAAGGATACCGCACCCGCGCGTTCGCGCACTTCCACGGCGCCGAGCGCCGCCAGCTCCCTGGCCAACAGATCGGTCAGGCCGCGGGGAGCGGTGGCCAAAAGACGCAACATGCTCACTTCGTAACCGTCAGACGGTCGCGGATGGCGAGCAGCACGTCGTCGCGCGACACTTCGCCGAGCAGCGTGTGTCGCCATTGTCCAGGCGTGACGGGCAACGTCCTCACCTTCTCGCGCAGGAAGCCATCAAGCGCCTCGGTCAGCGACATGTCCGGCGTCAATGTCTCGTTCACCGGCTGGGCGATCGCCCCCACCGGCACATCCCAGCCGATCTCGCCCTTCTGCAGCCGCTCGAGCAGCTCGCGCGGCCTGAACCAGGCGACGAGATCATCACCATCGGTCACATACACCCGGCGCAGAGTGCGTCTCGAGATGCGGTTGAACACTTCCGACAACGGAGTATCGCGCGGCACCACCACCGCCACCGGCTTCACCAACGCCTCCACGGTGCGCAAACGCCAGTCATCGCCGTGCTCGGCCGCCATGGCCTGATCCAGCGTGGCGCGATAAACCGACTTGCCGTGCTGGTAAACCTTGGCCGTGTAATGCGCGGTCACGCAGGCGAGCATCAGCGGCAGCACCACGTTGTAATCGAGCGTCATCTCGAAAATCATCAGGATGGATGTGAGTGGCGCCTGGGTGGTCGCCGCGAGAAATCCGCCCATGCCGATCACGCCGTAAGCGACCGGCTGGGGAACGACGTGCGGCATCATCAGCTGCAGCAGACCGCCGAACAGCGTTCCCACGGCCGCGCCGATGAATAGCGAGGGCGTCAGCACACCGCCCACGCCCCCCGAGCCGACGGTGGAGGCGGTCGCCAGCACCTTGGCCAACAGGATGGCGAGCAGCGTCCAGCCGAAGACCTGTCCGAGCAGGATGTGGCTCACCACGCTGTACCCGTTGCCCCAGACCTCGGGGACCAGCAGCGATATGATGCCGACCCCCGCGCCGCCGAGCGCCAGCTGCCAGTAAAGCGGCAGATTCATGCGCACGAACTTCGACTTCGCGTAGTCGAGCAGCGCGAGGAACGGCGGCGCGAGATGTCCGAGCAGGACACCGAGCATGATGTAGAAGATCAGCTCCCAGTTCGTGACCACGACCACGTGGGGCACGTCGAACACGTTTCCGAAGTGCACCACCCGGTGCAAGGTCGCGTTGGAGATGACCGAGGCGATCACGAGCGGACCGAAGCTCTCCATCGACATCGAGCCGAGCACGATTTCCGACGCGAACAACGCGCCCGAGATGGGCGCGTTGTAGGCCGCCGCGATGCCCGCGGCCACGCCGCAGGCCACCATGAGCCGCAGGCGCGGAACCGGCGCGCGTGCGAGCAGGCCGATCCGCGAGCCGAGCATGGCGGAAAGCTGCACCATCGAGCCTTCGCGTCCGATCGAGCCCCCCGAGGAGATGGTGAGCATCGAGCCCACGCTTTTCAGGATCGAGCCGCGGAAGCCGATCCGGCCGTCGCCGACCTTCACCGCCTCGATGTAATCGATGGCCTTGGAGGAGACGAGTCGGCGCTTGACGAACAGCAGCACCGCTCCGGCGAGCAGCCCGCCGATGGCGGGCATGAGGGCCCGGTGCCACCAGGGGAGCCTCAGCGCCACATCCACCAGTCCCGAGCCGTGCTCGGAGTAGGGCCAGTAGCCGCTGAACAGGCGCACGCAAAGCCGGATGCCGAGGCGGAACAGCACACTGGCGAAGGCGCCGGCGATGCCGACCAGCGTGGCCCAGAACACGACGCTGACCAGATCGTCGTGCCCGAACAGGATCAGGCGCAGCCGCATCAGCCACGACAGCGGCGTGCGCGAGAATTTTCGGGCCTGGGATTTGGTCAGCATCGGCACCCCGATCCGGGGACTTGACCCTGGGCGCGGGATTATGCCGAAAGTCCGCCCCGGAAGCGCCCCGAATGTACGGCCGGTCCCCAAATCGGCCCGCCGGGGCGCGCGCGGGCCGCCGAGAGGCTCGCTAGACAAATTCCAGAAAGTTTCCTAGCCTTCGGCACACGCCCAGCAAGAGCTGATCCCCCGTCACAGTAGGAGAGCCCCCGTGACCTTTTCACTTCCCTCGCTTCCCTTTGCACCCGGCGCGCTCGCCGCCCGCGGCATGTGCCAGGAAACCCTGGAGCTTCATCACGGCAAGCATCATCAGGCGTACGTCACCGCGCTGAACGGGCTCGTCGAGAAGAACGACGCCCTCAAAGGCAAGAGCCTGGAGGAGATCATCCGCCTCGCCTACGAGCGCAGCGATCTTGCGGCCGTATTCAACAACGCCGGCCAGCATTGGAACCACAGCCTGTTCTGGAATTCCCTGTCGCCGAACGGCGGCGGCATTCCCGGCAGCCTCGAAAAGAAGCTCTCCTCGGACTTCGGCGGCGTCGACAAATTCAAGGAGCAGTTCAAGGCCGCGGCCCTCGGGCAGTTCGGCTCGGGCTGGGCCTGGCTGGTGCTCGGCACCGACGGACGGCTGAAGATCACCAAGACCGGCAATGCCGGAACGCCGGTGGCGAGCGGCGAGGGCAAGGCGCTGTTGGTCCTCGACGTGTGGGAGCACGCCTACTACGTGGACTTCCGCAACCGCCGCGCAGATTTCGCGGACAACTTCCTCGCCAAGCTGGCGAATTTCGAGTTCGCTGCGGCCCAGCTCGCCGCGGCCTGAAGGCAGCCCCTCCCGCGAGTGTCCCGGACCGGCGCCGCACGGGCGGTCGCCGGTTCCGCGGCCCCGCGGCCAGGCCCCGGGGCGCGCTCAGCGCCTGCGCCCGATACGATCGGCGGCCTCGGCCAGATCGAGCCGCTTGCGCCAGGGATCACGCTCGGCCACCGGGCCGTGCCCGGTGAAATTCAACAACCGGTCGGTGTCGGCCTCATAGCGCGGCCAAGCGGGCTCGCCCGCCGGATCCGGCCGGCCCGTCTTGGCAAATGCCACCCAATACGAGTGCATGATGCGGGCCATGGCCTGGTCGGCGCGCGACGTGCGCCGGCCGTAATGCGCCCTGACGGTGTCGAATACGTAGGGAATCTCCGTCGCGTGCGGCGCGCCCGACCACGACTTTCGCATCGAGGTGGCGACGTACGAGAACCGATACTCGTAGACCCTCTGTCCGCGGCTCGAAAAAGTCCGCGCGATCGCTCGCGCCGGCTCGATCATCCATTCATCCCGGCCGACTCGCGCCGACACCTGCTGCAGGGTTCGCGTGCCGGCCGGATCGTACAGGGCACGCGCCGCCGCCGCCTGTGGCCCGAAGGAGGCGAACAGCGCCCGTAACGACTTCTGCGGCATGGAACCGAGATCCGCACTGTTGGTGCCGATCATCACCGGCACGCGTGCGCCTTTGCCCTCGGCAAGGACATCGACCGGCACGCCGAAATACAGCCTGTCATCGACGATCGGACCGTGAACGTACGTCCGATCGTCCAGCTCGGTCGCCATGTTGAGGCCATCGACCAGGCGCGCGGCGGGCAGGGCTCGCAACCGCTCGAGCGCCCCGGGCCCCTGCCCCGTAATACCCAGGTGCCGCGCCAGGCGTACCCCGATCGACTCGGCCGACGCCGGTCCCGTGGACAGTGGATGCATCGGCATGTCGGGGATGTTGCCCCCGAGGCCCCAGGCGGACTCCAGGATGGCCTTCTGGAAGAGCCCGCGGGCGACGGGGGTCGCAAGCAGCGCCGCGACCGACGTGCCGCCGGCGGACTCGCCGAAGATCGTGACGTTGTGCGGATCGCCGCCGAAGGCGCCGATGTAGCGCCGCACCCATTGCAACGCGGCAATCTGGTCCATGAAGGCGTAGTTACCCACCTCGCCGGAGCCCATGAGCGCGGGGAAGGCAAAGAAGCCGAAATTGCCCAGCCGGTAGTTGAAACTCACCAACACCACGCCGTCGCGGGCGAACCGGCTGCCGTCGTACACAGCTGGTGATGTCCCGCCATCGACGAAACCGCCGCCGTAAATCCAGACCATCACCGGGAGCCTGCGCCGCGAAGCGTTCTGGGGACGCCAGACATTGACGAACAGGCAGCTCTCGGCCGGCACGGTCCGCAGCGGCGCCATGTCCCCCGGTGTCGGCAGCTGCATGCAATCGGGGCCGAAGTGCAGCGCCGGCCGCACGCCTTGCCAGGGACGCACGGGTTGCGGCGGCGCCCATCTGAGATGGCCGACGGGGGGCGCCGCGAATGGGATTCCCTTGAAGGCGATGACGCCATGGACCCGGGCGCCGCGAACCCACCCGCCCGTCACCCTGATCCGAAGCGGCATGTGGGCCGCGCCCGCGGCGCTCGCCAGGCCGAGGGCGAGAACGGCCAACGCGGCGTGGATCCGTCGCTTGCCTGCCATGTACCTTTCTCCTGATTTTCCGGCCGGTGCGGCCGCTCGAGGTCTCAGCATGCGGCAAAGCCGCGGCCGGCAAAGAACTCGGTCATCGTGCGCACGCCCGCAGGTTCGTTCCGGTCGAGCCCCCGCAGACGCTCATGCGATCGACCACATCGGGGATGAACGAGGGTTCGACTCGCATCGGAATGAGGTGCGTGTCGGCATTCGCCTAACTTAGCACTTCACGGCGCCGCCGGACAGTTGACGCTCATTCGGATGCGGGCAGGGCCGAAGCCGCCGCGAGCGCCTCGGCCTTCTGCCGGTCGCGCTCGTGATCCTGCGCGAGCACCAGATACACCGCCGGGACGATGAACAGCGTGAACAGCGTGCCGATCGACAGTCCGGTGAAGATCACGATACCCATGGCCTTGCGTCCAGCGGCCCCCGCGCCGCTGGCGAGCACGAGCGGCAACACACCCACCACCATCGCGGCGGTGGTCATGAGGATCGGGCGCAGCCGCACCTCGGCGGCCTCCTCGATCGCCTCGAGCTTGCTCTTGCCCGCACGCTGCAGGTCATTGGCGAACTGCACCATGAGGATGCCGTGCTTGCTGATCAGGCCGAGCAGCGTCACCAGACCCACCTGGGTGTAGATGTTGAGCGACTGGGACGGCAGCACGTTGATGAACAGCAGCGCGCCAAAGAGTGCCGCCGGCACCGACACCAGGATCACGATCGGATCGCGGAAGCTCTCGAAGAGCGCCGCGAGCGCGAGGAAGACGATGACCAGCGCGAATCCGAAAGTCATGAGGAAGCTGTTGGAGCCCTGCATGAACTGCCGCGACTCGCCCGCGTACTCGGCCTTGTAGCCGCTCGGGGCGATCTGCTTCAGAGTCTTCTGCAGGAAGGCGAGCGCCTGCCCCTGGGGGACCGCCGGCGCGCCCATGATCGTTGCGGAATTCAGCCGCTGGAAGTGATTGATCGACTCGGGCACGACCTCGGACTTCAGGTGCGCCACCGTCCGGAGCTCCACCAGCTTCCCCGATGCGGTGCGCAGGTGGTAATCGAGCACCTGGCTCGGATTGAGGCGGAATCGCTGCAGAACCTGCGGCATCACACGGTAGGAGCGGCCGCCGAGCTCGAAGTAATTGACGTAGCCGCCGCCGAGCGCCGCGCCGAGCGTCGAGGCCACGTCCTGCTGCGTGAGGCCGAGATCGGCGACTTTGTCCGGGTTGACCACCAGCTCATCCTGCGGCTGATCGATCTTCAGATCATCGTCCACGAAGAAGAACAGGCCGCTTGCCTTGGCTCGATCGAGCACCTTCGTCGCGACCGCATTCAGGTTCGCGATCGGCTCCGCCGTGGTGATCACGAACTGCACCGGCATGCCCTGCGCCCCGGGGAGCGAGGGGAACTGGAACGCCGCCACACGCGCCCCGGCGATGTGGTTCCAGCGCTTCTGCAGCACCTGCTGCAGCTGCGTCGCGGTCCGGGTGCGCTGATCCCAGGGCTTGAGCAGGATGCCGCCGAAACCCTGGTTGACCGTCGGGTTGCCGATCAGCTGGAAGGCCTGGCGGTACTCCGGCAGCGTGCGCGCCGCCTGATAGACCTGCTCGGTGTAGGTTTCCATCTGTCTGAGCGTCGCATCGGCGGGACCGATAAGCTGGTAGAGCACCACCCCCTGGTCTTCCTGGGGCGCGAGCTCGGTCTTGGAGGTCACGAAGAGATAGAACACCCCGCCGAGCAGCAGCGCCCCGAGCACGATCAGCACCGGCCAGGTCGAGAGCCAGTTGGACAGGACGCGGTGATAGCCCCGGCGCAGCGCGCCGAACCAGCGATCGAGCAGATGGGCGAAGCGGCCCTCCTCCTGCTCGGATCGGAAGATGCGCGAGCACATCATCGGCGAGAGCGTGAGTGCGATGATGGCCGAGGCGGTGACCGCCCCCACCAGGGTGAAGGCGAACTGGGTGAACAGCGTTCCCGTGAGTCCGCCCTGAAAGGCGATCGGCACGTATGCCGCCACCAGCACGGCGGTCATCGCGATGATGGGGCCGCCGAGCTCGCGAGCTCCCTGGATCGCCGACTCGAACGGCGTACTGCCCTGTTTCATGTGGCGATCGATGTTCTCCACCACGATGATGGCATCATCGACCACCAGCCCGATCGCGAGCACCAGCGCGAGCAGCGTCAGCAGGTTGATCGAGTAGCCGAGAGCCAGCATGACGATGAACGCGCCCACGATCGACAGGGGCATGGCGAGCGCCGGCACGGCGACCGCGCGCGCGCTGCCGAGGAACAGGTAGATCACCACCGTGACGATGAGCAACGCCTCGACCAGCGTGCTCACCACATCGACGATCGAGGAATGCACGAAGCTGGTGGCGTCGAACACCACCTTCTGGGTGATGCCGGTCGGCAGCTGCCGCGCAATGACCGGCATTTCCGCCCTCACCCGCTGGGCCACGTCGAGAATATTGGCGCTCGGGGCGGCCTTGATGCCGATGAACACGCCCGGCCGGCCGCTGAAGCGCACGCTGAAGTCGTAATTTTCCGCGCCCAGCACCACCGTGGCCACATCTCTCAGGCGCACGATCGCGCCGTTCTGATCGCGGATCACGAGGTTGCGGAACGCCTGAAGAGTGCGCGGATCGGTGCTCGCCCGCAGCTTGATGCTGACCATCTGCCCTTTGGTCTGGCCGGCGGCTGACAGGTAGTTGTTGGCCGCGAGCGCCTGGTAGACGTCGGCCGCCGTGACACCGTGGGCCGCCATGCGGTTCGGATCGAGCCAGGCGCGCAGAGCGAACGTGCGTCCACCGAGGATTTCGGCGTTTTGAACGCCCGGCAGCGCATTCAGCTGCGGCTGCACCACGCGCAGCAGGAAGTCGGTCAGCGCGTTCGGCTGCAGCACCTTGCTGAAATAGCCGAGATACATCGTGTCGGTGGTCTGGTTCTTGGCCAGCTGGATGACCGGCAGCTGCGACTGCGCCGGCAGCTGGTTGCGCACGGCGTTGACCTGGGCGCTGATCTCGGTCAGCGCCTTGTTGGGATCGTAATTGAGGCGCAGCGTCGCCGTGATCACCGACTCGCCGGCCATCGACTCGGAGGAGAGATAGTCGATGCCCTGCGCCTGGGCGATGGCCGTCTCGAGCGGCTGGGTGATGAAGCCGGCCACGGTGTTCGCATCGGCACCGTAGTAGTACGTGCTCACCGTGATCACCGCGCTCTGGGTCTTCGGGTACTGGGTGACCGGCAGCTGGAAGATGGCGCGCAGGCCGAGCACCAGGATGAGCAGGCTCACGACGGCCGCGAGAACCGGCCGCCGGATGAAGATGTCGGTGAATCTCACGCTCGCCGCCTCACTCTTCCTGGGGAGCCGGGTTGGGGTTACTGGTAGGCTGCACGCTGTTGTTGATCGCGATGCGCGTGCCGTTCTTGAGCTTCAGCTGCCCGCTGGTCACGATCTGCTCGCCCGCCGAGAGCCCCTTCAGCACGGCGACCTGGTCACCGCGCGTCGGGCCGAGCTCGACGAATACCTGCTGTACGGTCGGATCGGAGGTGGCGCCCTTGCCCTTGCCCTTGCCCTTGCCCTTGCCCTTGCCCTTGCCCTGGCCCTGGCCCTGGCCCTGGTCGCGCACCACGAACACGGTGTCACCGTAGGGGTTGTAGCTGATCGCCGTCTCCGGCAGGGTGAGATAACGCTGCGGCGCGCCCGATTCCACCGCGGTGTCGACGAACATGCCGGGCTTGAGCTGGCGCTGCGGGTTGCCGATGGTGGCCTCCACCTCGAAGTTGCGCGTCGAGGTGTCGACCGCCGGGTCGATGGAGGTGACCCGGCCGCTGAACACGCTCCCCGGGAATGCGTCCGCCGTGACGCGCACGGTCTGTCCGACCTTGATGCGCGACAGATCGCCCTGCGGCAGCCTGAAATCCACGTAGATCGGATCGAGCGATTGCAGCGTCACGATCGAATCGCCCGCCTTGAGGTACTGCCCGGGGTTGACCGTGGTGATGCCGAGCCGGCCGTTGAACGGCGCGCGGATGGTCATCTCCGCGATCAGCGCCGCCTCGGAGGCCTTCTGCGCCTCCAGGCTATGCCAGTTGGCCGTCGCGGCATCCAATACCGCCTTGCCGATGGCCTGCGCCTTGTACTGGAGGACGTCGCGGTCGTAGGTCAGTCTGGCGTAATGCGCCTGCGCCGTCAGTGACTTCAGGGTCGCGATTTCCGGGTCGGCGTTCAACTGCACGAGCGGCTCACCCGCGCGGGCATCGGCCCCGGACTGGAACCGCACCTCGCGCACCAGACCGCCCACCTGCGTGGTCACCTCCACACCGTGCACGGCACGCAGGCTGCCGACGGACTTCACCTGCGGCTGCCAGCTCGAGTATTCGGCGACGGCGGTGCTCACTGTCTGGGGGGCCAATGCGTTCATGGCCATGAACTTCTGCATGAAGTGGGCCTTGATCAGGTTCCAGGCCACCACCAGACCGATCAGCAGCGCCATCGAGACCAGCACGACGGCCAGTCGTCGCCCCATCACATTCTTCATCATGCCTCCCGACCTGAACTCACTCGTGTGCTGATGTGCAGCCCGCTTCGAACCGGGCCGTCTCGCGCCGATCGGACACCCCGAGAGAGGGCCGGACCCTGGCCACGCGCAGCCGCAAAGGAATTGGAAACGGTCTGATTCTACGCCCGAACTCCGCAATGCTCATGCGGCCCGACGCGCCCAGGGACGCGCTCGTCGCAGCAGCGCCCGGACTCTCCCTCGAAAGTAGGAGAGAAATGTCTGCCCGAAGGGCTAGAGGGGCCGCACGGCCGCGCGCGCCTGGCGTCGGCGGGCAATCTCGGCGAAAAAGGACTTCTGCAGGAAGGAGGTTGCCTGGAGACGCCCCTTGAGCTGGAACTGGGCCACGGTAAAGCCACCATTGGCGAGCGGTACGGCAAAGCCGATCTGCGCCGCATCGGCGATGCTCGCCTCGAGCTTCTTTTGATTCATGAGCGCCATGCCAAAGGTACGGCCGCCGAGCGCGCCGCCGCAGAAAATGGCGATGGGGTTGGCGCCGCTCTTGGAATTGGCGAGGATGGGGTAGACGTCTCCGAAGCGGCAGGGCGTGCGCACGGCGAGGAGCCAGCGGCACGAGGCCGAGTGGTAGTCGCAGAACTCCCCGAAGACCTCGCCCCTGCCGTTCACCGTCGCCGCGTAAACGTCACCGCCGTCCGCCGAAGTGGCCACCAGCCAGCGCCCGAAGGTCACCGATGCGGCAGAGGCGTGTCCGGCAATGGCGCAAAGGAGGACTGCCAGCAGGGTGCCGTGCATTGTTCTCATTGGTATTCTCCATTCGGTGGTGCGGGTCGCGATCAGGCGGCCCTCTGCGGATCCCCGTCGCCTGCGCCGCGCGCCGGTGCGAGGGAAATTCTAATTTTGTGAATTTACTCCTTGCGCCGGCCGTCGCCAATGCGCTAGCGGACATAATCCGGCGGATCGATGCGCTCGAATGCCCCCGGTCAGCCGCTCGAGCGCCCCTGCCTCAAGGCCATCACCCCGGTGGCCGTCGCCACCTGCTCCTCGGTCCCTTCGAGGACGAGGCTCGCCTCGGCGAACGCCAGGCGGGATCCCATGCGCTGGATGCGGCCCTGGGCGACGTACCGCCCGATGCGCGTCGGCCGCAGCAGATTGACCGAGAACGATGCGGTCGAGTGGCTGCGACCCGCCTCCAGACGGGTGAGGACCGATAGCGCCAGCGAGAAGTCGAGCATCGCGGCCACGATCCCCCCTTGCACGCAGCCATTGCCCTGCAGGAACTGCGGCCCCGGCTCGAAACCAAGCGTCACGGTACCCTCCACCGCATCGGCCGCGAGCAATCGCGTTCCCAACGACCGCGCCAGAGGGTTGGCATCGAAAGGCCGCGGTGCGCGGTCACCGGCGAGAAACTCTTGCATCAGCGCCTGGTCGGGATTGAGGGGAGTGCAGGGACTCATGGGATCCTCTCAGGCAGCGCGCTCGCGCGCGAGATAGTCGCTCACCGGCACTCGCGCGGCGATGCGCCCGGCATGCATCACCACCACCTCCTCGACGAGGTGCGCAAGGCCGCTCAGGCGGTGTGTGATCAGCAGCACGGTGCGGTTGCGCGCCGCCACCTCGAGCTCGACGTACAACTCGCGGGCGGTGCGCGTGTCCAGGCCTTCGGTTGGCTCATCGAGCACCAGCACCGGAGCATCCTGAAGCAGCGCGCGCGCGATGCAGATGCGCCGCGCCTCGCCGCCCGAGACGAGCCCCCCTCCCTCGCCGAGCAAAGTGTCGTAGCCATCGGGCAGTGAGGCGACGAAGCGGTCCAACCGGGCCAGCGTGACGGCGCGCTCGATCTGCGCGGCATCGGCATCGGGCGCGCCGAGGACCAGATTGTCGCGCAGTGAGAGGTTGAAGAGTACGGTGTGCTGCGCGATGACCGCGATGTGCCGGCGCAGCGTGTCCCCCTGCAGCGCCTCGAGCGGCTGGCCTCCGAAGAGCACACGGCCCTTCTGCAGCGGATGAAATTTCAACAGCGCCGCGAGCAGCGAGCTCTTGCCCGCACCTGAAGCACCGACCACCGCCACCCGCGCCCCCGGGGAGAGCGTGAGATCGACCCCATCGAGCGCCCACGGCGCATCCTCGGCATAGCGCAGACAGGCACGCTCGAACACGATGGCCGGAGCCGGCGGCAGGGGCGCGCAGATCTCGGGCTCGAGGAAGGCGGGCGGCGTGTCGGCGAGCTCGAACACTCGTGTCCCGGCGACGAGCGTGGCGTGCCATTGCGGCAGAGCCTCGGACAGCGGCGCGATGACCTCGAACACCGACAGCACCAGGAGCGAAACCATCACGAGCAAAGTCGGCGTGAGTGCGCCGCGATGAACCGCCGCGAGACCCGGCACCAGCACGGCGAGCAGCGTCAGTTGCCCGCACAGTCCCGCCGCGCCTGCGGTCACGGCCTGCAGCCGTTCCGTACGGGTCCTGCGCGCATCCAATCGAGTCGCCAGGGCATCGATGCGCGCGGCCTGCGCCTCGACGCCTCCCCACGCCAGCAGCTCCGCATGGCCTCGCAGCGCATCGAGGAGCGAGCCACGCAACTCGGCGGCTTCGCGCACTGCCTGCGCGGCATCGTGCGCGGCCCGGCGCTGCATCCAGGCCGGCAGGAGCACACCGGCGGACAGTGCGCCAAGCAGCAACGGCACCGCCGCGGCAGGCAGAACAATGAGTGCGACGAGCAACCCCGCGGCCACGCTCACCAGCGCCACCGCGGCGGGCACCAGCACGGCCAGATAGAAGTGCTCCAGCGCATCGATGTCGGCGCGCAGACGCGCGAACAGCTCGCCGCTGCGCAGCGCCGACAGCCGCGCCGGGGCTAGCGGAATCAGCCGTTGAAACAGCCAGGAGCGCAATCCCGCAAGACCGCGCAGCGTCGCTTCGTGCGTGACGAGGCGCTCGGCGTAGCGGCCGCCGCTGCGCAGGATGGCGAACGCCCGGATCGCCGCGGCGGGGGTGAAATAGTCGATGGCGGCCCCTGCGGCGCCGGCGAGCGCCATGGCGGCGATGAACCAGCCGGAGAGCGCCATCAGGCCAATCGCCGCAAGGGCGGCGAGCAGGGCCAGCGCCGCGCCGCCGGCCATCCAGGCACGATAGGGGCGCAGCACCGTGAGCAGACGGCGCACGACCGGGGGCAACAGCGGCTTGTGCATCACCGTGCGGCCTCCAACAGCGCGTTGTAGGCGCCTCGCGAGCGCGCCAGCTCGAGCGGCGCGCCCTGCTCGATGACACGGCCGTCGCCGAGTACGATCACCCAGTCCGCCAGGTGCGCGGCGCTCAAACGGTGCGCGACCAGCAGCACCGTGCGCGTGGCGGCGGCGGCGCGGATGACCGTCTCCACCGCGCGAGCGCCCTCGGCATCGAGATGCGCTGTGGGCTCATCGAGCAGCCAGACCTTGGCACTCTCGCGCAGCAGCGCGCGCGCCAGCGCCAGACGCTGGAGCTCTCCTCCCGAGAGACCCACTCCACGCTCGCCGAGCTGCGTTTCCCAGCCCTTCGGCAGTCGCGCGAGCACCGCCGCGAGGCCGCTGCGTTCGGCCGCCCGTCGCAGCGCACCGGCATTGGCGCCCGGGTCGGCCAGCTGCAGATTCTCACGCACCGTGCCCTCGAAGATATGGGACTGCTGCGGCACCCACGCCACCCCGGCGCGCCAGTGCGCGAGGTCGAACGTGGCGAGATCGGCGCCATCGATGAGGATGTGGCCGCTATCGGGCGCGGCGAATCCGAGCAGGAGGTTGAGCAGCGTGCTCTTGCCTGCCCCCGTGGCGCCGACCAGCGCGGTCACCCGCTTCGCCCGCAGCGTGAAGCTGCACTCGCTGAGTCCCGCCCCGCGGTCGCGATACGCGTACCCGAGGCGCTCGATACGGATCTCGGGGGCAGCCGCGAGCGGCGCTCGCGCAACACCTGCGGCCGTCGCACCCACGGCGGGCGGAATATCCTCGAGCGCCGAGAGCTGCTGCGCCGCCGCCAGCGCATCCATGCGCGTGTGGCGCAGTGCGCCAAGGGAGCGCAGCGGCGAGTAGATCTCCGGCGCCAGCAGCAACACGAACAGCCCCGCGCGCAGAGTCAGCTCGCCCCACATCAGGCGAAAGCCGATCAGCACCGCGACGACCGCTATGCCGACCGTGGCGAAGAACTCGAGCACCAGCGCGGAGAGAAACGCGATGCGCAGCACCTTCATCGTAAGCGCGCGATACTCCTCGCCCTCGCCCTCGAGTCGCTGCGCGACGCGCCTCGCGGCCCCGAGCTGGCGCAGCGTGACGAGACCGCCCAGCGCCTCCATGAACGAGGCGCCGAGCCGTGTGAGCTGCGCGTAGCGGCGCTCGCTCGCTCGCGCGGCGGCGCTGCCGGCCAACACCATGAACAGTGGAATGAGCGGCGCGGTCAGCAGGAGGACCAGGCCGGAGATCCAGTCTGCCGGAAATACGGACAGCACCAGGATCGGCGGTATGAGCGCCGCGCCGGCGACCTGCGGCAGATAGCGCGCGAAGTAGCCGAGGACGGCATCGATCCCATCGACCAGGCGGGTGATGAGATCGCCGCTCGCCTCGCGGCGCAGTCCATACGGGCCGAGGCGCTGCGCACTGCGAAGCAGCCGCGCACGCAGGCTCTGCGCGAGGCTCTGGGCGGCCAGAAGCGCGCTGCGCCGGGCACCGATGCTCAACGCGAAGCGCAGCGCCGCCAGAGCGAGCAGGCCGAACCAGGGGAGCCACAGGCGCGAGAGCGGCGCACGGGCGAACACCGCCTCATAGAGCACTGCCGAGAGAAGCCATGCCTGCCCGACCATGGCGGGCGCCGCCAGGGCGGTCAACAGCGCCGCGCGCCGCAGGGGCTGTCGGACCCGCCGCGCCTCGAGCCGCAGCCACTGCGCGGCGGGCACGCCGTAGCGCGCATCCCCCGGAGCCGCGGCGGGCTCCATCGAGGCCACTGGCGAGCGCCCGGTCAGAGCGGCTTGCGCTCGGTGCCGGCCGTCTCAGCCGCGGCGTGCTCTTCCTGGGCGTCGAGCAGCGCCCCACCGGCCGCCGAGATGAGCACGAGCATGGTGGTGCCGATCAGCCATGAGAAATACCAGGCGCCCTCGTCTCCGAGGATGGCGGCGAGCACGGTGACCATCAAGGCGATGATCAGGAACAACAGGAAGTAGAGAACGCTGCGCATGCTCGTGCCCTCAGTAAGCGTGGTCATCGCGGGCGATGGTCTCGGCGCTGACCTTACCCCGCATCACCCAGAACGCCCAGCTCGTGTACCACAGGATGAGCGGCACGAAGAACGCGGCGAAGCCGATCATCCACAGCAGGGTCAATTTGCTCGAGCTGGAATTCCACACCGTCAGGCTCATCGACGGATTGCTGCTGGAAGGCAGCATGAACGGGAACAGCGCGGCGCCGGCGGTGCCGATCACACCGATCCACGCCACGGCGCCGAGCCACCACCCGAGGTGCGAGCGGCCGGCGCGCGCGGCGATCAGCGCGCCGATCATGCCGCCAAAGCCCGCAAGCGGCACGACCCAAAGGATGGGATGCGCCTCGAAGTTCGCGAGCCACGCTCCGGGCAACACGCTGACCGACTGCTCGAACGGGGTCTGCAGCACGCCAGGGCCCGGGCCGCCGGTGAGCCGGTAGCCGCCGAGCGCGCGAACCCAGAAGCCGCCAATGGCAAACAGTGCGATCGCCGCCGCGGCGCCCACCTGCGCGATGCCGCGGGCGCGCTCGAACATCGGGCCCTCCGCCCCGTTCATTACCGTGAGCGAGCCCATCATCGCCGCGAGCGCAAGCGAGAGGACCCCGGTCAGGATGGCGAAGGGATTGAGCAGCCCGAGGAAGCTGCCGGTGTAGTAGGAAGTCATGTTCCACTCGAAGTGAAACGGCACTCCGTGGAAGAGATTCCCGAAGGCGGCGCCGAATACGATCATCGGCACCGCGCCGCTCACGAACAGCACCCAGTCCCACACCCCGCGCCAGTCCGCACTCGCGATCCGGCTGCGGTACTCGAAGCCGAGCGGGCGCATGATCATCGTCCACAGCAGCAACAGCATCACCACGTAGAAGCCCGAGAACGCCGTGGCGTAGATCAGCGGGAAAGCCGCGAATATCGCGCCGCCGCCCAGGATGAACCACACCTGGTTGCCGTCCCAGTGAGGCCCGATGATATTGAGCGCCACGCGCCGCTCCTCGTCGGTGCGGCCGACGTAGCGCAGGATCGCCCCGACGCCCATGTCCATGCCGACCATCACCGCGAGCCCCATGAGCAGCACCCCGAGCAGGAGCCACCAGATCACCTGCGCGACCGCATAGACTTGCATGACTCAGCCCTCCAGTTTGTTGCCGTATGCCGCGGCGGGAACGGCCCGCCCGCCAAGCGTGGGCCGCGTCTGCGGGGGCGAATCGCCCGTCCCGCCGTGCGCCTCGGGACCGAGCCGGATCGCGCGCACCATGAGATACATCTCTACGGCGATGAAGATGGAATAGAGCGTCACGAACCCGATCAGCGAAAAGGCCATGTAACCGACGCTGTGGGTCGAGGCGCTCATCCAGGTCGGCAGCACGCCGAACACCGTCCAGGGCTGACGGCCGAGCTCGGCCACGAGCCAGCCCATCTCATTGGCCAGGAACGGCACCGGGATCATCCACACCGCCACCTTCAGGATCCAGGTCTTCTTCTGGATCCTGTTGCGCAGGGTGTAGAGCGCGGCCAGCACGAAGTAGGCGAGCATCGCGAGCCCCAAGCCCACCATCAACCGAAACGACCAGAACACCGCCGCCACCGGCGGAATGGTGTCACGCGCCGCCTCCTGCACCTCCTGCGGCGTGACATTGTTCAGATCGGGCGCGAAGCGTTGCACGAGAAATCCATAGCCGAGGTCCGCCTTGTGGGCATTGAACTGCGCGAGCGCGGCCGCATCCTGTGGATTCTTCGAGAGCGTCTCGAGCGCCTGCACGGCGGGAATGCCGTTTTCGATCCTGCCCGCCGCCTGGCTCTCGAGGGCGGTGATCCCCGGCACCGTACCGGTGAGCGAATGGGTCACCAGAAGCGACAGCACCGCCGGCACCTGCACCTTGCCGATGTTTCTCTGTTGCGCCTGCTCGGGAAAGGCGACGACGTTGAAAGGCATGGGCGCGACTTCCTTTCTCCACAGCCCCTCCATGGCCGCGAGCTTGGTCGGCTGCACCCGTGCCGCGACGAAACCGAGCGCGTCCCCGAGGGTGATCACGCCAATCGTTGCCAACACACCATAGAGCGCCGCCATGCGGAACGAGCGCTTGGCGAGATCGAGATGGCGATTGCGCAGCATGTAGTAGGCACTGACGCCGGCCACGAATATCGCCGCGGTGACGTAGCCTGCGATGCTGGTATGCACGAATTTGGACTGCACGTCGGGGCTGAAGATCAGCTTCTGGAAGCTGGTCAGCTGCATCCGCATGGTGATCGGATTGAAGGCCGCGCCCACCGGGTCCTGCATGAAGCCGTTGGCGACCAGGATCCACAGCGCCGAGAGGTTCGAGCCGAGAGCGACCAGCCAGGTGACCGCCAGGTGCTGGCCCCGCGACAGGCGCTCCCAGCCGAACACCATCAGTCCGACGAAGGTCGACTCCATGAAGAACGCCATCAGTCCCTCGATGGCGAGCGGCGCCCCGAAGATGTCGCCGACGAAACTCGAGTAGAACGACCAGTTGGTGCCGAACTGGAACTCCATGGTGAGTCCGGTGGCCACGCCGAGCGCGAAGTTGATCATGAACAACTTGCCCCAGAACTGCGCCATCTGCCGGTAGATCGGCTTGCCGGTGGTGACGTAGACGGTCTCCATCGCGGCCAGCAGAAAGCTCAACCCCAGAGTCAGGGGCACGAACAGGAAGTGATACAGCGCGGTGGCCGCGAACTGTATGCGCGAGAGATCGACAACGGTCCCGTTAATCATCGGCGCCACCCTCCACGATCACTGCCGCGCGCTGCGCGGCGACGAATGCTCTACACTGCATGGCGAGCCCGGCAACCCCGCTCACGAAGACCGTGGCGGGCTTCGGGGGCTCTGCCGCAGCCATCGCCCGCACCCGTGGGGAGCGCATCCGGAGGCCACTCAAGCCCGCCCGGCATCCACGGGGATTCGCGGCACGTCGCCGCCGGCTCTTCCAAGCGAGCGACAGCTTAAGCAGTGTCCGGCGCCGCGGGCATGCGGAGCAGACGAAAGGGCTTTGCGGGAAGTACCTAGATTTCCCCGTGGTGCGACGGGATTCACGGTACACGGCGCCGCGGCGTCTGGCGTAATGCGAGCGCCTGCGGTAAGTTACGCGGCTCGCCTGTCCGCGCAGGGGTTGCCGTGAAAAAAACATCGATCGGATTCTACGCCGCATGCGTCATGTCCGTGGCGCTCGCGGCCTGCAGCTCGCCGAATGCCGACTGGAACAAGGCGTCGGCCCAGAATACCGTGGCCGCCTACCAGAGATTCATCCAGCGCCACCCGGATGACGCACGGGTGCAGCAGGCGCGCAATCGCATCGATACCCTGAAGGACGAGCAGGCGTGGGGTGCGGCCAAGAGCGCCGCCACCGTCGATGCCTACCAGCAATACCTGCAGCGCTACCCGGACGGGGCGCACGCCGCCGACGCGCAAAGCGGCATCACCACGCTCGAGCAATCGAGCGCATGGCAGAGCGCCCAATCCGCCGGCACGGTGAGCGCCTATCAGGCTTTCCTGCAGAACTACCCGAACGCGCCCCAGGCCAGCCAGGCCCAGGCGCAGATCGACAAGCTGGCAGGGTTCCAGGTATTGCTCGGCACGTACGGCTCGCCCGCCGCGGCGCAATCGGCCGCCAAGCAGCTGAAGGCGAAATTCGCCGCCACCCTCGCCGATGTGCTCGTCCTGCCGCCGCAGGGCAAGAGCAAGCTCACCGAGGTGCGCTCCGCGCAGATGAGCCGCAGCGCCGCCCAGTCCGCTTGCGCGAAGCTGCGCAAGGCCCATCAGCGCTGCTCGGTGGTCAAGATCCGCGCCGCCGCGTCCTCGAGCACGAGTCTCTCTACGCTTTGACAGGGGAGCGAAGCGCGCGCCGCGCTTCCGCCACCCCGCCCTCTGGTTGTCCCGATGCGCCGGCACCCGCGTGATGCGGGTGCCGGCCGGATCGCTTCTCAGGCGACCGGACCGCCCGAGGCGAGCAGCAGCCGGATGGTATCCAGGTACTGGTGCTCCTCGGCCCGCAACAGACCGAGGTCGGCGCGCTCGCGCTGCCGTTCCGCGTCGAGCACTGGCAGCAATCCCGAGTTGCCCGCACGATAGCTCTCTCGCTCGAGCAACAGGCGGGTTCGTGACAGCGCGCGCGCGTGGGCTTGCGCGGCCACCAGATCCGCGTCGTAGCGCAAGGCATCGAGCGCGTCGGATACCTGCCGGAAGGCCACCAACACCACCTGCTGATACGCCTGCGCCCGTTCGTTGAGCACATCGAGCGCCGCGCGCCGCTCGGCACGCAGTCTGCCACCATCGAACAGCGGCTCGGTCACTCCCCCGATGAGGGACCAGGCGAGCGAGCCGGGCCCGAACAGATTGCCGGGCCGCAGCGCCGCCTCGGTCAGACTCCCGGTCAGATCGATGCGGGGATAGAGATTCGCCGTGGCCACCCCCACAGCCGCCGTGGCGGCATGGAGCTGTGCCTGTGCGGCGAGGATGTCAGGTCGGCGGCGAACCAGTTCCGAGGGCACTCTGAGCGGCACATGCCGGGGCAATGTGATCTCGGCCAGAGTGGGATCCGGCTGCGACCATGCAGCCGGAGAACGGCCGAGGAGCACGGCGAGTGCGTGCCGCGCGATGGCCAATTGCTGGTACAACGGTGGCAGCAGCGTCTGATCGCTCGCAAGCTGGGTGCGTGCGGTCAGCTCGTCGAGGCGAGGAACGGAACCCGCTGCGACGGCAGCGCGCACCAGATCGAGGTTGGCGCGGTCCTCGGCCAGCAATCCCTTCACGGCATGGATCTGCGCATGCGTGGCGGCAATCACGATCGCCTGGGATGCGACCTCCCCGGTGAGGATCAGGCGTGTGGCTCCGGACTCGCTGCGTTGGTATTGGAGGAGCGCCTGCCGCTCTTCCACCGTGCGCGCCAAGGCGCCGATGTAGTCGAGGCGATAACTGACGCTTGCTCCGAACGCCACATAACTGAAGGGCGGAAAGGCATCCGGCCCGAGGAAATTTGCCCCGTACTTCTGGCGCCCTCCGGAGGCATCGCCCATCACCTGGGGATAGCGCCCGGCGGCTTGGACGGCCACGAGCTCCCTCGCCTGCGCCACGGCGGCCCGGGCGGCGGCGAGGTCGTGGTTGTCGGCCAGCGCCTGGCGCATCAGGGCATCGAGTTGCGGCGAGTGAAACAGAGTCCACCAGGGCGCCCTCTGCCGTGCGCCGTGCTCGATCCGTTGTCGATAGCGGTCCGGCGCGGAGGACTTGCGCGGCGCGGCGCCGGCCGCCTCACCGGTCGGACGGTAGCGCGTGGGCAGCAGGAGGTGCGGGCGATGGAAGGAGGGACCGGCCACGCAGCCGCCGAGCATGGCCGAGAACACCAGGGCCGCGCCGAGGGCCGGCGCGCGCAGCCGATCTTGCGCACGGTTGATCATGTCAGTCCAGCACCACGGATTCTTCCTCGAGATGCGCGCCCTTGGTCCGCAACAGCAGCAGCAGCGGCAGCAACGACAGCGTCATGAGGAACATCAGCTTGAAGTCGTCGTTGTAGGCGATCATCTGAGCCTGGCGCGTCACGGCGTCATTGAGCGCGGTCAGCCCCGCGGGAGAATTGAAGCCGAACGGCGCGTGCAGCTGGATCTGAGCGCCGTAGGGAACGATGTGCGAGGCCAGGCGCTCGTGCATGATCTGGGTGTTGCGCGTCAGCAATGCGCTCGTGCCGGCTATGCCGATGCTGCTGCCGATGTTGCGCAGCAGATTGAACATCGATGTCCCCTCGGATCGATGGTGGGTGGCGAGCGTCGCAAACGTCACCGTGGTGAGCGTCACGTACGCCATCCCCGTGCCGAGTCCCTGAAGGAAGGTGCTCGACCAGATGAGTCCCTGGGGCATCTGCGTGGAGTAACCGCACATGATGAGGAGCGAGGCGGCGGTCGTGGCGAGCCCCGCACCGATCAGCAGCCGCGAATCCACCCGGCCGATGAGCCGGCCGGCTATGGTCATGGCGACGAAGCTGCCGAAGCCGCGCGGCGCCATGGCGATGCCCGAGGTGGTCACCGGATAGCCGAGCAGGTCCTCGAGAATCGGCGGCAAGAGCGCGAGGGTCGCAAACAACACCACGCCCACGACGAAGATGAGGAAATTGCCGACGGCGAAATTGCGGTCCCTGAACAGCCCGGGGCTCACGAACGGCTCGCGCGCGGTCACCGTCTGCACCATGAACACCCAGAACGCGGCGGCCATCACGCCCGCCTCGATCCAGATCTCGGGCGAGGCGAACCAGTCCTTGAGCTCGCCACGATCGAGCAGCAGCTGCAGCGCCCCGACCGCGACGCTGAGCGCGCCGAAGCCGAGGAAGTCGAAGGACGAGCGGCGCGGCTCGGTCTCGCGCAGATAGGTCATGAGACCGATGGCGGCCAGGATGCCGAACGGCACGTTGATGTAGAAGACCCAGCGCCAGCTGTAGTTGTCGGTGAGCCAGCCACCCAACACCGGCGCCAGCATGGGTCCGAGCACCACGCCCTGGCCCCATAACGCCATGGCGCGGCCGTGGCGCTCCGGCGGGTTGATGTCGAGGAGCACCGCCTGCGAGAGCGGCACGAGCCCCGCGCCCGAGGCGCCCTGCAGCAGCCGGAAGAGGACGATCTGGTCGATCGACTGTGCCATGCCGCACAGCATCGAGCTCACCGTGAACCCGATCACCGACAGCACCAGCACGCGCTTGCGTCCGTAGCGGCCCGCGAGCCAGCCCGACAGCGGCGTCATGATGGCCGCAGCCACGATGTACGAGGTGAGCACCCAGTCCATCTGCTCGAGAGTCGCGGACATGCTGCCGCCGATGCGGGGCAGCGCGACGTTCGCGATGGTCATGTCCACGGCCTGAAGCACCGTGGCGAGCGTGACCGAAATCGTGATCGGTACGCGATGGACGGAGGCGTTCTCCATGGTGGCGCCGGCTGCCGTTGAGCCTTTGTTCCTCAATGCGCGGCGGCCACGCGCGCCGCTGCGGAATGCGTGTCTATCGTCACCGAGGCGCTGAGCCCCGAGCGCACCGCGGGCAGAGGATCCAGCAGCTTCAGCCGCACGCCGAGCCGCTGCACCACCTTCACCCAGTTGCCGGTCGCATTCTGCGGCGGCAGGACGGAGAACTGCGCTCCCGTGCCGGGAGTGATGCTGGTCACCACGGCGTGGAAGGTGCGCCCCGGATAGGCGTCGATGGTCACCGTGGCGCGCTCGCCCGGCCTGATGTGGGTCAGCTGATTCTCCTTGTAATCCGCCTCCACCCAGACCTCGTGGGTCGAGACCAGCACGAAAGCGGGCGTGGCCTCGGGAAGATAGCCGCCGACCTGAAGATGCTCGACACCCGTCACGATGCCATCGGCGGGTGCGCGGATGGTGGTGTACGAGAGATTGAGGCGCGCTCGATTCAGGGCCGCAAGGGCTTGCTCGACCCGCGGGTGCGCGTCCACGGGCAACCCGGGGTTGCCGCCCAGGCGGGCGAGCACGCCCATGATGCGCTGCCGGGCGGCCGTCACCCCCTCCTGGGCCTGCTGCAGCGCGAGCCGCGCCCGATCCACCTGCGATTGCGAGGCCACACCGATCTTGAGCAGCCGGGACTCCCGGCGGAATTCGCGCCCGGTGTAGGCGAGTTCGCTCTCGGCAGAGTGCAGCGCCGCCACACTGCCGCGGTAGTCCGCCTGGAGCGATTCGACCGCGAGCCGCGCGCCGGCGAGCCGGGCTTGCGCGGCCTGCACGGCGATACGATAGGCCCGGTCATCCAGCCGGAAGAGAATCTGTCCGCGGCGCACTCGCTGATTGTCCCGTACGTCGACCGCGCTTACCCTGCCCGATACATCGGCGCTGATCGCAACCTGCGCCGCCCGCAGGTACGCATCGTCGGTCGACTGATAGCGGCCGCTGGTGAGGTAGAAATACAACCCCGCGCCCACCATGAGGAGCGGCACGCCCCACATGAGCGGGCGGCGCAGCCGCTCGCGCCAGGAGCGCCGCGCCGGCCTCGCCTCGGGCGCGTGAGCGGAATCGATGCTTGCAGTCTCGGCAGGCGATGGCTCGCCGAGCCGAGCCGCGGTTGTGGCCGAATCGTTCACTTTGAGATCCTTTGCGCCTTTCTCGAGGGCTCGAGCGGCGGCGGCGGTGGCGCAGGGAGCGGCGGCAATGCGGTGAGGTTCGCGTGCAGCCGCTCGAGCAGTGTCACGAGCAGCGTGCGCTCCTCGCCCGAGAGCCCCTGCAGCATCTCGGCTCGAGTCTCGCCGATCAGCTGCCAGACATGCTCGACAACGGGCTTGGCCTTGGCGGTAAGCCAAAGCGCATGCGCGCGACGGTCCGCGGGATCGAAGCGTCGCTGCACCCACCCGTCGGATTCCATCCGGTCGAGGATGCGCACCAGGGTCATGGGATCGAGCTCGGTAAGCTCCGCCAGACGTTTCTGGCTGACGCCTTCGCTCCCCTCGAGATAGATGAGCGCCTTGCACTGCGGCAGGGTGAGCGAAAGGCTCTGTGCCCGCTCCTCAAAGCGGCGCGTGTAGCGGCGGCTCACGTCCTTCAGCAGGAAGCCGAGCTGGCGGTGGTGATCGGCGGTCATATATCCTGCGATAATATCACTGTATATGATATGTGGCGATACGATTGCGTCGCACATCGGCCGCGCAGCGCCTCGCGGGCCCGTGCGCGTACAATGCGTGGCATCGTTCCCCCTCAAACCTTCGGCTGACGAATCATGGCCACTGGCTGGGCCGGCGATGGCGCCGTGCAAGATCAAATCGATGCGACCGTGAGTGACGGCGTTCGCCGGGCACAGAGCCGCCTGCCGCAGGGGCCGAGTCTCACCCATTGCGCCGAGTGCGGAGCCGCGATCCCCGAGGCCCGCCGCCAGGCGATCCCCGGCGTACGCCTGTGTCTGGCCTGTCAGGAAGCGACCGACCGGAAGATCGCCGCGTTCAGCGGCTACAACCGCCGGGGGAGCAAAGACAGCCAGCTGCGCTGAGCGTGCGCTCCTTGGGTCTCTTGCGCCGAGCGGTTCAATGCGCTCGACCGGCGGGGTATCCCGAGCCCCCGGCCAAAGCGTAGGCTGTGCCGCTCATCGAGGGGCCGGTGCCCGCCTCCTCGCCTCGCGCCCGCCTGCCTTCGGGCGCGGGTGTCGGCCGTCTGCGCGGTTTACCGGCCAAACGACAACAACAGGGGATATGGCATGTCCTTGAAGCTCAATCGATACCGCCTCCTCGGTCCGCTCGTCGCAGGACTCCTCGCGGCGTTGCTCGCCGGCGGCGCGCTGGCCGGAGGGCGCCAGCTCACCGCGCAGGACTATGCGCGCGCCGAGCGCTTCATGCCATACAACACCCAGCCTCTCGTGGATCACGCGGTATACGCCGTTCATTGGCTCGGCAACGGGCGGTTCTGGTTCATCGATCACGATGTCGCGGGCGATCATTACCGGGTGATGGATGCGGCAACGCGCAAAGTCTCGCGCGCGTTCAACCAGATCAAGCTCGCCGCCGCACTCAGCGTGGCCACGGGCAAGGCGGTGCTCGCCTCCAAGCTCTCCATCTCCGCGCTGCGCATCCTGGCGGATGACCACTACGACATCACCCGCAAGGGCAAGCATTTCCTGTGCGATCTGCGGGGCGCCGCCATCTGCCTCGACAAGGCGAGGCGGGTCAAGACCGGCACGGAGCCGGGCATCCTCTCGCCCAACGGCAAGCTCGAAGCCTTCATCCGCGACTGGAACCTCTGGGTGCGCAACGTCGCCACCGGCAAGGAGACCCAGCTCACCTTCGATGGCGTGAAGAATTTCGGCTACGCCACCCACAACGCCGGCTGGGTGCACTCCGACAAACCGGTGCTCAACTGGTCGCCGGACTCGAGGGAAATCGCCACCTACCAGCAGGACCAGCGCAAGGTGGGCGACATGTACCTGGTCAGCGCCCGCATTGGCCACCCCAGGCTCGAGAAATGGAAGTACCCGCTGCCCGGCGACCAGCACGTGCTCATGATCGAGCCCGTGGTGATTGACGTCGCCACGCGCAAGGTGGTGCGGCTGAAGCTGCCGCCGCAGCAACGGCTGTCAAGCCTCTGCGATGAGCTCAGCTGCAAGAACGACGGACATTGGGACGATCTGCAGTGGGCGCCGGACAGCAGGACATTCGCGCTCGTAACGACCTCGCGCGACCGCAAGCACGAGTGGTTCCGGGTGGCCGATGCGCGCACCGGGGCCGTGCGCACCGTATTCGAGGACAGCGTCCGCACCTACTTCAACAGCGGCAACAGCGCCCTGGCCGCCGTGGACTGGCGCTATCTGCCCGAATCGCACGCCGCCATCTGGTACAGCGACCGCAGCAACTGGGGCAATCTCTATCTCTACAGCCTGAAGACCGGCCGGATGGAGCATGCCATCACCTCCGGCAAGGGCAACGTGACGCAGGTGCTGCGCGTCGATCGCAGGACCGGCACGATCTGGTTTCGCGCCGTGGGTCGCACCCCTGGGCTCAACCCGTACTACGAGCAACTGTGGAGGGTGAGTCTGCGCGGCGGCACACCCAGGCTGCTGACGCCCGAGCCTTGCGATCACCTCATCAGCATGGCGCCCAATGGCAGGTACTTCGTCGACAGCTGCTCGACCCCGACCCGCCCGCCGGTCACCACGCTGCGTAGCGCCCGCAACGGCCGTATCCTCGCCACCGTCGCCCGCGCGGATCTCACCCGCCTGAAGGCGGCGGGCTGGCGGCCACCCGAGCAGATCGTGGTGAAGGGCCGGGACGGCAAGACCAATCTCTACGGGCTGCTCTTCAAGCCGACGAACTTCGATCCCCACAAGAAGTATCCCATCGTCGACTACATCTACCCCGGCCCGTTCATCGGTTCGATTTTCACCTTCCGCTTCGAGCCCTCGGACTACGACGATCAGTCGCTCGCCGAGCTCGGCTTCATCGTGGTGGCCATCAACGGCATGGGCACGCAGTACCGCTCGGCCGCCTTCCGCCACCTCTGGTACGGCGACATGGGCGACAACACCCTGCCCGATCAGGTGACCGCCATCAAGCAGCTTGCGCGGCGTTTCCCCTGGATAGACCTCGACCGCGTCGGCATATGGGGGCACTCCGGCGGCGGCTATGCCACGGCGGACGCCATGTTTCGCTACCCTGACTTCTTCAAGGTCGGCTGGGCCGAGAGCGGCAACCACGACAATCGCGACTACGAAACGCAGTACAGCGAGATGTACCAGGGTCTGCTGGTGCGCCATGCAAACGGCACCACCAATTACGACAACCAGGCGAACGAGCTGATCGCCTCGCACCTCGAGGGACACCTGATGCTCACCTACGGCACGATGGACGACAACGTGCCTCCGGAGAACACCGAACTCGTGGTGCAGGCGCTGATCAAGGCGAACAAGAACTTCGACATGATCGCGATTCCCAACGCGCGTCACGCCTATGGCTACGCCACCCCGTACATCACGCGGCGGCGATGGGACTACTTCGTGAGATATCTGGCGGGCAACGTTCCGCCCAAGCAGTACGCGCTCAAGCCCTGGCCCTGGAACTGAGCCGCGCGCGCCCGCGGCAGCCTGCCTCGGCCGGCGGGCTCGCTCGCGCGCGACCCGCGGCCGGGCTCACCCCGGACGGCCGGCGAGCGCCTGCGCGAGGGGCTGGTCGGCGAGATTCTCGATGAACCAGTTCGGATAGACCGGGGCTGGAACCGTCGCGGCGTCGAGTTCCGCGATGTCCCCCTCGCTCAACGCCAGGTCCGCCGCACGCAGGTTGTCCTCGAGCTGGTGCAGCTTCGAGGACCCGAGCAACACGCTGGTCACGGCGGGCTTGGCGAGGAGCCACGCGATGGCCACCTGGGCGACGCTCGCCTGGCGGGCCGAGGCGATGGCACGCATGCGCTCGATGAGCCCGAATCCGGCTTCCTTGTCGAAGGGCAGCAAGTCGAAACCGGACATGCGATTGTCGGGATCTGACAGGCTCTCGCGCGTGTACTTGCCGCTCAGGAAACCGCCGGCGAGCGGACTCCAGACCGTCAGCCCGAGGCCATAGCGGCGCATCATCGGGATCACGTCCCGCTCCACATCCCGGCCGAGCAGCGAGTAATACATCTGACCGTGCGTGAACTGCGCAAGGCCCCTTGCCCGCTGCAGTTCGAGAGCCGCCGCGACGCGCCACGCCGACCAGTTGGAAAAGCCTAGATAGCGCACCTTGCCCGCGCGAACCACCGCATCGAGCGCCTCGAGCGTCTCCTCGAGCGGCGTGTGCCGGTCCTCCCGATGGGCGATGTAGACATCGATCCAGTCCGTGCCGAGGCGCCTGAGGCTCTCATCCACCGACCAGAGGATGTGACGCCGCGAGAGTCCTGACTGGGTCAGGGGCTCACCGCTGCGGAAACCCACCTTGGTGGCGATCACGACGCGATCGCGGTGAGGTCTGAGCGCCGCGCCGAGGAGCGACTCCGACTCCCCGCCCGCGTAGGCATCGGCGGTATCGAAGAAATTGATGCCGGCATCGAGTGCGCGCTCGATGAGCTCCCCGGCCGCCTTGGCGCCCACTTTGTACACCGCGCCGAGATCGCGGTTCCCGGCAGTGAAGGTCATCGCTCCGAAGGCGAGTCGGGAAACGAGGAGTCCCGTGGACCCCAGGATCGAGTACTGCATGGCTATTAGGGAGTCCCGCCGCGCCCGCAACGCCTCAAGTCATGGTCATCGGGATGGCGCCGAGGAAATCACGCTTGCCGAGATCCACCCCGTTGTGGCGCAGAATGCCGTAGGCGGTGGCGAGGTGGAAGTAGAAGTTCGGCAGCACGAAATGGTTGAGATAGTCAGCGCCCCGCATGTGGCCCTTGTGATCCGGCCCCAGGGGGAAGGTGATGTCGCGATCGGCAGACCCGTCGATGCTCCTGGCATCGAGCGCTTTGACGTACGCGAGCGTCTTGGATATCCGCGCCTTGAGCTCCCCGATCGTCTTTTCGCTGTCCTCGTGCCGGGGCGGCTCGACGCCGGCCAGCCTCGCGCCACCGTTCTTCGCCTGGTCGCACACGATCTGGACCTGACGGGCGAAGGTGAACATGTTGGGGAACAGACGCTCGTTGAGCAGCACGGCCGGATCGATCTTCTTCGCTTCGGCATACGCCTCGGCCTTCTCGAGCAGCGCCGAGAGCGCGTTCAGGCCGATTTCGAATACGGGAAGGGACGCCTTGGACATGGACATGTCGGGAACCTCACTTCGGAATTGCGCATACGATATAGTCCCGCACGGGCCACGGCAACCCGCTTTCGGGGGGTGGGCCCCAAGCGCCAATTGAGGATATTCTCATGGCTTCACACAAGGCCACGGTGGAGTGGCGCCGCGGCTCCCAGCCCTTCCTCGACAACAGGTACGAGCGCGCCCATGTCTGGACTTTCGATGGCGGCGCGAAAATCGACGCATCGAGCTCCCCGCACGTGGTGCGCGCGCCGCTCTCCAATCCGGATCTCGTCGATCCGGAGGAAGCATACGTGGCGGCGCTCTCGAGCTGCCACATGTTGTGGTTTCTCAGCATTGCCGCCGCCAACGGCTATCGGGTGGATACGTACCGCGACGAGGCGATCGGCCACATGACGCGCAACGAGAAGGGAAAGCAGTGGGTGAGCCGCGTGGAGCTGCGGCCCCGGATCGTCTTCTCCGGAACCAGACTCCCCGAGCCATCGGACGTGCAACGCATGCACCACGAGGCTCATGCGGAGTGCTTCCTCGCCAACTCGGTGCGCACCGAAGTGTCGGTCATTGCAGCATAGTGTCAGGCGCAGGCCTTGACCGGCGGACCCGGTAGAACACACCGCCCTGCAGAGGCAGGTCCGCTGCGCCGCAGCAAAGAGCTACAAGGCGTCCCGGGACC
This sequence comes from Gammaproteobacteria bacterium, assembly GCA_027452045.1. Lineage (GTDB taxonomy): Bacteria > Pseudomonadota > Gammaproteobacteria > Steroidobacterales > Steroidobacteraceae > 13-2-20CM-66-19. The sequence continues at coordinate 30,028 of DAIDHH010000011.1, forward strand.
GCCTGTCGAGCCACAGCACGATGAGCCGATCGGCCGACAACCGCCCCGGACCGAGGGTGATGAGCGAGAGCGCGATCGCGGCCCAGGGCAGGTGGAAGTTTTCCCAACCCGAGGGCACGGTGAGCTGGATGACTCCGATCATGACCAGAAGCCCCGCAGCGCTGAATCGCGTGGCGAGACCCGCCATCAGGAGAATGGGCAGACCCACCTCGGCCACCGCATCGAGGTGCGCAAGGAGATCGGGCATCGGGAAGGGGTAGAGATGCCCGAACAGGTGCAATCGGAACAGCGACTCGAACAGGTAGTCCGCCACTGGCGAGACGTGCAGCCAGCCGCTCCACTTGGTGAGACCGGAGCGCAGGAAGGGAATGGCGATGGCGAAGCGCGCAGCGAGGGGGGCGAGCGGGGCCGCGCCCCTCGCGAGACGCTCGAGCAGAGGCTGCGCGGCGCGCACGGCGCGATCGGCAAGGGCTGAGGAAGGGAGACTCGGGGTGTTTCCCGGGGAATGATTCAGCGACATGAGAGGCTCTTCTTCGGGCTGCAGGTGGGGCGGCGCCTGCGCAGGCGGGCGCCGGTGATGAGACCGCTCTCGAGGAGCGCGGTGAGGTGTTGGGTGAGATCGAACGATTCGCTGGCAGCGGCAGCGGCCGCTGCCAGGGACTCGCCCCGGGCGAGGGCCCGCAGAAACCGCGCCCCGTCCGGGGGCACGAGGCGGACCTCGACTTCGGCCGCGGGACGGACGATCAGGGCCGCCTGCGCGCCCGAATCGAGGTCAATGGGCGCGGGGCTCTGCTCCAGCCTGTTTGCGTGCCAGATCGTGAGCGCCGGGAAGGCCGAGCGCACCAGGCGCATCGAGGGATGGAGCGTGAAGCGCAGGTCTGCCATCCGATGCGCGGGGATGCTCGCAAGGACTTCCCGGTGGAGCGGCTCGGCCTCGGCGGCGTGATAGGCCTCTATCCAGGCGCGCTCGATGCGCGCGACATCGCCGAGGTAGGGATGGCCCGAGAGCGGCTCGAAGTGGTCGAGGAACTCGGGGAAGCCCTCGCCGTAGTGCAGCATGATGGGCGAGCGGGGCGGATCTTGCAGCGCGTGCAGCCCCGCCACGGCGCGAAAGTATTCCTCACCCACGAGACGGCGCACGACCGGATAGGCGACCTCGAGCGCCTCGATGAGACTCGAGGCCACGTTGTTGCGATAGACGGCGAAGCGCCGCATATCGGCATGCCCCGAGGGATCGATGCACTCCGCGGGCATGGAGCGCCGCGGATCGAGCAACGCCGCGACGAACGCCCTTTGTCGCTCAGCCAGCGGCCGCACGGACCCTCTCCCCGACGGCTGCGCAATCATTCATCAGACCCTCGGCCCGCAGGGCTTGCCCGTGCAGCCTCTCCCAGGCCGGCAGGCATTGGTCCCACTCGATGAGGGTTGGGATGGGGCCGAGGTCTCCGATCACACGCGCATAGAGCCCCCAGACGGTGTCGCAGATTTCGCGGTCGTGCGAATCGATCAACAGAGGCCGCTCCGCCGCATCGGCATCGGTGGCGTGGCCCGCAAGGTGAATCTGGCGCACCGCGGTGAGCGGAAACGCATCGAGATATCGCCACGGATCCCAGCCCTGGTTGGTGCAGGAGACGTAGGCGTTGTTCACATCCAGCAGCAGCGCACAACCGCAGCGCTGCGCCACCTCGGCGATGAAATCGGTCTCGGACCAGTCGCTTTCGGCGAAAGCCACATAGGTGGAGGGGTTCTCGAGCAGCAGCTGCCGCCCGAGCGTCTCCTGCACCTGATCGATGTGCTCGCAGACGAGCCCGAGCGTCTCGGTGGTATAGGGAACGGGCAGCAGGTCGTTGAGGAAGGCCGTTCCGTGGGAGCTCCAGGCGAGGTGCTCCGATACGAGCGCCGGCTGGTAGCGCCGTACGAGCACGGCGAGACGGCGCAGGTGTTCCCGATCGAGCGGACGGGCCGCCCCGATTGACAGTCCCACACCGTGCAGGGACAGCGCGTAGTGGGAGCGGATCTCGCTGAGATAACGGTGGGGAGGGCCACCCTCGCCCATGTAGTTCTCGGCGTGTACCTCGAAGAAGCCGACGTCGGGCCGGCTCTCGAGGATGTGCCGATAATGCGCCGGCTTAAGGCCAACCCCGGCGCGCGCGCGCAGGGTGTCAGGCCAGGGACAGGACCCGGTGCGCGCATCGCGGCGCAAGGCGTTGCTTCGTTCTCGCATGAGGTCCTCCCCTGACCGGGGGATGGCCCCCGGTCAGGACGTCGAGGCTCAGATCGAGCCGAGCTGACCTTTGATCATCGTGAGGCTGCCGTGGCCGAGCGGCGTTTTGATCGAAGTGCACGTGCCCGTCGGCACCAGCTTGAACGCATTGCCCGCGTAGTTGCGTGCAGCGGTGCCCGCGCAGGTGGTGCCGGGTCCGGCGTAACAGTCGTTCTGCCCGGCAAGCGCCACGCCGAAGCACTTCTCCCATTGCCCGGTCTTCAACGCCCGCATGGTCTTCTGCGGCGGGGTCATCTTCATCCCGCCGGCGCTCGCCGGCTGTGCGCTCAAGGACGCCGCGGCGGCAAGCGCGCCCGCCACGATCATCGATGCGGTTCGAGTGGACATAGAGTTATCTCCGAAAATGGGTTGATGGCATGAGCCGGCGGATCCGCTCGCACCGCGGATTGCGCGTGGCTGCCGTACATTCGGGCGAGAGGGCGCGAAAGTTACAGCGCCGTGCGAGCGCACGACCCGCCTGCCCCCTGGGCCGCGCACCCCTGTAACCTTTCGGGCCGGCCAAACGGATGATGGGCAGAGGGTATGCGTTACAATCGCATGCCCGGTGGAGCTGCAGGCTTGCAGGTCCCGATCCTGGAATCGCCGGAGTGACCGGCCGAGGAGAGAGTTCCGTGGCGGACGAGCACTGGCGGACGCTGATGATGGCGGTACAGGCCGGCGATACCGTGGCCTACCGGCGCCTGCTCGTCGAAGTCGGCTCCTGGCTGCAGGCCTACTACTCGAGGCGCCTGCCCTCGGGCATGGTGGACGATGCCTCCCAGGAGGCGCTGATGACCCTGCATGCGAAGCGGCACACCTACGACCCCTCGAAACCCTTCGGACCGTGGCTTGCGGCGATCGCGCGCTACAAATGGATCGATCGGCTGCGCGCCATGAAAGCCGCTGCGACCGAGGAGCTCTCCGAGGAGCCCGCCGTGCGGGACTGCGGCGAAGCCGTGCAGAGCGCGCGCGCGCTCGAGGCGCTCCTCGAGAGACTCAAGCCCGCACAGGCCAACGCCATACGACTGGTCAAAATCGAGGGTCTCAGCCTCAAGGAGGCCGCCGAAAAATTGGGTCAGACGATCTCGCTCGTCAAGGTCAACATCCACAGGGGACTCAGGCAGCTCGGCGAGCTTGCCCAGGAGGAAGGCCATGAATTTTGACAGCCTGATCGATCGCCTGGCCGACGATCTGACACCCGTTCGCCGACGGCGCCCCTGGGCGGACATGCTGACCGTCGCGGCCATCGCCGTGGCGGAACTGGCGCTGCTGTTCGCCGTGGGCTTCGCACACATGAGCCTGCACAGGATGATGACCGAGCCCACGCTGTGGTGGCGTCTCGCAAGCCTCGGCCTGATATCGCTCCTGAGCGGCGCACTCGCCATCCGATCCTTCGATCCCGCCTACTCCCCGCGAGACGGGCTGCGCTGGCTCGCGCTGATCATCGCGCTCTGCCTGGCATTCGGATTGCTCATGGGCGGACTGCCGGGCGGACTGGCGAGCATCGCGCGACGCCTGGATTGGACGAGCGGCGTTCAGTGCGCGTACAAGATGGCACTGTTGTCCGTCCCGCCCCTGATCGGTCTTGCCCTGCTCGGACGCCGCGGCGCCCCGACAGACCTGCGGCGCACCCCGTTGTTGATCGGGCTGGCAGCCGCGGCCTGGGGCGCCTTTGCGTTCGTATTCGCCTGCCCGTTCGACGATCCTCTGTACATCGCCGTCTGGTACAGCGTGGGATGCGGCATCGTGATCGGGCTCGCCCGGCTGATCCTGCCGCGCATCGCGCGCTGGTGAGGCAAGGGCCAGGGGCCGCTCCCGGCTCACGGAACCCGCCGCGTCGACAGACATCTAATCCAATACCGTCATGGCAGCACGCATCCCTCGCATCGCCCCTTCCGAGATCACCCCCCCTGAGGTGTATTTCAACCGCCGCGCGTTTCTCACCGGCGCCTTGGCCGCCGGCGCCGGGGCGGCGCTCGGCCGCGCCGGAGCCGCGATCGTGCCGGCACAATCCGGTGCGCCGCTCGGCTACACGCTCGACGCGGCGCAATCCGTCGACGCCCTGGTCCACGCGCCGGGCCAGAACGAGCAGCCCAATACCTGGGAGCAGATCACCCACTACAACAACTACTACGAGTTCGGCACCGGCAAGTCGGACCCCGCCGAGTACGCCGGCCAGCTCAAGACCCGCCCCTGGAACGTCGTCGTCGATGGAGAGGCGGAGGTCACCGGGAATTTCCCGCTCGAGGAGTTCCTCAACCCCTACGCCCTGGAGGAGCGGATTTACCGCTTTCGCTGCGTGGAGGCGTGGTCGATGGTCATCCCCTGGGTGGGGTTTCCCCTGGCCACGCTGCTCAAGCGGTTCAAGCCCACCTCGCGGGCCAAGTACGTGGCGTTCCAGACGCTTTATCGCCCGAGTCAGATGCCCGGCCAGCGTCTGGACATCCTGCAATGGCCCTACCGCGAGGGACTGCGCATCGATGAGGCGATGAATCCGCTCGCCTTCATGGTCGTCGGCCTCTATGGGCGCGTACTGCCCAACCAGAGCGGCGCCCCGCTCAGGCTGATCGTGCCCTGGAAATATGGTTTCAAGGGCATCAAGGCCATCGTACGGATCACCTTCGTGGAGAATCAGCCGGCCACCACCTGGAGCCAGGCGGCCCCCGATGAGTATGGCTTCTACGCGAACGTCAACCCCGACGTACCTCATCCACGCTGGAGTCAAGCCACGGAAAGACGCATAGGCAATCCGTTCTTTCACGAGCGCCAGCCGACGCTCATGTTCAACGGCTATGCCAACGAGGTGGCCTACCTCTACAAGGGCATGGACCTGCATCGGTACTTTTGAATCGATATCCGCCATGACGGCCGCATCGCCCACACACGCCAGACCCTTTCTCGGCCTGAACGTCGAACGCCGCTACCGGCTCCTCTACAAGCCGGCCGTGTTCCTTGCGGGCCTCGTGCCGATTGCCTGGATCGCCAGCCATCTGCTCGGCTGGTTCGGCTTGCTTCCCGCGGTCGATCCGGTGAAATTCCTCGAGCTCGAGTTCGGCCAGACCGCGCTCAACTTCATCCTGCTCACCCTGATGATCACCCCGGTGCGCCAGCTCGCCGGACTGACACATCTGCCACGCCTGCGCCGGATGCTCGGGCTGTTCGCGTTTTTCTACGCGGCGCTGCACTTCACGGTGTATGTGGTACTCGATCTCGATCTCAACTGGCGCATGGTCGGAGCGGATATCATCAAGCGCCCCTACATCACGGTAGGTTTCACCGCGCTCCTGCTGCTGATTCCGCTCGCCGTGACCTCCACTCAGCGCATGATGCGCCGCCTCGGGAAGCGCTGGACGAAGCTCCATCGCCTGATATACCTGATTGCAATCCTCGGTGTCTGGCACTACTACTGGCAGGTGAAGCTCGATGTGCGCGAGCCGCTGCTCTACGCCGGCATTCTCGCGCTGCTGCTCGGCTACCGCGCGGTGAGGTCGCTGCGCAAGCGCGCGCCTCAGCGGACCAGCAAGCGGCCCGGCGGCATGTGCGGGCATGCGGTAGCCGCTGCGTGCGATGACATCCACACGGCCTAGCCGCGTCCTCGCATGCCCAAACTCCGCGCAGCCTCAGAACCGTCATCGCGCCCCGTCATCGTCTGGTTCCGGGATGACCTGCGCCTGAGCGACCATCCCGCGCTTTCGGCCGCGGTCCGATCCGGGCGGCCCGTCATTCCGCTCTACATCCTCGATGATCGCCTGGGCCGCCCGCCCGGCGGCGCGGCCCGCTGGTGGCTCCACCACAGCCTGCTGGCGCTCGCCGCGTCGCTGAGCGCAACGGCCATCGGTCCGCAACGCCCGGCGCGGCTCATTCTGCGCCGGGGTCCGGCCGCCGAGGTGCTGCGGAAGCTGATCGAGACGACGGACGCGTCGGGCGTGATCTGCAATCGCTCATACGACCCGGATCGAGAGGCGGCGGACCGCGTACTGCGGTCCACGCTGCGCTGCGAATTTGAAACGTTGCCCGGCGCGCTGCTCGCCGAGCCGTCGGCGCTTCGCACCGGCGGCGGCGATCCGTTTCGCATCTTCACGGCCTTCTGGAACCGCCTGAGCAGCCTCGAGATCGCGGCACCGCTCCCCAAGCCGCGCCTCATCCCGGGGCATGCCGGGACGCTCGAGAGCGAGCGTCTCGAGGACTGGAAGCTTCTGCCGCGCGTTGCCTGGGATGAGCAGTTCCATTCGCTGTGGACGCCTGGCGAGCAGGGGGCCGCCGCGCGCGTGCGCACATTTCTCGGCAAGAGGCTCGCGGACTACCGCAATACACGCGACAACCCCTCGCTCGAGGGTACCTCGCGTCTCTCGCCGCACCTGCGCTTCGGCGAGGTGAGCGCGAGGCAGCTCTGGCACGCGGTGCTGCACGGCCACGCGCACGCCCCAAGCGAACTTACCGGCAACGGATTTCTGCGCGAGCTCGGCTGGCGGGAATTCGCGCAGCACACCCTGCATCATTTCCCGAGCCTGCCGGAGCGGGCGCTGCGCCGGGAATTCGAGGCATTCGAATGGCGGGAGGACGCCGCCGCGCTCGAGGCTTGGCAACGCGGGCGCACGGGCTACCCCATCGTCGATGCCGGCATGCGCGAGTTGTGGCACACCGGTTGGATGCACAACCGGGTGCGCATGATCGTCGGCTCATTCCTCGTGAAGGATCTGCTGCTGCCCTGGCAACGGGGCGAGGCGTGGTTCTGGGATACGCTGGTCGATGCCGACCGGGCGAGCAACGCGCTCAATTGGCAATGGGTGAGCGGCTGCGGCGTCGATGCCGCGCCGTACTTCCGCATCTTCAATCCGGTTGCCCAGAGTGAGCGCTTCGATCCCGAGGGCGCGTATCTGCGCAGATGGCTGCCGGAACTGCGCGAACTGCCGGCACCGGCCATTCATTCGCCGTGGACGATCGCGCCACTGGTGCTCGCCAGCGCCGGCGTCAGGCTCGGCGAGACCTACCCATGGCCGCTCGTCGAGCACGCGGCGGCGCGCAAGGCCGCGCTCGCGCGTTTCGAAAGACTCAGACAGCGCGCGGCACGATGAGCGGAAGCGAAGTCATCCCAACTTCGTGACGCCCATGGGCGCGAGTCATGGGCTGGGGGGATCGGCCTTAGCGGGATCGGCCTTAGCGGGATCGGCCTCGCTCGAGGATGCGCCGCCCGCCGCCGATCCGGCTGCGCAGCGGTGCGAGCCACACTTCGAGGCAGGGTGCGCGGGAGCGGGCCTGGGAAGATCGTCGACGTGCGCCAGAGCCTTGCGCTGCTCGGGCGTGAGGGTCCCGGCGTATGCCTTGTGCAGCGGCGTGGTGGCGAGCGGCAGGTCCGTGCTGCCATTCCAGGTGGACCCGGCGGGCAGCCGGTTCTGCACCCGGGTCGCATCGGCGAGGATCTGCTCGAGACCCGGGCTGCTCCTGCCCGAGACGGGCACGGGTATGCCCCGGGGGGAAGCGACGAGCTGCCCGACCCGTCTCCAGTCGATCCGCTGCCCATGCTTGCGCAACTCAACACGCTCGGCACGGGTGAGCATTCTCGGCAGGAGGCGCCGCCACTCCTTCTTCCAGGGCCGCTTGTCGCCCTTCAGCGGCCCGTAGGCCACCATGTACAGCCTGCCGTCCTTCCAGCCAAAGAGGTACGGCTGGTTGACGACGCGCACCTCGGTGCCGTTCGGCACCATGTAAAAGATCTGCTTGATGTCCTCGGGAAAGAGATGGACGCATCCATGGCTCACCCGCCACCCGACGCTCACCGGTTTGTTGGTGCCGTGGATGAGGTACCCAGGCCAGCCGAGGTGCAGCGCGTAGTCGCCGAGCGGGTTCTCGGGCCCCGGTCCGACCACTTTGGGCAGCGGTGCACCCTCCTTGGCGTGCTCGGCGAGAATCGACGGCGGCACTTCCCAGACGGGGTTCTTCTCGTGCCACATGACACGGGTCACCCCCTGGGGAGTGACGAATCCGCGCCGCCCGATGCCGACGGGATGGGTGATGAGGAGCTGGGGCTCGCCGCGCTTGTGCGCCGGGAAGTAGAAGAGCCGCATGGCCGGCAGATTCACCACGATGCCCCGATGCGGCGCGTCCGGAAGGACGAACTGCGTCGGCAGGACCACCGCCGTGCCCTCGTGGGGAATCCAGGGATCGACTCCCGGGTTGGCCCGGGTCATCTCCCGGTAGCCGAGGTTGAAGCGGCGGCCGATATCGGTGAGGACCTGCCCCTTCTGGACCTTCACGACCTGGAGCGCACCGACGACGTCCTGTCCCGGCGCGAGAACGAACTTCTCGGTCTGTCGAGGACGCGGCAGCGGCGGCGGCGGTGGAGGAGCGACCTTCGCGGGCGGCGGCGGCGCCCTGCGCAGCGGGGGACCCATCAACGAGCAGGCGCTGGCAGCGAGCGCCAGGCTTGCGGCCAGCGCGAGGCGGAAGGTCGTGGTTCTCATCGTTTGATTATGGCATCCGGCACCGGCGGCAACCCAGCCTGTCGGCAATCCGATACGGTGCTCGATTTCAAAATGAGTGATGGATCAGCGGCCTCGGGCTGAGCCAGCACAAGGCCGTGCCGGCATGATGGTCTTTCCGTCCTGAATCGCGCCTGAATAACGCCTCCGTGGCAGGCGGCTGCCTCTCGGAGCAGGAGCTCTCCTGGCGCGGCCGGCAAGCGCCAGCATGTCGTAGAGCGCCTGGGCCGCGGGCGAGAGAGATGCGCCGCTCGGCGCTCATGGCAAGCTCGAGCACGAGCAAAGTCGTGATCGTCTCGGGCCCGTCACGGCCGGATTGCGACGCGGAGTATCTCTTCGGCGCGCGGTCCATCGGCCCGCCCGCTCATGGAAGGCTGGGTCCTGGTGCCGGTCGGTTGAGTCCGGCGCCACAGCCCCGAGCGGATCCGACTCGCCCCTCACGCGCGCCCGGCATCGGGCTTCAGCCATCGCGCCGCGAGCGGCGGCACCAACAGCAGACTGACGACCGTCGAGGACACCAGGCCGCCGAGGATCACCACCGCCATCGGCCCCTCGATCTCGTGTCCGGGCTGGTGCAGCTGTACCGCCACGGGCAGGAGCGCCAGCGCGGTGAGCAGCGCCGTAAGCAGCACCGGCGTCAACCGTTCCTCGGAGCCGCGCAGCGCCGTTTCCAGTCCCCAGGGCTCACCTTCGGATTGCACGAGGTGATCGTAGTGCGACACCAGCAGGATGGTGTTGCGCGCTGCCATGCCGAACAGGGCAACGAAGCCCACCATCGCGCCAAGCGTCAACGTCGCTCCGGTGAGCGCGGCGGCGACCACCCCGCCGATCAGGGTGCTGGGCAGCACGAGCAGCACCAGGACCACGTGGCGCGCATCGCCGAATGCCAGCGCCATCAACAGGACGATCAGCACCAGTGCCGCCGCGGCGTGCAGGTAGAGCTGGTGAGCCGCCGCGACCTGCGCTGCAGCCACGCCGCCATAGCGCAGGTACACCCCGGTGGGCAGCCTGACATGCGCGGCGCTCGCCCGGCGCGCGGCCGCGGCGAAGCCTGTCTGATCCGCGGTAGTCGGGTTCGCGGTCACCACCTGGCGGCGAAGCCCGTCCTCGTGATCGATCTCGCTTCGGCCGGACTCCATTTCGAGCGTCGCGACGGCCGAAAGCGGCACTACCGCGCCATCGGAACCGCGCAGTGGCAGCGAGCCGATCACCTGAGGCGAGGCGCCTGCACCGGCGATGCGCACCGCCACCGGAATGGTGCGATCGGTCTGCGTGAGCTGGCCGACGATCGCGCCCTGGTATGCCGCGTTGACCGCCCGCAACACATCGCTCGGCCTCAAGCCATAGAGCGCCAGGCGCCCGGGCCGAAGCGTGACGTGCAGCTCCGGTTGGCGCGGCGGAACCTGCAGGCGCACCGCGCCGGCGTGCGGCAGCTTGTTCAGCACCGCCGCGACCCGCCTCGCCACCGCGTCATCGGTATCCAGGTCGTTGCCGAACACACTGACCACGAACGGCGCGGTCTCACCGGACAACGTCTCGCCGATGCGCTCGGCGAGCACCGAGTAGACCTCGGTGAGCTGGTTTGGGAAGTCTTCGAACACTTTGCGGATCGCCGCCTCGATCTGACCGGGCGTGTAGCCCTTGGACGGATCGATCTGGATGTCGAATTCGCTCTTGTTCGGCGCGTCGCGATCCTGGCCGTTCACGGCGCGACCGATCTGCTCCGCCACGCTCTTGACGCCGGGGATCGCGAGCAGCCGTCTCGAGATGCGCACTCCGACCCGGGTGGTCTCGCGCAGCGAGATGCCCGGGCGCAGGCTCGCATGGGCGATGAGGTAGTTCTCGCGGAAATTCGGCAAGAGACGCTGGCCGAACAGTGGCAGCAGCGCCGCCCCGGCGATCCCGATGCCAAGGAGCAGCGCCAGCACCACGCGCGGATAGCGGTGGAGCCGCTCGATCGTGCGCCGCTGGAAGCGCTTGCAGACGAGGAGGAAGGGCGCCTCGGGCGGTGGGCTGCGCTTGCGCATCAGTAGCGCGCACAACGCTGGCGTGGCACTCATCGCCACCAGCAGCGAGATGCCGACGGCGAGCAGGAAGGCGAGCGACAGCGGCCGAAAGAACGATCCTTGGATGCCGGTAAGCATGACGATCGGCAGGAACGCCACCGCCACCGCAGCGGTGGCATAGAACACGGGCTGCCGCACTTCCAGCGAGGCGCCGACGAAAAGTTGCCGGGCATCGAGCGCCCCGCCGGCGGCGCCGGCGTTGCGACGCCTGCGGGTGATGTTTTCGACGTCGATGACCGCATCGTCTACGACCACCCCGAGCGCCACCACCAGGCCGCCGATGGTCATCGTGTTCAGCGACAGCCCGAACAACTCGAGGATCCACACGGCCGCCAGCAGCGACAGCGGGATCGAGGAGAACGAGATGAGCGCGCCGCGCCAGTCGCGCAGCGTCGCGAGCAGCAGAATGACCACCAGGACCGCGCCTATGAGCAGCGAGGCGCGCAATTTGACGAGCGCGCTCTCGATGAAGCTCGCCGGCCGCAGCAGCGCCGGGTGGTAGATCACCCCCTCCCTTTCGAGCGCCGGAGCAAGCTCGTTCAGCCGATGCTCCAGCGCGCGAGTCACCGTCAGGGTGTTGGCGCCATACTGCGTCGAGGTCTCGACGAGAATGCCAGGCTCACCGCCGATGACCCCGTCACCGAAGCGCGGCGCCGAGCCATCACGCACGGTAGCGATGTCTCCGAGCCGGATGGGCAGACCGTGGCGCGTAGCGAGCACCGCCTGCGCCAGCGCCTGCGGCGTCGCGCCGGGCGCCTGAGCGCGCAACACGATGCGCTGCGAGGGTGTCTGGATGTAGCCACCGCCGATGAGCTCGGTGCCGCGCCGCGCGGCGCGCAACACCTCGTCCAGAGTCACACCGTCGGCGAGCAGCTTCTGCGGATCGACGATCACCTGGCGCTCGCGCTCGGCCCCGCCGTAGAGCATCACCTGCGCCACGCCGGGCACCGCCAGGATCTGCGGCTCGACCACCCAGCGCGCCACGCTGCGCAGCTGCACCGGCGTCAGCCGGTCACTGGTGAAGCCGAAATGCTCGAGATACTGCATCGATGAGGAAAGCGGCGAGAGCAGCGGCGGGCCGACGCCCGCGGGCAGGATGCCCGCCGCTCCCGCCAGGCGCTCGGTGACTACCTGGCGCTGCCGATACGGATTGCCGCGGCGCTTGAACACCACGTAGATCGCGGACAGGCCCTGGATCGACTTCGAGCGCACCGTCTCGACGCCATCGGTGCCCGCAAGCAGGCCCTCCAGCGGACGCGTCACCAACGCCTCGACCTGCTGGGCGTCGAGTCCTGGCGCCTCGGTCTGCACGGTCACGTGCGGCGGCGCGAAATCAGGGAAGACATCGAAGCGCGCGTGCAGCAGCGCGCCGATGCTCAGCGCCGCGACCAGAATCGACAGCGCGGTGACGATGCGCGGATGCGCCAGCGAGGCGCGCACGATGGTGCTGAGCATCAGTCGTCGCCGGAGACGCTACCCAGGCCCTGCAGCGACCACAGCACGCCGGCACCCCGAACGACGATGCGATCGCCGGCATGGAGGCCGCTCACCAGCCAACCGCTGCCGAGCGGCTCAAGGAGAGTCACGCGCAAGGGCGCGAACCGCGTATCGCCGTCTTTCGCCCTCTCAGGCAGCTCCCGGTACACGTACACGCCCTGCTCCCCGTACAGCAGGGCTCCACCGGGCACCACACGTCCGTCGCGGTTGCCGCCTTCCAGCGTAACGGGCAGCTGCGCGCCAGGTCCGAGGCCACCCGGCGGACGCCGGATCTGCAACAGCAGGCCAACGCCCTGTACCTGCGCTCCCGCTCGCGGCAACAGTCCGAGCACGCGCGCCGGCACCTTCAATCCATCGACATCAACCAACGCGTGCCTCGGCAGCGTGCCCAGGCTGTGTCGGCCCGCAATGGCCGCTCGCAACAGCAGTTGCGAGGCATCGGCGAGGTGTTCGATCAGCGCTGCGCGCTGCGCGGCTGTGAGCCGGGCCAGCGGCCCCCAATGCAGGAAGAATCGAGTCCGAGCCTGTTGTACGCGGACCTGCGCTTCGGTCCGCGCCGCTTCGGCCCTCTGCACCGCCTTCAAAGAGGCGTTGGCGCCGCGATACAGTTCCTTCAGTCGGGCCGACTCCGCCGCGGCCGCCTTGGCGATGGCGCGCGCGGCATCGAGCCGGCCGGCATCGGCCACCAGGCGCGAGGGATCGAGCACTTGCCAGTAGGCGTCGAGGCGGTTCGGTGCTCTTGCCTGCGGAGCCCCGGCGACCCTGATGCCAACGGCGCGCTGCTGCTGCAAGCTGAGCGTCGGCAACGGGGGGCTCCCGCCGGCCTCGGCCGCTCGCGGCACGGACAGCAACAACACCGCGCAGGCCAGCGGCAGCAGATACCTCAGCGCCGTCATCGTCGGACTCCCGTGCCGGATTCGCGGCGACCACCCCCAAAGCTTCGTCGAGTATAGTGACTCCATGGTCACGCGAGCGAAGACGGCCCGCCGGCCCAAACTGACCGTCGGATCTGCTCTGCAAACGGCACACGCCGCCCCGGGCATCCTGCTGCCCCTCTGCACGATTTGCGCCAGCCTACTCGCCGGCTGCGCCCACTTTCAGCCGAAGCCCCTGTCCGCGCAGGCAAGCATCGCCCGCTTCGAATCTCGCTCGCTCGACTCGCCCCGGCTGCACGCCTTTCTGGCAGCGAATCATGCCGCGGCCCCGGCCGGTGGCGCACCCTGGAGCCTCAAGGCGCTGACGCTGACCGCGCTCTATTACCAGCCGGCCCTGGCGGAAGCGCGTGACCAACTCCTTGCCGCACAGGCCGCCCGGGTCACCGCGGGCGAGCGCCCCAATCCATCGCTCTCCCTGACCCCCGCCTATGACAGCGGTGTTCCAGGGGCGATACACCCTTGGATCGTGCCGCTCTCGCTCGATTGGCCCATCGAAACGGCCGGCAGACGCGGCGACCGCCTCGCGCAAGCCCGTCATCTCGCCGCGGCCGCCCGCTGGGACCTCGTAGGCATCGTGTGGCAGGTGCGCAGCCGCCTTCGAGACTCGCTCCTGACGCTCTATGCGTCACGCCGGTCCGACTCGCTGCTTGCGCGGGAAGTATCGGCGCGGCGGAAAGTCGTTCGCCTGCTCAGCCGCCAGTTGAGCGCCGGAAATGTCTCGAGTTACGATGTGGCGGCGGCACAAATCGCGTTGGATCGCGCGACTCTTGCCCGGCAGGCGGCGGCCGCCCGCACCCGGCAGGCGCGCATCGCCCTTGCAGGGGCCCTCGGGGTGCCACTCAGCGCCCTCGAGAACGCGAGATTCTCGTTCGACCTGGGGAATCTCCCCACGGCGCTCACCCGGCCCGAGGTGAGGCGGCAGGCATTGCTCGAGCGTGCCGATGTCCGGGCCGCGCTCGAGCGTTACGCTGCCAGCCAGTCGGCCCTGCAGCTTCAGATCGCGCGCCAGTGGCCGGATATTCACCTCGGGCCCGGCTTTGCCTGGAATGCACAGCTCGCTGGCGACCGGCAATGGAAGCTCGGCCTGTCCCTGCCCCTGCCCGTGCTCAACGACAATCAGGGCCCGATCGCCGAGGCCCGCGCGCAGCGCGCACTCGCCGCCGCCCATTTCCTCACGGTCCAGACGGCCGCCCTCACCCGGATCGACGGTTCACTCGCCGCCTACGACTCGGCCCGCGCGCAGCTGGCGACGGCCAACTCCCTGCTCCGCGCTCTCGAGCGCCAGGTGAGCTCCGTCGAAGCACGGGTGCGTGCCGGGGAGCTGCAACCGCTCGATCTGGCGAACGCTCACCTGGCCTGCGATGCGGGCCTCGAGAATCGGCTCGCCGCGCAGGTACGCGCGCAGCGGGCACTGGGACGGCTCGAGCAGGCCCTGCAGAGCCCGCTCACCCTGGCGCCCGCCACGGCGCGAGCCGCACTGCGCACGATGCACTGAACGCCGCCCGACGATGAGGGCTTGCAGCCCTGACGGCCGTGGCGAGGCCGCACGCTCTGCTCCGGCGCGTTGCGCACCATCCACCCATCGGCTAGACTGCGCGGCCCGCCGCGGGCCTGCCCCCGGGCGGCACCCCGGCACCCACGCTATTTGCGGCCGCCTCTGCCCCGCCAGGACGGGGCATGGCGTCACGATCGTGGCGCCCCACTGCGCACCGGCCGCCCCCGAACCGCCTACGGAAGGCCAGCCATCCGAGGCCAGGGCGCAGCCGGCGCTGCGCCATTTGAACGGATCGATATGCTTTCCACATTCAACGTCATGATGCAGTTCGGGGCCAAGCCGCTGTTCGAGCAGGTCACCGTCAAATTCGCCGATGGCAATCGCTACGGCCTGATCGGAGCCAACGGCTGCGGCAAATCGACGCTCATGAAGATCCTGAGCGGCGAGCTCGAGCAAAGCGCGGGCGACGTCGTGCTGCAGCCGGGCAGACGCCTCGGCACGCTCAAACAGAACCAATTCGCGTACGAAGACGAGCGGGTGCTCGATGTGGTGATGCAGGGCCACGTCGAGATGTGGCGCGCCATGCAGGAGCGGGACCGCATCTACGCCGACCCCAATGCCTCGGACGCGGACTACATGAAGGCGGCTGAGCTGGAGGTGAAATACGGCGAGTACGGCGGATATGACGCCGAGGCGCGCGCCGGAAGCATCCTGAGCGACATCGGCATCGCCGAGGCGCTGCACGAGCGGCCGATGCGCGAGGTGGCGCCCGGATTGAAGCTGCGGGTCCTGCTGGCGCAGGCCTTGTTCTCGAAACCCGACGTGCTGCTGCTCGATGAGCCGACGAACAATCTCGACATCCACTCGATCCGCTGGCTCGAGGGCGTGCTGAACGACTATGACGCCACGATGGTCATCATCAGTCACGACCGGCGCTTTTTGAACCAGGTCTGCACGCACGTCGCCGACCTCGATTACCAGCAGCTCAAGGTCTATCCGGGCAACTACGATGACTTCATGCTGGCCTCGCTCCAGGCACGCCAGCGAGTGGAAGCGGCCAATGCCAAGGCGCAGGAGCGCATCTCGGACCTGCAGGAATTCGTGCGCCGCTTCTCCGCCAATGCCTCGAAGGCACGCCAGGCAACCTCGCGCCGCCGGGAGCTCGAGAAGATCAAACTGGAAGAAGTTCGGCCATCTTCACGGCAAAATCCCTATATCCGCTTCGAACAGCGCAAGAAGCTGTACCACTCCGCGGTTTCCGTGGAAGGTCTGTCGTTCCGGTATCCTGGCGCCGAACGCGACGTCCTCAGGAAGGTCAGCTTCAATGTCCGCGCCGGCGAGCGGATCGCGATCATCGGCGCGAACGGGGTGGGCAAGACGACCCTTGCACGCTGCCTGATCGGCGAACTGAAGCCCACCGCGGGCGAGATCCTCTGGGTCGAGAACGCCGAGCCCGGCTACATGCCGCAGGACTCCCAAGCGGACTTCGCGGAGAAAGTCGACCTGTTCACGTGGATGTCCGAGTGGACGGGCAAGGCGGACGATGACCTGATCGTGCGCGCCACCCTCGGCCGCCTGCTCTTCTCGGGCGATGAGGTGAAGAAATCGGTCAAGGTGCTGTCCGGGGGCGAAAGGGGCCGGATGATCTACGGCAAGCTGATGCTGACCCGGCCGAACGTGCTGGTCATGGACGAGCCCACGAACCACATGGACATGGAAACCATCGAGTCCCTGCAGACCGCGCTCGAGCTGTATCCCGGAACGCTGATCTTCGTGTCCCACGACCGCGAGTTCGTCAGCGGCCTTGCCACGCGAATCATCGAGCTGAAGGCCGATGGGACCATCGAGGATTTCACCGGGACCTTCGAGGAGTACCTGGCGGCACATCCGCTGGTCGCGTAACGGGCGGCCCGCCCTCGGGGATCCGCGGGAAAGGCCATCCCCGGGGGCAGCTCACCGCCCGGGAATCCCTCGGGGGCACCTGCCGCACAGGCGCGCGGCAGCGCGATATGGCGCGCGGCGCGTCCGCACGAAAGTCTGGCAACCCCGCTCGATGTCCTGTAGTCTGCGGCGCTGGCTCGTGACCTTTCGGCTTGTCTGCCATGGCCCTGGCGCGCATTTTCGGCCAGTCTGCCCTGACTCCATTCCTGCAAAGCTCGACGAACCACAGTGGGAGCGGGTTGCACCCGCGGCATCGATTTGCGTTCTAGTGAGAGCTGCAGTGACAAAATTATACGTTGGAAATCTTCCCTTTACGGCGACTGACGAGTCCGTTCGCGCCTTGTTCTCCAATCACGGCACGGTGGAGAAGGTATCGCTGATCACCGATCGCGACACCGGTCGTCCGCGTGGATTCGGGTTCGTCGAGATGTCGAATGCGGATGCGGCGCGAGCCATTCAGGCATTGGACGGCACTGATTTCGGCGGACGCCCGCTGAAGGTGAACGAAGCGCAGGAGCGCTCGGGCGGCGGCGGTCACCGCGGCGGCCCGCGTCGATACTGAGCAAGAGCTGCACGGCCGCGTAAGCGGCCGTGCAGTCGCCTCAAACGCCCACCGCGACAGCGGCATCCCAAGAGAGGCGGAGGCGTCCTTGGCCACTGCGGGTATGTATCACGCAATGGGGCCGAGGAAGTTCGCGGGGGCGGAATGGCGCGGGCGCAAGCGACCGCGCCAGGCGGGGCATGCGCGCTCAGCATCGAGCATCGCAGAGCAAGACCTCATCGCCACGTCCAAAGCGCCAGAATGGCTCCCTTCCGTCCGTGACGCCTGACCGTTCCCGCCCTCAGGGAACGATCATCGCTCGCCGGCACACCACAGACGCCTCAACGGACCTCGCCCCGAACCCTCGCCAGTGGACGCGGGTTCTCCAGAGCATACGCATCGGCGACTGCGCCCGGCATCCGACGTGCATCACGCACGCCGCGCGCATCAATTTACGTGAGAGCCGCGCCACAGCGGCCATGACGAAGCATTACGATCCGCCGCGCGACCGCGCGAATCGGGCTCGTCACCCTTGCAGAAACACAAATTCGAGACACGTTGGGGGTATTCCGTGGATTCGATTGAATGCGTGAGGCGCCAGAAGTGCGCCATGATCAGCCAATATGCCGTATCCGATGATCTGCAGGGCCTCACCCAGGTTCTCGCGACCCTGATTCCGTTCGCGCTGCTTTGGTGGGCTGCAATCCGCCTGGCCGGCATATCTGTCTGGCTGGTCGCGCTCCCGTTGCCCCTCATCATCCTGCTGAATGTCCGCGCCTTCGGCCTGATGCACGAGTGCGGCCACGGGAGCTTGTTTCGCAGCCGCAGGCTCAACCGCGCCACTGGCTTTCTCCTCGGCGTCATCTCCGGCATGCCCCAGTACGTCTGGGCGCAGCATCACAATTACCACCACGCTCACAACGGCAACTGGGAGAAATACCGCGGCCCCTACGCGACACTCTCCGTCGACGAGTACGCGGCCCTCACCCCTGCCCGGCAGCGCATGTACCGGTACAAGTGCAGTGTGCTCGGCGCGCCTCTCGCAGGCTTCGTCTACCTCATCTTCAATCCCCGCTTCACCTGGCTGCGCGGCAGCATTGGCCTGCTGATTCACACCATCAGGCGCAAGATCGCCGAGCCGGCCCTCTCGCTACGAGCTCATGCCGCGGCCTACCGGGCCCGCCACTGGAAGACGGCAAGAGAATATCGGCACATGCTGTGGAACAACGTCGCGCTGTTGAGCGCCTGGGCGATAATGTGCGGCCTGTGCGGCGCGGCGCAGTTCTTCTCGATCTACGTTCTCAGCCTGTCGATCGCCGGCGGCGCGGGCATCGTGCTGTTCACGGTACAGCACAACTTCCGGCACGCCTACGCGAGCGACACCGAACATTGGGACCCTGACGCCGGCGCGATCGAAGGCACGAGCTTCCTGGTGCTGCCGCGCTGGCTCAACTGGTGCACCGTCAATATCGGCTACCACCACATACACCATCTGTCGGCCAGCATCCCGGGCTACCGCCTGGTGAAATGCCATGAGGAGTATGCGCACCTGTTTTCACGCGTCACTCGCGTGAGGCTCGGCGAAGTCCTCGGCGCACTGAAATGCATCCTCTGGGACCGCCAGGCTCAGCAGATCATCTCCATCGCCGAATACCGGCAGCGCGCCTGAGGCGCGCAGGCGCCTCGGTAGTACCCGATCGACCGACGCTCGGCCGCGAGTCATGCAGCGGGCGGACAGGGTAGCAGATACGGGAATGTAACCGGCCACCCGCAGGTGGCCGGGTTTTGGGGGAAAGCCGCGCCTTTTGCCCAAACCGCGCCGGGCGGGGCAGGAGCCCCGATCCAGCGCTTCTCAATAGACGATTTCGTGCGATATGTCGCACGCATTGGTGTCGTTCGACCAGGTGCTCTGCATGGCGTAGGCGCCATTGCCCATGCTGACATCCGCCGCGCCCCCCGGCTGTCCCGGACTGATCCAGGCGCACTCGTCACCATTCTCCTCGCCAGTGCTGGGATTGGTCCAGCCGCCCGAGGGCAGCATGTCGGTGAGCGTCTCGGCGTATTCGTGCCCGGCCACGATCGAGAAGCCGTCGTTGACCCCGGCAGGCCCGGGGTTGACGAAGTTCTGTCCGCAGCTGGTCCCGAGATCATCCACGTACGGCATGTTGGTATAGGCAATGGGGCCATATGAGGAGGTCGTGTAATCATGCCAGGCGCAGAAACTCGCGTGGCCGAAGCCATCGGGACTGGTTCCCGATGGGGACACCACGAGATACATGACGTAGCGATTGGATGAGGCGGTGGTGTTGCCGAAATGTGCCGCGGCAGCAACCGCTTCGGCGGCGATCTGGCTGGTCTTGGCGCGACTCGGCGCCGGGCTCCCCGAGTCGTACCACACACCCGCGAGGGCGCCGCCCGTCGGATAGCCGACCTGCACCGCACCTGCGCTCGGGCAGGAGGTCATCCCTTGGGCGACGCCGCTCCCGTCACAGTACTGGGTCATGGTGCCGGACCACAGCTCGCCGCCGGTGCCGATGCCAGTGAACAGGTTGGTCAGATAATGCGCCGCCCCGTCGGGATCCCCGCTCGAGGTCTGCCACTGGCTCCCCCAGAAGACCAGGTACACGCGCGGCGTGCCGCTCACGACACCGATGCCGCTGGTGCCGCCGCCGTACGCGAGAATGTCCGATGCGCCTCCCTTGCCGTGAGCGCCGTGCACCTTGGCCCACTGTGCGATCAGACTGGCCACCTCCCGGGTGGGCACCGCGCCATGGCGATAGGGGTGCTGGAAGCTCGGAGCATAGGGATTGGCGTTCAGTCCCCCTGGCTGCGCGGCCGATGCCTGGGCCGTTATCAGACCTCCGACGATCAGAGCGGCCGCAGCCGACCTCGAGATGTGCGCGAGTGTGTGCATGGATCTGTCCCCCATTGAGCGCTTATTGGTATTCGGGCACGGCGATTTGCCGGGCGACATTCACCGGCGATTGAACGCCCGGTGCTTCGCACCAGTGTTTTCACCGATTTACCGGCATTCCATGCGTTCCAGCGGCCTCCCCAGGACGCCCTGTTCTTACGCAGGCGCGAGTCATCATAGTCGCGCCGCCTCTCCGGTCAAGAGTGCCGATGCGTTGCGCGAGCACAACGACTTTGCCGCAAAGCAGCCAGCCAGGTCATCCGTGCGCGGCTGATGCGGGCTTGGCACCGGGCGCCGCCGCAACCACGGACCCGCCGCTTCGGTTCCTCGATGTCCGACACTCCGCCAGAATCGAGGCGCTTCGGCTCTGGATTCAAATCAGGATCTTGGAGATCTACCTGACCTTCTGCATGGGCATTTCGGTCTTGAGGTTCCAGACCTCCTTGAGCGTGCCCGGATGTCACCGGATTCCTCGAGCAACCGCACCCGGCGCGGACATGGCGAGGGAGATGCCTCTCCTTGCTCTTCCGGCGCGCTCGTCAGTAACGACACGAAAGTTGTAGTCCGACGGTCCTCGGACGGATCCGGCCCAAATATTCCGTGAATGCGCCATAGCCCGGAATCGGCGCCTTTTGATAGTTGTTAAGGTTGTCCACGAAAAGAGTTGCCGTCCACCGCTGTCTGAACGCGAGCGATAGACTTGCCCTGGACGAAAGCAGCGGATCACCGCGACCCGTGACCACCGCAGAACCGAGCTGGACCGTGTTATCCAGACTCGAGACATAGTTACCCCCAAGCGAAATGTGTCCGGTGAAGCCGCCTGCACCCAGGGGTATCGTATAGTCGACGGCAGCGCTGGCTGTATATTCGGCGGAAAAATTCAGACGCCCTCCCTGCGGAAAGAGCAGCGCTCCGCCTGAGTAAACGTTCCGGTCCATGTGCAGGTCATTCCAGCTGAAGGTCCCGCTGAAAGTCAGTCGGTCGACCGGCGCGATCGTCGCATCCAGATCCACGCCCTTCCCGCTGGCGGAATGGCCGTTTATCGTTCCCGCAAAAGGGAGTCCGTTTACGGTGACAGTAACGTTCTGCTGCACACGCCGCCATTCCATGTAATAGACAGACAAGTCCAAAACGAGCCGACCGGCAAGGAAATTGCCTTTTGAGCCTACCTCGTAGTTCTTCAGTACATCGGGTTCCGTGGACGGCAGCACCGCGGAGGGCGCATTCTGCGGAAAACCGCTGCGGAAGCCCTCGGAATACGAGGCATAGACCATCAAACTTCGTCGTGGGTGCCAGGCAACCACTGCGCGGGGCGTAGTGGCTGCCGCCGTGCTGGCGCCGGGCACGACTGGCGCATTCGTTCCCGTCTGGTCGTTCTGCGATATGTCGTCGTGAAAGTACCTAAGCCCCGCCGTCAACTCGAGTCTCCCGTCAAAAAGAAGACGGGTTAACTCTCCGTAGACTGCGTCCGATTTCGATTCATCAATATAGTGAAGACCAAAGGCGAACTGCGGTATGTCCTGCGCCAGATTCTCCGTAGCCTTGCGATACATGTTACCAATCAGCCAACGCCACGGTCCCTCATCGGAAGAGACCGCTTGCACCTCTTCCGCGAACACCCGGGAACCCAGGCTGGTTCCTAACTCAGTCGCCAAACCCTCGAACGGCGTGAAATCGAGATTGCTATTGCTCGAATAGTCAAGATAGCTCGTCGTACTCGTGATTGAGAGAGCCGCGGCCTGATAGGCCACCTTGAGGCCCGTTGTGGTATATCCATTGTGAATGGGTTCCGGGAAACGCGTCGAGTTGAACCGTGGAGCATCCCCCGTAGATGGCCCGCCGTAGTCGTCTCTGGAATTCCACACCGAGAGAGCAACCGACAGCGCCTCCGTCGGCCGGGCATTGACCTTGAGCCGAAGATTCCGCAGACGTGCATCGTTGAAGTTGTGCTTGAGTGTGGTATTTATCCACCCGCTCTCATTTTGATATCCTACAACCGCTCGCGCAGCCAGCTTGTCTTTGATTAGCGGCACATTGAGAGCCATATCCGCGCGATAATTACCACCGCCACCATCAGTACTCGACCCCGAGACTCTTCCCTTGATCAGGTACTCGTGCAGGTTCGCGTCATTCGTCAGGATGCGCACCACTCCGTTCAGCGCATTCGCCCCGTACAACGTGCCCTGAGGGCCCCTCAGAACCTCTATCCGCTGCAAATCGTAGGCGTCCTCATCGGGGGCTATGGCCTCCTTCACCAGCCCAAAGGGCATGGAGTCAACGTAGTACGCCACCGTGCCCGCGCCATTTAGCATTGCCTCCCCCGCGCTCACGCCGCGCATCATCACGAGCGTGCCTCCTCCCTGATAGGACTTCATCGTGGCAACTCCAGGGACGGCATTGAGTATCTGGGAGATTCCTTGACTGGTAGCGGCATCCAATGCCGTTCCGCTCAGAACCGTGATGGAAATGGGCACTTTCTGCAACCGCTGCTTGCGCTTCTGGGCTGTGACCACGACTCCTTCGAGCTGCGCGATTGGCTGCGACACAGTCTCCATTGCCCCGCCTGAGCTGGAATTCCCCATCGCACCGTTCTGATTTGCGCAGGCGAGACTGACTGCAATCATCTGGGCAATAGCGCCGCACCATAGCCAAGCGCCGATGCGCATGCTGCGACGCCCTGGAGTCTGCCCATCAGTTGTTGTCACTTCTCCCCCAACACGCTTTCGCTGTAATCGATGGACGGCACTGATACGCACCACATCGCAGTTTCGGCGATCTCGTTCACAGCGATCAATCTGAATATTTCTTCGTACAAGCTCTACATGTGCGGCCACACAGTGACTTCACGGAGCTCATTTCGCCAGGTGCTCGAAGGCATAAGCCTCGCATTCTTCTGCTCTGCAAAGGACCCGCCAGTCCCTGATCGATGTATTGCGAACCAGTGCTCAATCAAGAATGCGGTGACCGATCTCAAGCAAAACGCGGACTGGGCCCGCGTGAATCGGCGCGCATTGCAAACCGTGATTGACCAGCACCACTCCTATCATTAGTACGCACACCTCGCGAAACTGACAATAGTCATCTCCGCAACTATCGCGCAGGGTGGCATCCCTATCGTGGGAGCCCATTTCGCTCCTGGAAAGGAGCCAGAATACGGCAAGGAGGCCAGAAGCCGGGCCAGCTCCGCAAGGACACTGCCCGACTTCACGAGGAGTATCACTCAAGTCGTTGTATCGTGGTAACGGCGGCTACCACACTGAGGACGCCGCTGAGGACGCCGCTGAGGGCGCCGCCGAGCACGACATCGGCGAGGCCACTGAGCTTGATATCGTGACGCCGCGAAGAACCCTCGCCGGGGACGACACCACTAGACGCGCCAGATGCAGGAGTACCAACTGCCTGTTTTAGACCAAGTCTAGGTTTATAGGGTCCTTATTGAAGAATTTGACTTCCAGGTACTCCGCGGCTTCTCATTGATTTCATTGATCGAGGGAGAGGGACGCGAACCCTCGACCCCGGCATGATGAGCTCGCTGCTCCGCTCGAGACAGGCTTTATATTCAAAAACTTGCCAACGGACGCACCGTTGCGATTGGCACGACGAAGCACCACCGAGCACGACCGGTTCCCGCAAGATTCCCGCAATCTTCTGTCTCCGCGTGCGGAGAATACGATCCTAATATCCGCATTGCTCGCGGAGATTAAACTTGCCGCCGCGGAGGATAGGCAGCATAATCTCCGCATTATAAGCGGAGCTTAAGTGTATATCTGGGAGCTCAGAGACTGGCCTGACCTCACCTGGGACTGCGGACACCTTGCCACCTCGCTCGCGCAGGTATCCCGCGAACAAGGCCGTCTGCTCGGCAGAATGCAGAGCCTCGGATTCGATCTTCGCCGCGAGGCGCAGCTGAGCACCCTGACCGAGGACGTGGTCCGCTCGAGCGAGATCGAAGGCCAGAAACTCGATGCTGATCAAGTTAGATCCTCGATAGCACGGCGGCTCGGCATGGACATTGGCGGGCTGACGCCGGTCGATCGCGATGTCGAGGGTGTTGTCGAAATGATGCTGGACGCGACGACTCATTACGTGCGGCCCCTGACGGCGGACCGATTGTTCGACTGGCACGCCGCACTCTTCCCGACGGGCCGCAGCGGCATGCAAAGAATTACGGTCGGCACGTGGCGCGATGACAACATCGGGCCGATGCAGGTCGTCTCGGGCCCGATCGGGCGGCAGAGAGTGCATTACGAAGTGCCGCCCGCTGCGCGGGTCCCGGAAGAAATGAATCGCTTCCTGCGATGGTTCGAATCTCCTGGCGGTGCCGATCCGCTGCTGGTCGCGGGGCTCGCACATCTGTGGTTCGTTACCGTCCATCCATTTGAAGACGGCAACGGGCGCATCGCGCGCGCGATTGCCGATATGGCGCTCGCCCGTACCGAACGGAGCAACCAGCGTTTCTACAGCCTGTCAGGACAGATTCGCCGCGAGCGCGCCGACTATTACATGATGCTCGAGCATACGCAGAAGGGCACGCTCGACGTTACGCCATGGCAGGAATGGTTTCTCTCCTGCCTGAGGCGTGCGATCGAAAGCTCGCAAGACACGCTGCGCGCCGTCTTACAGAAGGCGCATTTCTGGGAACGCTTCGCACAACAGCGACTGAACGCACGGCAAGTGAAGGTGCTGAACCAGCTTCTTGACGGCTTCGAGGGAAAGCTCACGACCTCGAAATGGGCCAAACTGACCAAGAGCTCACAGGACACTGCTTACCGCGACATCATGGATCTGGTCGAGCGGGGCGCGCTGCGCAAAGGTCCCGCCGGTGGCCGCAGCACCAGTTACTCGCTCGCAATCGACAATTAGCGCCGAAGCAGGCCCCCGCGAATGCGGGTGGAAAGGGAGGGACCCGAACCCTCGACCCTGGCATTATGAGCCTGCTGCTCAGCTTGAAATAGCATTTACATTCAATGCCTTATCCGCGTGACGTCCGTTGCATTTGTCACGACGAAGCACAACTGAGCACGACTGATTCCCGCAAATCTCCCGCAGGACTGACAGCGACGTCCCGCTGATCCTCGGTTGAGCCGGACCTGGAATGCGAGTACATTCGCTGTTTGCGAATCTCGAATAACGAATGTCCATGAAACGTTCCATTAACTCACAGGCCGTCCTCAAGCCCCAGGATCTCGTCGTCCTTCTGAAGCTGCTGCTCCTGGGCGATCAGCGGCGTAGCTTCGCCGAACTGGCGGCGGAACTGTCGATGTCCGCCTCAGAAGTCCACGGAAGCGTGCAGCGAGCGATCGCGGCCCGACTGGCTTACCAGGTAGACAGCCAACTAAGGGTCTCGAAAGCCGCACTGAAGGAATTCGTGCTGCACGGGGCAAAGTATGCATTTCCTGCGACTTTCGGTGTTCCAACGCGCGGCATGCCGACTGCCTACGCTGCTCCGCCGCTATCCGCCGTGATCGTGCACTCGAGT
>DAIDHH010000012.1 GCA_027452045.1 Gammaproteobacteria bacterium
CCCTCGCGGGCGAGCGCCTCGGCGAGCAGACCGCCTCCGCAACCGACATCGAGCGCCCGCGCGCCCGAGAGGCTGCAGCGCTGCGCCACGAAGCGCAGCCGCACGGGGTTCAGCAGGTGCAGCGGACGGAAGTGCCCGTGCTCATCCCAGAAGCGCTCCGAGAGCGCATCGAACTTGGAGATCTCGGCCTGCTCGGCATTGGGAATCGCCTCGGCTGCGGAAGGATGAGTTGCGGTTGCCATACGAACCCCGGGGTGATCTCGTCTTGACTGCGCTGCCTGCGGATGCGCTCGAGGGCGGCCTTCCCGGCCGACTGCGGTGCAGTCGATGCGCACCGTATCAATCCACCCGCCCGATCGCAAGCAGCGCGCCAAACGCACCGCAAGGCGATCGGCTTGCCGCCGAACGCCCCGCTGCGCGGTGCGCGTGATGTCGACAAAGACGGGTGCGCGCGAACGGCCGCGCAAATCGACCCTGACGCAGCGCCGAGCGTGCGCTCCGTGCTAACATTGCGCTTTTGGCACGCCCCGAGAGCCGATGTCCGAGATCGCACGCGAAGTCCTGCCGGTCAGCCTCGAAGAGGAGATGCGGCAGTCCTACCTCGACTATGCCATGAGCGTGATCGTCGGGCGCGCGCTGCCCGAT
Source organism: Gammaproteobacteria bacterium (assembly GCA_027452045.1). Lineage (GTDB taxonomy): Bacteria > Pseudomonadota > Gammaproteobacteria > Steroidobacterales > Steroidobacteraceae > 13-2-20CM-66-19. The sequence goes on from DAIDHH010000012.1 coordinate 646, forward strand.
GTTCGCGATGGTCTGAAACCCGTGCACCGGCGCGTGCTCTTTGCGATGCGCGAGCTCGGCAACGACTGGAACAAGCCCTACAAGAAATCCGCGCGCGTCGTCGGCGATGTGATCGGCAAGTACCATCCGCACGGCGACACTGCCGTCTACGACACCATCGTGCGCATGGCGCAGCCGTTCTCCATGCGCTACCTGCTGGTCGATGGCCAGGGGAATTTCGGCTCGGTCGACGGCGACACGCCCGCAGCCATGCGCTACACCGAGGTGCGCATGTCGCGCCTGGCGCACGAGCTGCTCGCGGACATCGACAAGGAAACCGTCGATTTCACGCCGAACTACGACGAGTCCGAGCTCGAGCCCTCGGTGCTGCCGACGCGCATTCCGAACCTGCTGGTCAACGGGCAGACGGGCATCGCGGTCGGCATGGCCACCAACATTCCGCCGCACAACCTCGGGGAGATCGTCAACGCCTGCCTGGCGCTGCTCGATGACCCGGAATTGTCGCTCGGGGCGCTGATGCAGCACGTGCCGGGGCCGGATTTCCCGACCGGCGGCATCATCAACGGCGCGCAGGAGATCGCCACCGCGTACCGTACCGGGCGCGGGCGCCTGTCGGTGCGCGCGCGCGCCGGGATCGAGGAGATCGGGCGCGGCGACCGTCAGGCGATCGTGGTGACCGAGCTCCCCTACCAGGTCAACAAGGCGCGCCTGATCGAGCGTATCGCGCAGCTCGTGCGCGAGAAGCAGATCGAGGGCATCGCCGGCGATGGCCTGAGGGACGAGTCGGACAAGGACGGGATGCGCATCGTGATCGAGCTCAAGCGCGGCGAGATCGCCGAGGTTGTGCTCAACAATCTGTATGCGCAGACCCCGATGGAGACGGTCTTCGGCATCAACATGGTGGCGCTCGAGGACGGGCAGCCGAAGCTGATGTCGCTCAAGGGGATGCTGGAGGCGTTCCTGCGGCACCGCCGCGAGGTCGTCACCCGCCGCACCATTTTCGATCTCGCCAAGGCGCGCGAGCGTGCCCACATCCTCGAGGGCCTCGCGGTCGCGCTCGCCAACATCGACGAGGTGATCGCCCTCATCCGGGCCGCCGCCTCGCCGGCGCAGGCGCGCGCGGGCCTGATGGAGCGCATCTGGCGGCCGGGATCGGTCACGGGGCTTCTCGAGCGGGCCGGAGCGGTCTCGACCCGGCCGGGCGGACTGCCCGAAGGGACCGGGCTGCTCGAGGCAGGCTATCGGCTCTCGGAAGCCCAGGCGCAGGCGATTCTCGACATGCGCCTGCACCGCCTCACCGGTCTCGAGCAGGACAAGATCATCGGCGAGTACCAGGAGCTGCTCGCGCGCATCGCCGATCTCACCGACATCCTCGCCCGTCCCGAGCGGCTCACCCAGGTGATCCGCGAGGAGCTCAGCGAGATCCGCGAGAATTACGGCGATGCGCGGCGCACCGAGATCAACCGCGACCAGCTCAACCTCACCACCGAGGACCTGATCGAGCCGCAGGACGTGGTGGTCACGCTCTCCCACGGCGGCTACGCCAAGTGCCAGCCGCTCACTGAATACCAGACCCAGCGGCGCGGCGGACGGGGCAAGGCCGCCACCGCGGTCAAGGACGAGGACTTCGTGGAGAAGCTCTTCGTCGCCCATACCCATGACACGGTGCTCTGCTTCTCCAACCGCGGCAAGGTGTACTGGCTGAAGGTCTACGAGCTGCCGCAGGCCGGCCGCACCTCCGCGGGCAAGCCCATGGTGAACCTCTTGCCGCTCGAGCAGGGCGAGAAGATCAACGCCCTCCTGCCGGTCAAGCAGTACGACGAGCAGCACTACGTGTTCATGGCCACCAGCCAGGGTACGGTGAAGAAGACCCCGCTCAGCGCCTTCTCGCGTCCGCGCGCGAGCGGCATCATCGCGGTCGATCTGCACGACAACGACCGTCTGGTGGGTGTGGCGATCACCGATGGCGAGCGCGAGGTGATTCTCGTCTCGAGCGGCGGCAAAGCCATCCGCTTCCACGAGGAGGAGGTGCGCGCCATGGGACGCGATGCCACCGGGGTGCGGGGCATCCGGCTCGCAGAGGACCAGGAGGTCATTGCGCTCATCGTGGTGGCGGAGGGCAATGTGCTCACGGCGTCCGCCGCAGGCTATGGCAAGCGTACTCCGATCGAGGACTTTCCGCGCCAGGGGCGCGGCGGCCAGGGCGTGATCGCTCTGCAGACCACCGAGCGCAACGGCGCCGCGGTGGCGGCGCTGCAGGTGTTGCCCGGCCAGGAGATCATGCTGATCAGCTCGAGCGGCACACTGGTGCGCACGCCCGTCGACGAGATCTCCGTGCTCGGGCGCAACACCCAGGGGGTGCGGCTGATGCGCCTCGATGAGGGCGAGCGCCTGGTCGGGATCGAGCGGCTGGAGAGCCTGGAGGGCCCCGAGGAGGGCGAGGGCGCGGTCGGACAATCCGCCGACGGGAACGAGGCGCCGGCACCGGATGCCGATCCGGGCCCCTAGCCCGGTTCGCGCCGCCGGGCAGGCCGTGATGGCCAAAAGTTCTCAAGCCGATTGCGCTGCTTGATACTATCGCCTCTCCCCCGATTCTCGAGGTGAGGCGGCCTCCTGGTGCGCGTCTACAATTTCTCCGCCGGTCCCGCGGCGCTGCCGCTGGAAGTTCTCGAGCAGGCCCGTGAGGAGCTCACCGACTGGCAGGGCAGCGGCATGTCGGTGATGGAGGTGAGCCATCGAAGCAAGGCCTTCGTGGCGCTCGCGGAGCGCTCGCAGGCGCGCCTGCGAGCGCTGCTCGCCATTCCGAGCGGCTACGAGGTGCTCTTTCTCCAGGGCGGCGCCACGGCGCAGTTCGCCGCCATCCCGCTCAATCTCACCGCCGCGGGCGCCGCGGCGGATTACCTGAATACCGGCACGTGGTCGGCGAAGGCGATCGAGGAGGCCGGCCGGCTGGGGGTGAAGGTCAACATCGCCGCAGACGAGCGCGAGTCCGGATACACCACCGTGCCGGGCGAGGACGCGCTGCGCCTGAGTGCCGATGCCGCATACGTGCATTACACGACCAACGAGACGATCGGTGGCGTGCAGTTTCCGTACGTACCCGAAGTCTCCCGGCCCCTGGTGGCCGACATGTCCTCCGACATCCTCTCGTGTCCGATCGAGGTCGGGCGCTTCGCGCTGATCTACGCCGGTGCGCAGAAGAACATCGGACCCGCTGGACTCACGATCGTCATCGTCCGCAAGGATCTGCTCGGCAGGGCGAGGCCCGGCGTCCCGGCAATCCTCGATTACACGCAGATGGCCGCCCACGGCTCGATGCTGAACACCCCGCCCACTTTCGCGTGGTACATGGCCGGACTCGTGTTCGATTGGCTCGAGAGGCAGGGCGGGCTCGCGGCGATGGAGGCGCGCAATCGCGCCAAGGCCGCACTCCTCTACGGAGCCATCGATTCCTCGGCGTTCTATCGCAACCCGGTGGCGAGGGAGTGCCGCTCGCGGATGAACGTGCCGTTCACGCTCGCGCGCCCGGAACTCGATGCGCTTTTCCTCGGCGAGGCGAAGGAGGCGGGGCTTACGCATCTTCAGGGACACCGCCTGGCGGGCGGCATGCGCGCCAGTCTCTACAACGCGATGCCGATCGAAGGTGTCGAGGCGCTGGTCGCCTTCATGAAGGAGTTCGAGCGCCGTCACGGGTAGGGCTCCTGCGCATGAAATACCGCATCCTGACGCTAAACCACATCAGCGCCCGGGGGCTCGAGCGGCTGCCGCGCGAGCGCTACGAGGTCGCCTCGGGACTCGATCGGCCGCACGCCATCCTGGTGCGCTCGGCCGACATGCACCGGATGGTCATTGCCGATACGGTGCGCGCCGTGGGCCGCGCGGGCGCGGGCGTCAACAACATACCGGTGGAGGACCTCAGCGCCCGCGGCGTACCGGTGTTCAATGCTCCCGGCGCCAACGCAAATGCGGTCAAGGAGCTCGTGCTCGCCAGCCTGTTTCTCGCGGCGCGTAACATCTGCCAGGCCTGGGCCTTTGCGCGCGGCCTCGAGGGCGATGACGCCTCGATCGATGCGCAGGTGGCGAGCGGCCGCCAGGCGTTCTTCGGGTTCGAGCTCGCGGGGCGCATCCTCGGGGTGGTCGGCCTCGGGGCGGTCGGCGTCGAGGTGGCCAACGCCGCCGCCGCGCTCGGCATGCAGGTGCTCGGCTACGATCCGAAGATCACCGTGCAGCGCGCCGGGCAGCTGTCCGCGGGCGTCGGGCAGGCGCTGTCGCTCGATGACCTGTTCGCGCGCTCGGATTTCGTCACGGTGCACGTGCCGCTCAACGAGCAGACCCGCGGCCTCGTCAATGAGTACCGCGTGAAGCTCATGCAGAAGGGGGCGGTGCTGCTGAACTTCTCGCGGCCCGGCATCGTCGAGGACCCGCAGGTCGTCTCCGCGCTCGATGCCGGGCGGCTGCACGCCTACGTGTGCGATTTTCCGAGCAACCTGCTGAAGAGCCATCCCAGGGTCATCACCCTGCCGCACCTTGGCGCATCGACCTCGGAAGCCGCCGACAACTGCGCGGTCATGGCCGCGGACCAGCTGCGAGACTTCCTGGAGAACGGCAACATCCGCAACAGCGTCAATTACCCCGAGGCGCAGCTCCCCCGCCTTCCCGGAGTGGCCCGCCTCGCCATCGCGAGCCGCAACGCCCCCAGCCGCTTCGGGCAGATCTGCTCGTGCCTCGCGGCGGCGGGGCTTGGCATCGAAAACCTCCTCAACAAATCGCGGGGCGAATTCGCCTACACGCTGATCGACCTCGGCGGAGCGGCCGATGAGGGTCTCCTCGAGAAGCTGCGCCCCATCGAGGGCGTCCTGTCGGCATACCTCATGTGAACCGCCAACCTTCGATCCAATCCGAATGACCAGGCAAAAATCCCCCTCCAAGACCAAGACTAGAGGCGCCGGCGCCGCACCACCCAGCGAGGCCCTGGCCGCGGTGCGTGGCCGGATCGATGCGGTAGACGAGAAGATCCAGCAGCTGCTCAGCGAGCGCGCCCGCCTCGCGCAGCAGGTCGGGATCTCCAAGAGCCGCGACGGCAGGACCATCGATTTCTACCGCCCGGAGCGCGAGGCCGAAGTGCTGCGCCGCGTCCGGGAGCGCAACCGCGGGCCGCTGCGCGATGAGGAGGTGCTGCGGCTCTTTCGCGAGATCATGTCGGCGTGTCTCGCGCAGCAGGAGCCGCTGAAGGTCGCCTACCTCGGGCCCGAAGCCACTTTCAGCCAGACCGCGGTGCTCACCCATTTCGGCCACTCGGTGCGTGCGCTGCCCCTCGGCTCGATCGATGAGGTCTTTCAGGAGGTCGAGTCGGCGGCCGCGGACTTCGGCGTGGTGCCGATCGAGAACTCCACCGAGGGCACGGTCAACCACACGCTCGATCGCTTTCTCACCTCGCCGCTGAAGATCTGTGGCGAGGTGGAGCTGCGTATCCATCATCATCTGATCGGCAACATGAGCGCGCTCGGGCGCATCGTGCGCATCTGCTCGCATCCGCAGTCCCTCGCCCAATGCCGCAACTGGCTGCAGGAGCACCTGCCCGAGGTCGAGCAGATCCCCGCCTCGAGCAATGGCGAGGCCGCCCGGCGCGCCCGCGACGAGCGCGGCACCGCCGCCATCGCCGGCGAGACGGCCGCCGAGGTCTACGGGCTGAAGGTGCTCGCCGCGCAGATCGAGGACCGCGCCGACAACACCACGCGATTCCTGATCCTCGGTCGCAAGCTCCTTGCCCCGAGCGGCCAGGACCGCACCACGCTGCTGGTTTCCGTCGGGCACACCGACGCGCCGGGTGCGCTGTACCGGCTGCTCGAGCCCCTGGCGCGCCACCGGGTCAGCATGACCCGCATCGAGTCGCGTCCATCGCACCGGCGCAAATGGGATTATGTGTTCTTCATCGATATCGATGGCCACGCGGACGAGCCGCACGTGGCCCGGGCTCTCGCCTCGTTGAAGCAGCGCGCGTCGCTGTTTCGGCTGCTGGGCTCCTATCCGCGCGCGGTTCTTTGAGGTGATGGTGATGACGATGGGCGCAAAAGGGGCGCAATACCGGGTTGCACCCGGCGGCACGGTGGCGGGCGAGCTCACGGTGCCCGGCGACAAGTCGATTTCACACCGGTCGCTGATGCTCGGCGCGATTGCCGAAGGGCAGACCGAGATCACGGGATTTCTCGCTGGGGCGGACTGCCTCTCGACGCTGAGCGCGCTCAGCGCCCTCGGCGTGCGCATCGAGCGGCCCGAGGCCGAGCGCGTGCGCATCGAGGGGGTGGGGGTGGAGGGACTGCGGGGGACGTCCTCGCCTCTCGACATGGGCAATGCCGGTACGGCCATGCGCCTGTTCATGGGGTTGCTTGCGCCGCAGCGATTCGATTCCGTGCTGGTCGGCGACGAGTCGCTCACCCGGCGGCCGATGGAACGGGTGGCCGGTCCGCTTCGGCAGATGGGCGCGCGGATCGATACTCGCGAAGGCCGTCCCCCCGTCACCATTCACGGCACCCCCGGGCTGCGGGGTATCGAATATCGGTTGCCCGTGGCGAGCGCCCAGGTGAAATCCGCGGTTCTTCTGGCCGGGCTGCGCGCCGCCGGCCGTACCCGAGTGATCGAGCCCGCTCCATCGCGGGATCACACCGAGCGCATGCTGAGCGCCTTCGGCGTCTCGGTGGTGCGTGAAGGGCCGAGCGTTTCGATCGAAGGCGGCCAGAGACTGAAGGGTACGGCCATCACGGTGCCGGCCGACTTCTCCTCGGCCGCGTTCTTCATGGTAGCGGGCTGCCTTGCCGCCGAGCGTGGCCTGCTGTTGCGCAACGTGGGGGTGAACCCGACGCGAACCGGCCTGCTGACCATGCTGCAGCGGATGGGCGCCGATATCCGGCTGCACCCGCACGGCGCCCCGGATGGGCGTGGCGAGCCGATTGCCGACATAGAGGTGCGCAAGAGCCGGCTGCGCGGCATCGAGGTGCCCGAGGAGCTGGTGCCCTTGTCGATCGACGAGTTTCCGGCCTTCTTCATCGCCGCGGCGCTCGCGGAGGGAGAGACGGTGGTGCGGGGGGCGCAGGAGCTGCGCGTCAAGGAAAGCGATCGTCTGGCGGCCATGGCCGAGGGTCTGACCACCCTCGAGGTGGAAAACCGCCTGCTCGATGATGGCCTGTGGATCCGGGGCGGCTCGGGTTTTTCGGGCGGCACCATCGAAAGCCATGGCGATCACCGTATCGCCATGGCCTTCACGATCGCGGGGCTCGCCGCGCGCGGCCCGATCGAGGTCCGCGACGTCGCCAATGTCGCCACCTCCTTCCCGGGTTTTCTCGAGCTGGCGCGGGCCGCGGGTCTCTCGATCGAGGCGGCGTGAACGTCCCGATCCTCACCATCGATGGCCCGAGCGGCTCGGGCAAGGGCACCATCGGCAGGGCAGTTGCCCGCCATGCGGGCTGGCATCTGCTCGACAGCGGCGCCCTGTACCGCCTGGTCGCGCTCGCCGGGCGCAAGCGTGGCCTTGAGCAAAGCGACGTCCAGGGTCATGCCTCCCTCGCCATGTCCATGGACATCCGGTTCGGGGCGGAGCAGGAGGCGGAGCGGGTCCTCCTCGATGGACGGGAGGTTACCGGCGAGATCCGTTCCGAGGAGGCGGGGCAGGGGGCTTCCCGAGTGGCCGCCTGGCCCGAGGTGCGCGCGGCGCTGCTCGCGCGCCAGCGCGCCTTCGCCGAGCCCCCGGGACTGGTGGCCGACGGCCGGGACATGGGTACGGTCGTCTTCCCCGAGGCGGCATTGAAGATATTTCTCACCGCCAGCGCCTCGGAGCGGGCGCTCAGGCGCTATAACCAGTTGAAAGAAAAGGGTTCCGGTGCTAGCCTCTCCGCCCTTTCGCGCGAGATCGCCGAGCGCGATGCGAGGGACTCCAGCCGGGCGGTCGCCCCGCTCGTCCCCGCATCAGACGCCGAGGTGATCGACTCGACTGGGCTTTCGATCGCGGAAGTCGTCGATCGCGTGATCGAGTTGGGCCGGCGGCGCACGCTCTGGGCGTGACGTACCGGGCCCCGCTGTCGCAAGAGCGAGTGCGCCGGGTTACGGGCTCGCTGAAGATTTTTCCGGTCGGTGCGTGATGAGGATGCGCGCGCCGTGTTTGCATCTACCTGGGCCGCAGCGGAAGCACTGGCTCCAGTGACGTGCACGAGCCCGCCAAGGGCCGTGCGAGTGAAGGTATGACAGAAAGTTTTGCACAGCTCTTCGAGCAAAGTCTCGCCAATCAGCGTATTCGCCCCGGCATGATCCTCACCGGGCTGGTCGTGGATGTCACCCCCGATGTGGTGGTCGTCAACGTAGGCCTGAAGTCCGAAGCCGTCATTCCCCTCGAGCAGTTCAAGAACGAGCGCGGGGAGGTGGAGGTTGCGGCCGGCGATCAGGTCGAGGTCGCCCTCGATTCGGTGGAGGACGGCACCGGCGAGACGCGCCTGTCCCGTGAGAAGGCCAAGCGCGCCCGCACCTGGACGCGGCTCGAGGACGCTTTCAACAAGTCCGAGATCGTCACCGGCGTCATCACCGGCCGTGTCAAGGGCGGCTTCACCGTGGAGATCGACAACGTGCGGGCGTTTCTGCCCGGCTCGCTGGTCGATGTGCGTCCGGT
>DAIDHH010000013.1 GCA_027452045.1 Gammaproteobacteria bacterium
GCGAGGGAGCACGGCGCTCCCAGCCCCTCCCCACCCTACCGAGATGGCGCCAGCGGACGATGCAAGCGGGTATGCCGTGCCGAGTACGGCGGCGGCTCGTTTGCGGGTGCTGTCGAACCCGAGCGGGGAGCCGGACGAACCATTATAGGCGTAGAGCAACCCGGTCGAGAGCGGATTGTCCCAATCAATCGGCGTCCCGTCAGGCGGCTGAACTGTCCACGGGCGAACGCCCCGCATGGCGCTACCCGTTCAGGTTCAGCGTGTCGGGCGCGAGGGCGACTACGTTTCCGCTCGCAGCAAGGGCGTTCCCGACGTTGTTCACCACAGCGAGTTTGAATTTCGTGGGCGGGAGGCCGCTCGGGAGCTGAATGGAACCCACCTGCGTGCCGCTCGCAAGACTCGGCGCCCAGGTGATCGAGCCCACCCGATACGCTGCGCTCGGCGCGACCGTACCGCTTGCAGTGCCGTCGCCGTACGTGGTCCCGTCCTGATTGAGCGGCAGCAGGTACACGTCCAGCGATGGCGCGCCAGCTCCCGTGGCGAGTGTCGGCAGTGAGCATGACACCCAAGCATCCGTGTAGAGGTTCGTGGTGTTGTCGTAGACCGTGCTCGAAACGGCGCAGGAGCCGGCAGCGAGCGAGTTGAGATCGGCCCCGGCGTTGAACTGCGCGGCATACGTGAGCGCCGCATTCCAGATAGCCTTCCCGCTCATGGGAGCGCCCTCGCAGCCACAAGGTCATTCTCAATGATGCCGCCGGGCCAGCCCCACAGGCTCGCTTGCGAGACCATCTGCGTTCCGAGCGCGGTGATGGAGTCGGCGAAGGTCGAGGCGAGCAGCCCCGCGCTCACCAGCGCCGAGATCATCGCCGTGATCGCCGTGGCCGTTGCCGGGACCGACATCTGCAGCGAATCGAACAGTGGCGGAGGGCCGACCATGAGGCCGAGCGTCTGCGCTGCGGTCTGCGCGGCCTGGGTGACGTTCCCTGCAACCGCCGGGGGCGCGCTCGCCCAGCCCTTGACGGTCGGGAGAAGGCCGCCGAGTGCCAGCGCCTCGGTGACGGCCGAGATCGGGATGTCGATGGCCTGCGGGACGGTCGCGGCATTGCACGCCGCGATCGCCTCGGCGTCGGTCATGCCGGCGTAGGCGCCGCCGGTTGCCAGTGCAGCCTTCAGCGCCGCATAGTTGGGCGCTCCCACATCACGCCCCGTTCGCGGTGATCGTGAAGCTCGACACCGAGATCGTTTCCCCGCTCGAGAACGCAACAGTCGGGAATGTGAGATCAGTGCCGGAGGTGCCGACGCTTCCCTGGATGATGCGCGTGCTGCTCGAGGCCGCCGCGCAGGTGGCGAAGGCGCTCGAGGTGCAGATGAGGAAGTGCCCTGCGGTCCCACTTGCCACAGCGGCCTCGGAGGTGATCGCGCCGAAGGTCAGCACGCCCCCTGAAACTGTGCCTGCGGTCGCAGAGAGCGGGAGCCCGGCGAGTTCGGTGCCAGAGTCGGCCGTCGCCACGTTCGCTGGCTGTGAGCCGGTGACGATGAAGAGGTACCCCGTCGAGCCGATGGCCGTGACGAGATCCGACATCGCATTGTTGCGATGCGTGGTCGTGTACTGAACCGTGGCGAATGCAGGGGCTACGATCGCGAGTGCCGCCAGGGCGACTAGAAAACGAGAAATGCGCTTCATGACAGCTTCAAACCTCAGTGGGTGACCGGAATGGCGTAGAGCGTGACGCCGGCAGCGAGGCCCCACGCCTGGATCGTGTCGCCGGGCTCGCACCCGATGACCTGCGGCCCGTCGGTGGCCTTGACGAGCACGTCCGTGGTCGCGGTGGACACGCGGTTGTTTCCGACCACCACCATGCAGTTGCCCCCCGCAGCCGAGAGCTGCACCGCGTGGCAGTTCGCCGGGATCGCGTTCGTGAGCTTCGTGTTGGCGCCGTTCGCGAGCGCCTGCGCCTGGCCAAGGTTGCCCGGCATCGGGCGCCAGGGCGCAACGGTTGTCCATCTGGACATTGAGACCTCCGGAAAGCAGGAGGGCCGACGTTGCCGCCGGCCCTCTTAAGTGCCCTCAGCCAGGGACAAGTTCAGCCCGTCGTGTCGAAGATGCCGCCGCAGGCGCGCTCGTTGCGCATCTCGACGGCGTACTCCACGATGAGCATCTTCTGATCGGCATCGCCCGTCTTCGCGAGCGGCACCGTCTGGAAGGGCCGCAGGTAAGCGACCGCGAGGTACGGCTTCTTGATCGCGAAGCAGTCCTTGCTGCGAGCCAGGAACAGGTCCGGCACGATGCGGATGGTGCCGAAGTCCGTCTCGTACTCATCGAAGGACGTCGCCAGCGTCTTGTCCTCGACGCGGGTGAAGCGGGTGCCGGGACCGGCGAACTTGGAGATCAGCTGCTTGTTCTTGCTCGACACCAGGAGGTAGTCGGGCGACTCGCCGCTGTTCTGGTAGATCGACTGCGCGAGCGCATCCACCTGTGCTTCCGTGATGGCACTCGTCGCGCTGTTGTCCGTGCGCGCGGTCGTGCCGTTGCCGAAGGTCTCGGTGCCAGCGCTCGTCGTACCCGTCGGGTTCGCGCCCGAGGGGGTGCCGCCGGTCTGAAACTCCGTGTTCGCGGTGATCCACGCCGGAAGGCCCGCCGTCACGGCAGCGGTCGTTGCACCCGGAGCGGTGCGCGCGGCGTTGTTCGTGATGATGCCTTCCATGTCGCGCTTGAGCGCCTTGGTGGACTTCAGCAGCTGATAGCCCATCTTGTTGGTGGCGCCGGCCGCCCGAACCGCCTGCAGGGTGCCAGCGAGACTGACGACCTTGCGGCTGATCTGGGTGTAGTTGCCGAGCCGCGCGGTCGCGGCCACCGCATCGGCGGTCGCCGAATCGCCCTGGATCTGGGCGTTGGCGAGGTTCTGCGCTGCGAGCGAGTCGGTGTCCCACTCGTGGTAGATGGCCTCGGCCTTCGCCTTCGCCGCCATGTTGAGCGCCGGGGTCTTATACGGGTCCACCATGTAGACCTTGTTGCTCAGATCCTCGCGCAGGTTGACCTGCCCGACGGTCTGAGCGGTATTCGTTGCAACAGTCATTTCGGTTGAGCCTCGTGCGTTGGCCTACTGCACGTATTCCTCGAACATCGCGGCGCCTGCTGCGTCGTCGCGTCCGCCGGACCGTGCGTAGGCCTGGGTTGCAGAACGGAAGCGTTCCCCTTGGGGGTTCGCCGGTTGCCGCGTGCCGCCGGCCGCCATGCGAGGCGTCGCGCGCACGCGTCTCAGTGCTGCGGGTTTCGAGGCTTGGAGCTGGAGCGCCTTGGCGGCCAGGTCGAGACCCACGAGGGTCCGGTGGTCGGTGATGCCTTGCAGCTCGGCGTCAGTGAACCCAAGATATTGCCCCGCCTTCGAGATTCCCTCGAGGGCGGTGCGGAACTTGGCTGGATCTTTCCACTCCGGCCGGATGGCCAGCAGCTTCTCGCGCTCACCCGCTACGGCTTGGAGCTGGCCCTGTTTTGCCTGCTCGGCCTCCTGGGTGCGCGCGGCGTTGACCTGCTGGAGTCCACGCTGAATCTGTTGCTGGCGCTCGCTGATCTGCTGGCGCAAAAGCGCTTGCTGGCCGGCGTCCATCGCTGCCCAGTCCTGCGGCGTGATGGCAGCGATGTCGGCATTCAGCAGATCGTTCGCCATCTTGAAGAGCTGCTCGGTCTGCTGAATACGCGTGCCGAGCGCCTGGCGCACCTGCGTCTGCTCGCCCTGAAAACTGGTGCGCTCCTGGGCGAGCGCATTCATGCGGTTGTAGCTCGCCTCCTTCAGCTGGAAGGCATCGCGCAGCTCTGCGATCGGGACCGCGCGCTCGACGCCGTCCACCTTGACGGTGACGGGGAGCGTCATGAACTCGGCAGGGTCCAGCTTCTGCTCGGTCAGGTACTCATCGAGCGAGCTGTACTCTTTGGCCTCGTCCGCAGCCTGCTGGGCGTCCGGCTGCTGCTCTCGCTGCTGGCCCTCCTCGCCCTGTTGCTGCTCGCCGCTCTGCTGCTTCTCAGCGTCGCCGCCTTGCGCCTCCCGCTCGGCCTGCGCACGCTGCTCGGGCGTCAGTTCGCCACCGCCTTCGTCGGTGGGTGCGAATGCGCCGCGCTCCCAGAGCGTCTGGAACGCATCGGCTTGTGATTCGGGCGAGTCGAACGTGCCGCCAGGCGCGGACTCACCGCCCGGGGCAGCGGGAGCTGCTTGCTGGGTGGGTGTGGTCATGGAGGTACCTCAGGTGCCGAAAAAGGCGTTGCGCAGGCCGTGCTCGCGGGCGTAGGCGATGCGATCGGCGAGCGTCTCGCGCTCGCGCAGCTGCAGCTTCGCCGACTCACCGCTCATCATCACGGCGCGAAGATAGTCGAGGACCTTGGCCTGCATCTGCTCGGCCAGGATGATCCGGGTGTGCATGTCGCGATCGGCCATCGGTACGCGCTCGCGCATCAAGCGCAGCTCGGCATCGAGCTGATTGCACGCCTCGATGAAAAGCGCGTTCTCGAGGACGAGCTTCGCGACATCGCCCCGGCGCGACTCTTCCTCCGGCGTCAGTGCACTCTGCTGCATGTCAGCTCCGGGACTCGGCCGATGCCGCCGCAGCGCAGGCAGCCGTGGCCGAGCGAGACGGTGCGCAGTTTCCCGTCAGGGCCGCGCTCCATGACCGTGCGCGATTCGCGCGTGGTACCGAAGCCTTCGCACTCGGGACACTCGTTCGGGTGGCGAGCGCGCTCATCAGGCGCGGCCCTCGAGGGATGCGAGGTCCTGGCGAAGTACTTGCCCCGCGTTCGCATTGGGATCCCCTTGGTATTGCTTTGCGACGATCCCGGAGAGGATCTTCAGGAGCGACTGCGCCACCACCGAGTCGATGTTGGCCATGTCGACCATTCGATCCTCGTGGTTCTGGATCGCAGCGTGTCCGATCTCGGCCTGCGCGCGCGCCGCCGCTCCCTGCTCGGTGAGCTGCGCGGTCTGCACTTTCGACTGCGCGGTGATCTGCGCGGCCTGCACACGGCTCTGAGCCTGGATTGCCGCAGGATTCGGCTGCGGTGGATGAGCCGCGACCCACTGCTGGTACTCGGGGCTCTCCGGGTCCATCGCGAACTGCTCGGGCTGCTCCTCGCCGAGTGTCATCGCGACGCGCTGGAACCACGCATAGGCCTGCTTGGGACCGACGAGCCCGAAGCTGCCCATCTCCTTCATCGCGTTGCCGAGGAAGAGCAGGTTCTGACGCGCCTCGGGGCGATTGCCGCTGCCGAGGCCGACATTCGGGCTCACCCCGCTTCTGCTCGAGCGCCAGGTCGTGGGATCGACCTGCACGAATTTGCCGCGCAGACGGAACTGCATCGGCTGATCCTGGTGGCGCACCAGGAGGTTCCTGATCTTGACGAAGGTGTCTTTCAGGCCCTCGGCGAGACAGCGCGCAATGAGCTCGATCTTGAGGCCCGCGGCGGCCATGCCGGCGAGCTGGCCGGCCGCCGTCACGTTCTGCAGGCTGTCGGCATCCGGCATCATCGTCGACTCACCGACGCCGGTGCGGTACTCGCGCCACTTGTCGACCACCTGCATCATCGGGCCGATCTGATCGACAAGGTTCGCCGGCATCTGAAACGGCTGGAGGGAATCAGCGACGGGCCCGTTGACACGCACCACCCCGCCGGCGCGCGTCGTCATGAGATCGGCGAGGTTGACGCGCTTGTAGTCGGCCGCGACCCTGGGATTGTTGGCAAGACGCAGGCTGTTCAGGGCCTCTCGCGCAAGCTGGCTCTTGATCGCCTGGATGTCCGCGAGCTCGTCGTACATCGAGATGCCGACGTGCCGGTGCGGCATGCGCTTCGAGACGCCGGACGCAATCGGAACGTCCTCGATCTCCTCGTTTGAGAGGATCTCCTCGCCGGCGATGAGCACCTGGCGCAGCTCCGCGATTCCATCGCCGTCCCAATCGACACGGATGGTGACGTCGCGGATTTCGATCTTCTGCATCGCCTTGTCGGCGTCGCTCTCGGGCTGCTCGGTGTTGTACTCGTCCGTCACCTGGTCGCGCGCCAGCCCATCGAGGTTCATCCAATTGGGCTCGCCCGGGACGAGGCGAGCGACCACTTTCGGGTCGTAGCCTTCCGCGATCAGCTCAGAGCGCGTCTTGGTGGTGGGCCCGTGCTCGACGAAGGGAATCTGATCGAGACTGACGCTCGGCCCATTCGCCGGGAGCACCTCTTCGGGGGAGAGGCACTCGACGCGCACGCGGCCCTTTTCGGTGACGCGCCTGATCTTGAGATCGAACACCGTGAGAGGCGACGGCCCCTGCGGGGCTGGCGCCAGCGGCTGCTGCTGCACGACCTGCTGGACGGGGCCCGGCTGTACGCCTTGCGGTGCTCCGTCCTCGAATGCAGGCGGCAGCGCGCCCGGGGGCATCTGCACCGGGTACTCGCGATGCGCGAGGATCTCGATGTTTTCGTCGGCGTCCTCGCCGAGGAGCTGCGCCACCTCATCGTGGGTGAGCCCGGTGTAGGTCTCGGTCACCTTGCGCTCGGAGCTGTCCCACCACACCTTCGTGTAGGCGTTCCTCAGCATCATCGCGTCGGTGATGAAGTCGTAGATGATCCAGAAGCCCCCGTTCTGGACCATGAAGACGTGATTGACGGCTTCGGTCTCGAGTTGCGCCTGCTTGAGGTCGTCCTGGCCCTCCGGATCGAACACGCAGGGGGTTTTCGCAGCGGCGAAGATGCGCATCAGCTGTGGCTTGATCCACTCGATGGTATCGCGCATCTCGGGGAGCACGACCTTCGAGCTGTCGGCGATCTCGTTCCCGAGTGGGCGCCCGAAGTAGGTATTGAGCGCGTTGAAGCGATCGATCTGCAGCGTGGTGACCGCGCCATGTGCGCCCGTCGTGACGTCCCCGACTGTCGCGCCGGCGGCAAGGGGGGAGCCGAGCGCGGCCTTCTCGTAGCGCGCAATGAGCTCGAGCAAGTCGGCGTCGGTCATTCCCGTGCCGCTCGCCTGCGCTTCGGTGGAATCAGTCACTCAGCGTGCGCTCAGAACTCGATCTTGAGGCGCGAGCCGACAGCCTTGGCGTGCTCCTCGAGGGCCGCGACCCGGGTGCCGAGCTCGTCCCGCAGCTTCTCGAACTCGGCCTTCACGTCGGTACCCACCGCCCCGGCATCCTGCTCGACCTTCGCGGCGAGCGCCTTCTCGAGCGTCTCGATGCGCTTGACGAGCCCGTCGACCTTCACCGTCAGTGCGATTGACATGCTAGAGCACTCCTGACTTGGGGTAGTGAATCGGCGCGTGAAAGCCATCGCGCGGTGTGCGCGTGTAGCGCCAGAACTCGCGGCCGAGCGGGCAGTAGAAGACACGCCCTTCGTGCGCCCAGGGCTCGGTGACGTGGCCACCGTGGATCCGGCAGATGGCGTGATCGGCTCGTTCGGCTTCGGCGGCCGTCACCGGAGGACGCGCCAGCTCGGAGGACTTCATACGATCCCCGTCTTGCCGTACTCGAGCGGTGGAAGGCTGACGCCCGTGTCATCGTCCATCTGTGGAGCTGCCTGCACGGCATAGCGCGTCATGTCTGCGCAGTGCGAGTGCTTGTCGTGAAGCGGGCCCGCGGGCTCGCGCGTGGTCTTTGGGATCGCGCGGCGGTAGCGGCGCATGTGCTCGTACCAGCTCGCGCAGTTGGTCCGATCGACGAAGGTGGCGGCGAGCTGCATGCGCGTCTCCCGGATCCCGTCCTCGATCGAGCGCTGCGGGAGCACCTCGACCGACCACCCGAGTCCCTCGAGGATCTGCTTAGCGCTCCTGCCCTGATCCGAGCGATAGTCACCGTGATCGCCATCGTGCGGCAGGAATGCCTTGCCGTAGCTGTAGGGCTTGCCGCGCAGCTCTCGCGAGTACCAGTCGAGCGTGCGGTGATCGTCCTCGAGGTAATCGATCAGGCGCAGCTGCGAGACGTTGCGCTGCCAGAAGCCGATCACCATCGAGTCGTTCCACCCGAGATCGAACACCGGGTAGACCAGGTGGAAGGGGTCGTACGGGAATTCGCCATAGCGTCGCTTGGCAACGAGCTCGGCGATCTCCTCGGCGTAGATGGCGCCGCCCACGGCCGGACGGAGCTTGCCTTCCCAAATGTTCTCGTAGTCAGCCTTGGGCAACGTGCGCTCGGCGCGGGCCCGCTCGGCTTCCAACGTCTCGTTGAACCAGGGGTTATCCCGGTAGTTGAGATCGATGACGATGCCATCCGCCGGGGTGAGCGAATCCGCGAAGCGCTGGATGGGGTCAGTGTCGAGCTCTGGGTTGTAGCTGAACCAGACCTCAGATCCGGGGCGTCGAATGGTCGGCAGCAGCACATCGAGCGTCGGCTGCGTGATGACCTGGCCCTCCTCGACCCAGGCAACATCGAAGTCCTCGTAGGACTTCATGTTCTCCTTGCTCTGCTCGGCAAGCCCCACGAACACGAAAACGGCGCCGTGCGGGCCGTAGATTGCGCTCTGCTGCACGTCGAAGAGCGGCTTGAGGCCCATGGAGGCGATCTGCGTCTTCAGCAGCTTATGGACCGACTCGCGGATGGAGGACTGAAACTCGCGCCCGCAGAGCACCCCGAACGCATCGGGGCGAAACCCCAGGCGCTCGCGCAGCTCGAGGTTGGCCGCGATCTGCAGGAGAGCTCGAGCAATCCCCCAGCTTTTGGCAGACGCCCGGCCACCGCGCAGGACCTTGTAGCGATGGCGCTCGAAGAGCGGCCGGAGCTTACTCGGAAACTGTGCCCGGCTCGTCAGCTGCATCCACGAACTCGATGCTCGATTTCAGCTCGATGGGCCCACCCTCGGGACCTGTGAGCTCCTGGCGCTTTCGCCACTTGTCGGGCCTTCGGTTGCAGAGCCAGTTGTGAGCGGCGCCAGGGTCGGCCGGTATGTGCTCGCGGCTGCGCACCTTGACGGGGGCGCCCTGGTACTGGAAGCACTTCTCGACGTCGATGTCGTAGCCGACCGCGCGCTGGTAGTAAGCGCGCTCGACGCGATCATCCGGGGCGTCCTTCCCGAGCCGCATCGCGTCTCGCAGCTCGGGATGCCTGACGAGCCAGTAGTAGAGCGTTCTGCGGCTGATCCTGAGCACATCGGCGACTTCCTGGTCGGTCGCGCCCTGCTCACAGAGCTGCTGCGCGAAGCGAACGTACTCAGGGCGCCACAGCGTGGGTCCGCCCCCGGTGGAGGCGTCTGCGTCTGACTCGTCCTCAGGCGGTGGCGGGATCTCCGTCGCCGAGGCCGGTTGCAGTGCTTCCTCCGAACTCGGAGGCGGATTCGGATTGCTCACTGTGCTCGCCCTCGCCCGTCTGGGTGGATGGCTCGGCCGCGGCGCAATCACATTCGGCGAGCTCGATCCCGTGCGGATCGCCCGAGTAGTGGTGCTGCGGATCGATGATGGTCACGTGCACGCCGTGCGTGCAATACACGCTCTTGCGAGCGGCCTGGTCGTAGCTCAAACGCTTCATGGTTACCACTTCCCGTGAGGTTCGCGGCCGAGCCGCTCGAATTCGGCATGCGAGCTCGGCGCCTTCGGCTCGCTCTCACCGAGCTTGGCACGCGCCTTGCGCTCGACGGTGCGCTCCTCGCTGCGGGTGATGTTGCCGGCGTGCTCGGCGTGCGGCGCATCACGCAGCGCTGCGCGGGCGTGCGATGGGTTCTCGATCGGGAAGGCCCCGCGGCCTGCGGTGTTCTTGCCGCCGGCGCCCTTGCGCCCGGGGAGGGCGAAGTCTGAGCGCGGCATCGCCTTGCGGGCTGCGGTGGTGAGCTTCGCCATGGTCGGCACCTCGGTGGGTTGAGCGGGAGCCAGAAACGCGAAAGGCCCGACACGTCGCCGTGCCGAGCCTTGTTGCGAGGGGTGCTACCCCAAGATGGCGCGAAACTTACGCCTGCATCCGGACAGCTGTCAAGCCTCGTGCGGGAACGTCGGCAGGTGAAAGCCCATCTGCTCGAGGCGCCCGCGGAAGTATGCGAGCACGAGTGAGCGCTCTTCGTAGACCGCCTGGCGCCGGCGCATCGCGAGGATTTCAGCGATTTGCGCAGCGCTCGCCTCGGTGCGGTACCACAGGGCGACGAAGCGAGACGCCCAAGGGGGTGAGTTCATAACGGCCCCGTCCACGAGCAGCCACTCCCGGTCGTGCAGCGGCTCGCAGGCGCTCGAGCTGCCGGACAGGAGGCGGACCTGGGCAGCTCCGGGCAGGTTCTTGCCGCGCGTGACGGCCCACCGCTCTAGGTAGCGATCGACGGCACGCAGGCGTGGGTCAGTGGCACCAGGTCGTGTGATCACGCGCAGCTCCTCAGGGCTAAGTTTGCGCACCGGGATCTCCGGCACGCGCTTGTCAGGTGGATCGACGGATGTGGTGCGCTCGGTCGTTGGGCGCGGAGGGCCGCGCATCACGTAGGGCTTTGCGCTACGGCGCATGTCAGGTGCCCCCAAAGAGCTGACCACTGACGGTGCCACTACCTGGGATCTCGCTGATCCGCAGCTGCAGCTCACCGCCGGGGCGAATCTCGAAGCGCCGGATCCTGAGGTCGTCGATGTCGCTGTCATCGCGAAGTACTCCGGCATGCACGAGGGAGTCGAGCAGTCCCTTCAGGAGGTTGTCGAGGTCGCGGATACGCCGATCAGGCGGCATCGCGTGGATGTCGATTGCGAGCTTGCCGCTGAGCGAACCCACAGGTGCGCGCTGCTCGAGGGCGCACTCTGCGACGCGCTTTCGGTACTCGCGGCCGCGCTCCGAGATCAGAACGCGGCCAGCGAGTGGGCCCGACATGATGCTGCGCCAGTAGGAGTTCACCGACGGCGGCCAGGGCAGCGACATGAGGACCTCGCGGGGCATCAATGCACCTCGCGCCCGTCCATTTCGCGCCGCACCGAATCGCTCGAGCGTCCCCGGCCGCGCGTGGCGTCGGGCTCACCTGCACCCTCCTCGCTCGGTGTCTCACCGAGTGCGAGCTGCGCCTGAGATCCCTTGCGCTTGGCTTCCCGCGTGTTGGAAAGCGTCACCCCGAGGTGATGGAACTGCTGCTCCTGGAGCTG
Source organism: Gammaproteobacteria bacterium (assembly GCA_027452045.1). GTDB lineage: Bacteria > Pseudomonadota > Gammaproteobacteria > Steroidobacterales > Steroidobacteraceae > 13-2-20CM-66-19. The sequence goes on from DAIDHH010000013.1 coordinate 11,052, forward strand.
GAGGTTCTCCTTGCCGATGCCGGGGCGCACCGTCAGGTGAAACGCGAGCAACGTAGTGCCCCCAGGCTGTGGGCTCAGCACGATGTGCGTGATGCGCGCAGCGGGAGACTTCACCTGGTCGTCCGCCTCGTCGACGATCGGCTCGAAGGTGAGCTCCTTGCCGCCCGGCAGCGTGAAGGTCACCTCGTCCGCCTCGAGCTCGGCCGAGAGGTGGAAATCGCGCTTCTCGCGCGCTTCCCACCAGGGCATCGGGTGCAACGCGCCGTCGCGCTTCTTGTCGAACCAGCTGCGGTGCGTGCACTTTCCAAGCAGCTCATCGAGCTCCTCGGCCGAAAGCGTGATGCCCTCGAGCGGCAGCGTGAACGCGGTGACTTTCTCCTCGCCGCAGGTGAGCAGGTTGTTCGAGATCTTGCGCAGGAACGCCTGCGAGTTGTCGAGTGTTAGGTTGATCACGGGTGGACTCCAGGTGTGGCTGAGGGATGAACTGCAGCGTCTCGTGCGCTGCTCGTGGAAATCTCGATGGGCTCGCCGTAGAGGCGCTCAAACGCTTCGGCGTAGGTCACGGGCTTGCCGTTGCGGCCTCGCGCGGCGATGACACTGCCGAGCGCCTTTCTGCGGATCGCCTGGCGCACGCGCTCCTTGCGGGTGACGGGGTCGCTGACGCCGGCGAAGATGCCCACGGGATCGGGGAGCGCGCTGTGCTGCACGAGGCGCTTGGCGAGCCACAGCTCGCCGTGGACGGTGTCGCTCATGCGCGCGCTCGCGCGTGGTGGGTGCACGGCTTCATGCGAACCTCGGCGCCCCCTGCTGTACAGGCCCACAGCCCCGCTCATGCAGCCGCAGGCTGGTTTCGTACGTGGCCGGCGTGTCGAATGCGGTCGGCTCTCGGAACCCGCACTGCCGGGCCCGCTCGATCAGCGCCGCCATGAGGGCGTCCTGGCTCGCTTGCTCGGCCTTCTGCCTCGGGCTCTCGCCCGTGGCACGGGGGTTCGTCCCGCTCGCCCGTCTGGGTCCCGTGGCGTCAGCCACAGGTCCCCCACTGTGTGGGGGTAAGGGGGTCTTAATCTCAGAGGTATTGGGAAGGGGACCGGTACCGGTGTGCGTGACAAAATCGTGACTGTCACGGGGGGTGTCACGTGGGGTGTCACGCGTGACTGTCTCTGTCGCCTTTGACCGCTGACGCTGCTTTCGAATCCGGGCCAGTTCTCGCTGGTGCTCTGCTCGGTCCTCCTTTCGCAAGTCCTTGGCGCGTATTCCGTTTTTCTCGCAATAGCCGGGAAGCTCCACCAGGCCGTCGGGGCGCACCCGAAGCCATTCTTCGGGCAGCAGCTGGAGCAATGTCACGGGGACATTGACGATTTGAGTCACGCCAGAGAGCGTGACTGGCAAAGAGTTGTCACGCCTGATGTGCGTGTCGGCGTACGCCCAGAGCGTGACAATCACGCCTGTCACGGCGTGACGTAGTGCGTGACGCGTGACAAGCGGATGGAGGGGTTGGCCGCCTTCCAGGAGGGTCCACTTCTCAGCAATCTGGTCGGCAATCTGGAGCAGCCGGCCGTCGGTCGGGAGCTCCTTGTCGATGCGGATGTACCCCCCCATCAGTGCGCCTGCTCGGTGAGGGCGAGGATGGCCATTCGCCTGATCTGGGCATCCGACCTCATGCGTACCTTCTCCGCGTAGACTCGCCAGAGCCCGTGCCGGCGCAGCTCGGACCGCTCTGCCTGGATGCGTCCCAGTAGGTGCGCAAGGTCGGCCTCGAGGGCCCTGTCGTACATCGAGGGCGGCCACGGCCAGTCCGGGTGCGCGTCGGCCGTCTCGACCTTCCCGGCGGGCGCGTTTTTGGGGCGCCGAAAGATCTCGCGCAGCGGCATCAGTGCAATACCTCCCAGAGCCCGAAGGCGAGCGCCGCGAAGAGCAGCAGGATCAGCACGGCGGCGACGATTCCGCCGAGGACCAGGTCACCGTCGAGGCGTGGAGCGTCGTCGCCGCCAAGGAGGTCGTCGGCCCACGGCCGTTGGGTACGCGGGCTCACTTGCGCCACTGCTTGGCTGAGAGGCCGGCGGCGATGAGCTTCCCGGGCAGGTCGGTCAAGATCTGCGTCAGTTCGGCAACCGCGTGATCGCGCGAAGCGCCCGCGTCCTCGAGGTACTTCGCCACCAGGTAATAGATCCAGGCCTTGTCGCCGGTGCGCTGCGTGTAGAGTTCGGCCTCATCGAGCCCGAGCTTGCGGTGCGGATCGTCCGAGAGCGCGACGGAGAGATTCCCGGGGCTCACGTCGAGCTCGCTTGCAATGCGCTTCAAGCCACGGCGATAGACACCGGCGGCGATGCAGTCACGCGCGCTGCGGTAGGTCTCCGGCAGGCTGGAATCGAGCGCCAACGTGAGCTGGCGCTGAGAATCACCGACAACGCGTGATGGCATCTTGGATCACCGTTTTTCGCTGGTTTTCAAGGCGCCGCGGCATGCTTCCCCCCGTGAACTCAAAAGACCTAATCCCGCGCCCTGCGTCCGAGGGCCCGAAGGCGCTCATTGAGTGCCTGAACACGATTGACGGAGGGATCGGGGATATGCCCCCCTGCGAACTTCTTAAGCCAGTCGTAAGGGACGGCGGGCTCAGCGGCAATGGAACGCAGAGAAGCACCGCGTCCCCGGACGCGGGCGAGGCGGGTGAGGGTATCGTCGAGGAGGGTCATGGCGCCCATTGTGGGGAATTTATTCCTCGCCTGTCAAGGAACACTTTCCCGGACCCCTGCGCGAAGCTTTCCAGGATGGTTAGACAGTCGCGCCCGCGCGTCCCCAAGCTCAGTGCGCCGAGTGCCTTGCGAGCGCTCCTCGGCCGGCGCGTGCGCGAGGGAATGCAGGCGCGCAAAATCACGCAGCGCCGCGCGGCTGAACTCACGGGCGCAGATGCCAAGACGTTCTCGAATATGTGCCGGCCCGACGGCCCGTCCCCCCGGCTCGAAGCGATCGAAGCGGCGGCCGCGATTTTGGGCTGCGAGCCGTGGGAACTCCTTCGTCCAGCCGCCGACGAGGGCGCCCACGCGCCACGCGAACGCGCAGCCGTGCACGATCAGGACGGCGCGTATGTCCTGCACGGGCCGCGTGATGACCTGCTCACACTGTTGCTGGGAGCGTGGCCACGCCTGGGGCCGCTCGAGCGCCAGAAGCTCGCGTTGCGCGCTCAGCGGCAGGGCCAGGGAGGGCCCCCAGCCAAGGGAAACGTGCCAGGGCCGGCTTCCCCCCTCAGGAAGGTCGGCCCGTAGAAGGCCGCGACGCGTTAGCTATCCTCGAGGAAGGAGAACACGGGTGATATACGCGCTGTGGCTTCTCGTCACCTGCCTGCCGACGGGCGTCGGGTGCACTCCTTTGCTCCATTCCGGCCCTCTTCTGCGCGAACTCGGCACCTACCGCACGCAGCAGGCTTGCCTCACGGCTGCGCGCCTCACCGACATGGGTATGGGGAAGGCCGCCGGGGGCGCCACATTTTGCGTGCCCACTCTCCCCTCTAAACGTTGATTCTCTGAGGTAAGTCGGGGCGTCCGCGCGCCCCGCCGCCCTCCTGTGCTCGGCTCGGGGAAAATATTCCTTGACGGCCCGGCGATTTTGGGGAATCATTTCCCCATCGGCCCATCGTGGGCCACGGGAGAGAGCGATGAGCACCGATTACCCGAATCGCAATGCGTGGCTGGAGCGCCGCTATACGCCGAAGCGCTACCGCTGGGCGCGCGTCCTTTGGGATAGCGGCCGCCGCGGCACCTACGTTCGCGCCAAGCACGGCCCGCTGCCCGGCTCGCGCTAGCCATGACCACCCTCTACGACATGGCCGAGCAGGTGCGCCGCGCCGAGCGGCAGCGCCTCGAGGGCCCTCCCGAGCGTCCTGAGCGCGACTTCGGGGACCTTGTGGACGAGGCCTACGACCGCGTGAAGGCCGAGGAGCTCGAGCAGGAGCATTCAGCGTGAGCACGCCCATCCCGCTGCGCGACCTCTTCTCGGACGCCACCATGGCGCGCCTGGTCCGCGACAAAGTGGCCGCGCAGGGCTTCTACCTGGCCGACGATGAGGCGGTCGCGCTCCTGCGTGAGATCGGCGTCGAGGCCACCCAGGAGCGCCTGCAGTGCGTGAAGCTCGGCTTCGAGCTCGGCACGTGCTCGAGGGCGCGTGGTGAAGCGCTGCGGCTTCTGACGCCCGCAGGGAGAGGCTGATGCGCGCGCTGCGCCGCTTCCTCGCCTGGATCTGCCCGCGCTTCCGGCACTACCCACTCCCGCCGCCCGCACCTTCTGCGGTGCGCGGCAATTTCGACGGCTCGTCGGCTTCGGCCGGCCGTGTTCGTACCCCATGAGGAGATCTGACATGCCTCCGAGTCCCTTGCGTTCCGTTGGCACGCCCGAGGTGCCCGAGATCCTGCGCGCTGCCCCGAAGCTCGAGACCGTGCAGGTCTCGATCGACGCCAACATTCCGATCGCGCGCTTCCTCGGTGCGATCGCCGGCGCCGGGCTCACCGTGCGCTCCGATGGCAACGGCGGGATCCTCATCACGCAGGCGGGGGGCTGAACCGTGCAGATCGTGACTGTTCGCGCCTCCGCCTTCTCCGACATGCTCGATTGTCCCGCGCGCTTCGAGGCCAAGCACATCCTCGGCAAGCGCTGCCCGACCTCGCCGAATGCCCTCCTCGGCAAAGCGGTGCACCGCAGCACCGCGGTGTTCGACGAGTCGACCATCAGCGGCAAAGGTATCAAGGTCGGCGAAGCGGCCGCGGCCGCTGTGGATGAGATCCACAAGCCCACCGAGGAGGTCGCCTACACCGAGAGCGACATGAACCCTGCGGAGCTCGAGCACGTGGCGCTCTCTTTGCACTCGCGCTACTGCACGGAGGTCGCGCCGCACCAGGAATACGCGGCGGTCGAGGTGAAATGCGAGCGCCTCGAGATCACCGATATCGGCCTTGCGCTCACGGGCACTACGGATCGCATCCGTAAGGTCGAAAACGGACACGGCATCTCGGATCTCAAAACCGGGAAGGCCGCCGTGCGCGCCGATGGGCGTGTCGAGACGAAGGGCCACCGCTACCAGATCGGCATCTACGAGCTGCTCGCCGAGAAAGCGAGCGGCATCCCGATCACGGCGCCAGGTCAGATCATCGGTCTGCAGGTGGCGAAGACCGATCGCGGTCAGCGCGCCGGCGTGAGCGAGGGCATCGAGCACGCGCGCGATGTGCTGATCGGCGACGCCGAGTCCCCTGGCGTGCTCGAGGTCGTCGCGCACCAGATCCACGCGGGCATTTTCCCGGGCAATCCGCGCTCGATGATGTGCCATGAGAAGTATTGCCCGGTCTACAACACCTGCAAATTCCGCAAATAAGGAGCTTCTAACATGTCCGCAACTGCCGAAGCCGTAACCGGCCGATCCACCACCATGCAGGCGTTGAAGCCTGCGGAATCCACGCCGGTGCAGCACCTCCCGGCGGTCTCGATGGGATTCGCGTCCCTGCAGTCCTTCGAGCTGATGCAGCGAGCCGCGAAGCTGCTCTCGGCGAGCTCGCTCGTGCCCGAGAGCTACCAGGGGAACCTCCCCAATTGCGTGATCGCGCTCAACATGGCGCAGCGGCTCGGGGCCGATCCGCTCATGGTCATGCAGAACCTGTACGTCGTATACGGGCGCCCCGCCTGGTCCGCACAGTTCCTGATCGCGTGCTTCAATCAGTGCGGCCGTTACACCACCATGCGCTTTCGCTGGACCGGCACGAAGGGCAAAGACAACTGGGGTTGCGTCGCCTACTCGCGCGAGCTCGCGACGGGTGAGGAGATCGAAGGCCCGGAGATCACCATCGCGCTCGCCAAGGAGGAGGGCTGGTACGACAAGAAGGGATCGAAGTGGAAGACGATCCCGCAGCTGATGCTGATGTACCGCGCCGCGGCGTGGCTCGTGCGCACGCATGCGCCTGAGCTCTCCATGGGCTTGCAGACCGACCAGGAAGTGCACGACGTCTACGACGCGCGCCGCACCGGTGCGGGTGATTATCAGGTCACCACGGAGAGCCTGCGCCAAGCCGCAGCGAGCGCCGAGGAAACGGAGCCCGCGCCGCGTCCCGACATGCAGACCTGGATCGACACGCTGAATGGCTGCACAAGTCTCGAGCAGCTCAAGAGCGCCTGGGTCGAGTGCTGCAAGGCGTTCCACGGAGATGCACCAATCGACTGCGAGGCCACCTGGAACACGCGGCGGGAGACGCTGCTGGAAACCGAGGGCCGCCAGTCCGACCTCTGATCACGAACCGGCACGCCGGCGCCTGACTTTCCCGACCCGCGACGTTTTCGGAAGAGCACGGATCGGGTGAGGCGCCGGCGGCCCTTCCCAAACCAGAGAGCATTGCGATGTCAATTAGTGCGCATCCTGCCGTGACCAAACGATGCCCCCAGTGTGGAGAGCAGTTCGTGCGTCCTTACAAGCAGCGGCACGCGAAGTTCTGCGGTCACCGCTGCGCGATGCTGTTCCACCAGGAGGCCGTATTGACCGCTGCGCGCACCCCACAGGCGATCGAGAAGAGTGCAGCAGCTCGACGCGGGCGCGGCGCCCGGCGCTCCTATCCCAAGCTCTACGGGCGCCACATGCATCGCGTGGTCGCTGAGCAAAAGCTCGGCCGTGCGCTGCGTCCCGGCGAAGTGGTGCACCATATCGACGGCAACAAGCACAACAACACCCCGGCGAATCTCGAGGTCCTCTCGAGCCAGTCCGAACATGCCAGCTTGCACGGGCACACCCGCGTGCGCCCACGCCCCACGCATTGCAAGCGCGGCCATCCCCTCGTGACGCCGAACGTCTACACCTACCCCAACGGCAGCCGGGTGTGCGTGATCTGCCGAAGGGTCTACGACAATGCGTGGAAGAAGGCTCGCCGTCGGCTGCGCGCCTCTTTTCCCCGCCGTCCCCGCAGCGTCGCGGGGCGCCTCCGCAACAACAGCGGACAATTCGCCAGGAGTGAACCGTGAAAATCCTCAAACTCTCCGTCGACAACTTCATGAAGCTCTCAGCGGTCGAGATCACCCCACAGGGGAACCTCGTGCAGATCTGCGGGAGAAACGCCCAGGGCAAGACCTCGGTCTTAAATGCGATCTGGGTGGCCCTCGCCGGCAAGGACGCCTGTCCCAAGGTGCCCGTCCGGAAAGGCGCTGAAGAAGCGCGCATCCAGCTCGACTGCGGGGAACTCGTCATCACGCGCCACTTCCGCGCGACCGAGGACGGTGGCTACACCACCTCCATCGCGGTCGAGAACGCCGATGGCGCGCGCTTCCCGAGCCCACAGAAGATGCTCGACACGCTGCTCGGGGCTCTGTCCTTCGATCCGCTGGCGTTCTCGCGGATGAAGCCGAAAGAGCAGTTCGATCAGCTGCGCCAGTTCGTCCCCGGCGTCGACTTCGAGGCACTCGAACGCCAGAACCGGGGCGACTTCGAGCGGCGCACCGAGGTCAACCGCTTTGCCAAGCAGGAGCGCGCCGCGGCCCAGGCCATCACGGTGCCCGACGGGACGCCCGAGACGCTCATCGACGAGTCGGAACTCCTCGGAGAACTCACACGGGCCAGCGATCACAATGCCGACATCGCACGCCGGCGCGCGAACCGCGAACAGGTGCGCGAAACGATGGAAACGGCACGCCAGGTCATCCAGCGCACGCCGGCCGAGATCGTCGAGGCGACGAAGCGGGCCCGCGCCATTCGGGATCGAGAGGTCACGCGCCTCAAGCAGCAGATCGAGCAGCTGCGGCAGCAGATCACCACCGTCGAGCGCGAGTGCGACGAGGAGATCGCGCGGCAGACCGAGCAGCTCACCACGCAGGCCGAAGCGGCCGAGCGCTCGATCAGCGAGATCCAGGAGAAGCTCGCCGCCGCCGGCGAGCTGCCGAAAGAGATCGACGTGCAGGCGCTTCAGGCGAAGATCCAGGCCGCGCGCGCCACCAATGCGGCGGTCGCCAAGCTCCTCGAGCGGCGCAAGCACGAGAAGGCAGCCGAGCAGCTCGAGCACCAGGCGGACGAACTCACCGCGAAGATGGAGGCGCGCAACGCCGACAAGCGCGCGGCGATCGCGGCTGCGCAGATCCCGGTGCCGGGCATCGAGTTCGGCGAGGGCCTGGTGCTCCTGAATGGCGTCCCGTTCGAGCAGGCATCGGATGCCGAGCAGCTGCGCGCGAGTGTGGCAATCGCGATGGCGCTGAATCCCAAGCTGCGCGTGATCCGCATCCGCGACGGCTCGCTCCTCGATGAAGACGCGATGCGCCTGGTGGGCGAGATGGCCGACGCTCACGACATGCAGGTGTGGGTCGAGCGCGTGGACAGCTCCGGCAAAATCGGGTTCGTGCTCGAGGACGGCCACGTGCGCAAGGCTGAGGCCGAGCAGGAGGTTGCAGCATGACCACCATAGCCTACAAGGCCCTGCGGGCCGACTTCACCTGCCGTGGGTTTCAGTACGAGGTCGGCAGGACCTACACGCACGACGGCAAGATCAGCATGTGCGATGCTGCCTTCCATGCCTGCGAGGACCCGCTCAACGTTCTGAACTACTACAACCTGTGCGACTCGCGATTCGCGGTCGTAGAGCTGTCCGGGGAAATCCTCAAGCATCATGAGGGGGACTAGAAGCTCTGCGCCGCAACGCTGCACGTCCGCGCGGAACTATCACTTTCCGACTTCGTGAAAACCGCCGTCGAGTGTTTGATCGAGGCATGCAAGCCGAAGGACGGCGAATCCTCGGAGCGCGTGATGTCCAGCTCGGGCAACGGCGCGAAGCTCGCCAGCTCGGGCTACGGCGCGCAGCTCGCCAGCTCGGGCAACGGCGCGAAGCTCGCCAGCTCGGGCAACGGCGCGAAGCTCGCCAGCTCGGGGGAGAACGGCGTGCTCTGCTCCAGTGGGTGCGACACGCGCGCGAAGGGCAAAGCAGGCACGTGGGTTGCGCTCGCCGAGTTCGACGACGACGGCAAGTGTGTCGGCTTCGCGACCGGATGCGCGGGCAAGGACTTCCCGGCGGATGTGTGGGTATGCGCGAAGGATGGGAAGTTGGTGGAGGTGGAAGTGTGAGCAGAGGTCAGAAAGTCCGGTGAACTTATGAGCTACCCAATCGACGCCGAAAAAGGCCGCTGCTTCAAGTGCGGCCGCGTGCACCCCGGTACTTACTCATGCGAGCGCCCGACGCATACGCGGGGGCCGTGGCGCGCAACGCCTCACAGCTCAATTGTTGGGACCGGCATAGTAGCCAATAGAGGTATCGTGGTGGCGAGCGTCTTGGGTGTGCCCGAAGTATGCCAAGCCAACGGCCGCCTCATCGGGATGTGTGGTGTATGACCCCCGAACTCGTCGAGCGCGGCGGACGGCTGATCGTCTCCGCGTACGCCCGCGAATACTACCGCGCTCACCGCGCCAAGCTGAGCGCACGCCGCGCGGCGCAGAAGCTACGCAAGAAATGGTGCGCGTGGCCGGTGCGTGAAGTG
>DAIDHH010000014.1 GCA_027452045.1 Gammaproteobacteria bacterium
GAGCACGGTATAGAAGGCCGTGATCGAACCGGAGCCTTCGGCGCCGTTGCCGGCGCGCTCGACCAGCTGTGGGAGCCGTGCGAACACCGAAGGCGGATAACCCTTGGTCGCCGGCGCCTCGCCGATCGCCAGCGAGATCTCGCGCTGCGCCTGGGCGAAGCGTGTGAGGGAATCCATCAGCAGCAGCACGCTCGCGCCCTGGTCGCGGAAGTACTCGGCGATCGCCGTGGCGAGCCAGGCGCCGTGCAGGCGTATCAGCGGCGGAGCGTCCGCGGGAGCCGCGACCACCACGGCGCGGGCGCGATCCTTCGGTCCGAGGATCCGCTCGACGAATTCCTTCACTTCCCGGCCGCGCTCTCCGATCAGTCCGACCACGATCACCTGCGCACTCGTGTAGCGCGCCATCATGCCGAGCAGCACGCTCTTGCCGACACCGCTGCCGGCGAACAGGCCGACGCGCTGGCCGCGGCCGACGGTGGCGAGCGCGTTGATCGCGCGGATACCGACGTCGAGTGGCTCCGAGATCGGGTGGCGTGTAAGCGGATTGATGGGACGTCCGGTCAGGCGCACGGTATCGGGGCACGCGAGCGGCCCGAGCCCATCGAGCGGCTCACCGCCACCGTCGATGATGCGACCGAGCAGCTCCGGCCCGACGCGGACCGTCCCGGCACGCTGGCGAGGGATGACGCGAGCACTGGGTCCGAGACCGTGCGCATCGCCCGCCGGCATCAGATAGAGTCTGTCGCCCGAGAAGCCAACCACCTCGGACTCGATGCGCGAGCCGTCGCCGGCGATCACGTCACAACAGTCACCGACCGAGGCCTGACAGCCGACCGCCTCGAGCGTGAGGCCGATCATGCGGGTGAGGGATCCTTCCGCGGCCGGCGGCGCGGCGCGCTGCACGGCGAGCGTGCTGCGCCGCAGGCTCTCGGCCCAGCGCGGCGCGCGATTGAGTTCGGGCGAGCTCATTGCTCCTGCCTCTGCGGGCCGCGCTCATCGCCGAGCGCGCTCGCGGCTATCGCGGCAACGCGGCTCTCGAAGCGGGCATCGATGCGTGAAGACTCGCTCTGCACGAGACAGCCCCCGCGCGCGAGAGTCGGATCCTCCACCAGGGTCCACACGCGCTCGGCTCCCGCGACGCTCAGGCGCTCGCGCACCACCGTCGCGTCCTCCGGATGCAGTCGGACCCGCACCTCGCGGGCCGCCGCGGGCAGCTGCCCGAGCGCCTCGCGCACGACGGCGATCACCTGCGCGGGATCCACCTTGAGCTCGCGGCGGGCGAGCTGCTGGCCGACCGCGAGGGCGAGTTGCACCAGCTCGCGCTCCACCTCGGCATCGAGCCGCTCGAGGGGCCGCGAAAGCGAGCCCAACGCCTCGTCCAGCCGCTTGACCCTTTCATCGAGCGCGGCGAGACGCGCGCGCACTTCCGCCTGGGCCCGGCTGAGGCCCGTCTCGTAACCGCGGGCTTCGGCCTGCTGCAGCGCCTGGCGCGCCTCGGCCTCCTGGCGCCGTCGCGCATCGCCGAGGCCAATGACCGGGCCGGTGACCTCGGGTAGCTGCCAACGCTCGACGGCACTGGCGCGTGTCACGGACTCAGACAAACTGCTCCCCCTTGCCGCCGAGGGCGATCGCGCCGCTCTCGGCGAGCTTGCGGGCGACCTTCAGGATCTCCTTCTGCGCGTTCTCCACCTCGGAGACCCGCACCGGCCCCTTGGCCTCGAGGTCGTCCTTGAGCATCTCGGCGGCACGCTGCGACATGTTCTTGAAGATCTTCTCCTTCAGCTCATCGTCGGTGCCCTTCAGCGCGAGCAGCAGCTGATCCGAGGCCACGTTGCGCAGCAGCTCCTGCATGCCGCGGTCATCGAGCTCGAGCAGGTTGTCGAACACGAACACCAGCTCCTCGATGCGCGCGGCGAGCGCCTCGTCGCTCTTGGCGACCTGCTCCATGAGAACGCTCTCCTGGCTCGGATCCAGAAAATTGATGATGTTGGCGGCGGCCTTGGCGCCACCCAGTACGGAGGTCTTGCCGGTCGACTTGCCGGCGAACTGCTTTTCCATGATGTCATCGAGCTCGGTGAGCGCGCTCGGCTGCACTCCATCGAGCAGTGCGATGCGTGCGATGACATCGGAACGCACCGGCACGGGCAGCAGCTGCAGCACCTCGGCCGCCTGGTCCGCGTCGAGATAGGCGAGCACGATGGCGATGATCTGCGGATGCTCGAGACGGATCAGTTCGGCCACGGCCCGCGGGTCCATCCACTTGAGCGCCTCGAGCCCCTTGGTGCTGCGTCCGATGTTGATCCGGTCGATGATGCTCTCGGCCTTGTCGGATCCGAGCGCATCGACCAACACCTTGCGCAGGAATTCATCGGCCCCGACACCGACGGAGGTCTGGCTCTCGACGGTGGTGTGGAACTCGGATATGACGCCCTGCACCTCCTCCTTGGAGACGTTGGCGAGCTTCGCCATGGCCGCGCCGATCCGCTGCACCTCCTTCGCGCCCATGTGCTTGAGCACCTGGGCGGCCTCGTTCTCCCCGAGCGTGAGCAGCAGGATCGCCGCGCGCTCGGTGCCGCTGCGGGCGCTCTCCTTGCCGTTTCGCTCACTCATCGTTGCCCACCCAGCCGCGCACCAGCTGCGCGACGCGCTTTGGATCCTGGCTCACCATCGCACGGGCGTTTGCGAGCTGCTGCTCGTGGGAAAGCGCCTTCACCACCGCCTCCTTCTGCGCCTGGGGCGCGGAGAGCATCTCGGCATCGACCCCGAGCTGCGCCGGGGCCGCCGCAAAGTGTGCCGGCGTGATGAGCATCCGCACCATCGGACGCAGCACGGCGAGCACCAGCGCCAGCACCCCCACCAGCCCGGCGGCGATCTTCATCAGGCTCCAGAAGAGCGGCCGCTGCCAGAACGAGGGTTGCGAGAATTGTCCTTGCGCGGCCGATGAGGTCTGCACGTCGAGGGGCTCGTTGACCACGCTGACGCTATCGCCCCTGGCCGCATCGAACCCGACCGCATCCTTCACGAGCTGCGTCACGCGCGCGAGCTCCTGAGCCGACAGCGGCACCTCGGTGCGCTGGCCATTTGCACCCTTTACGGACCGGTAGCCGATGAGCACGGCGACGGTGAGACGCCGGATCTCTCCGGGCGGCTGGCGGGAATAATCGACGGTGCGGTCGATCTCGTAATTGCGGGTGATGTCGCTCGAGAGCACATGACCGGTTCCGGCGCCGGTGACCGCGGCCACCGGCTGCACGGCGGGCTGCGCGCCAGGGGTGGCGGGCTGGCCCGGATTCGCTTGCGGGCCGGCCGCGGCGCTCTGCGACGGCGGCGATGAGGCCGAGGGGCTCTGCGCGCCACCCGCGGCCTTCGGGGCCGTGGCCGGGGCGCTCGCGGGGGGCGCCAGAGTGCCTGGCGCCGGCGGCTCGTTCGATAGCGATCCAGGCACGCCGCCTGCGCCCGAGCTCCCGGAGGTCTGCTCCGAGATCTGCTCGCTGCGCACGATCTGACTGTTGGGCTTGTAGCGCTCCTGCGCCTGCTCGCTCGTGCCGAGGTTTAGCTCCGCCACGACGTCAGCCCGTACGAGACCGGGACCGACGAGCGGCGTCAGCAGCGCGATGATGCGCTGCGAATCATCGCTCTCGAGACGATGGACCATGTCGTAGTGCTGCTCGTCCATGGCGTAGGGACTGTTGCCCTGGGGACTCGAGAGCAGCTGACCGTTCTGATCGACGACGGTGACGCGCGATGCCGGCAGATCCGGCACGCTGGAAGCGACCAGGTTGACGATGGCCTGGACCTGCTCGGGCCCGAGCGTGCCGCCGGCCCTTAGGCGCACGAACACCGAGGCGCTGGCGGCGCTTCGATCGCTGACGAATACCGACTGGCGAGGCACCGCCAGGTTGACCCGCGCGGCCTCGACCTGCTGCATGCTCGCGATCGTATGCGCCAGCTCCGACTCGAGCGCATGCTGATAGCGGATGTTCTCCATGAACTGGCTGACGCCGAAATCCGAGCCCTTGTCGAGCGAGGCGAAACTGTCACCGCCCGCGACCCCCTGCCCCGCAAGCTTCAGGCGCGCCGCATCGAGCTGCTCGGCGGGAACCTCGACGCCGTTGCTCGCGGCATCGAGCCGGTAGGGTATCTGCGCGCCCTCGAGTGCCTGGACGACCTGGGACTCCTGCTGCGGCGAAAGGTTGGCGTAGAGCAGGCTGTAGGTGGGGCCCCGCGACCACAGCACGATCCAGACACCGGCGGCGACGGCCGCGGCGATGCCGATCAGCAGCAGCAGCGGGCGCAGGCTCGCCGGCAGTGCCGGCAGGGCGGGCGAGGCGATGGATTCAGCGGCCATGTCGATTCACTACATCTGCATGTTCATGATGTCTTGATAGGCGCTGATGAGGCGGTTGCGCACTTCGGTCAGGGCCCGAAATGACACGCTCGCCTTGTCCATCTGCACCATCACCTGCGGGAGCGACACCCCCGGTGCACCGCGCGAGAAGGCGTCCGCCAGGGCATTGGCGCGCTGCTCGCTCTGGTTCACCTGGTCGATCCCCCGCTTCAGCAGCGCGGCGAACTCGCTCGGCGCGTTGCTCGGGGCTGCGCCCTGGGCGCTCGGGGCGCCGATGCCCTGCGCGGCCATGGGCCGCGGCGCATCGAGGCGCACCTGCTCCGAGAGCGAGCGGATCTGCGCCAGTACCTGATTGATGGCCATCTGACTCATATTAGACTCCCTCAGGCCGCCGGAACTTCGACGCCCGCCTCACGCAGGCGAGCCAGTTTGTAGCGCAGCGTGCGCGGGCTGATCCCCAGACGCTCGGCCGCTTCGCGCCGGCTGCCCTGTCCCGAGCGCAGCGCATCGAGGATCAGGTCGCGCTCGGCCTGAATGAGCGAACCGGCGAGCGAGCCCATGACCGATCCCTCTCTCGAGGGGGCCGCGGCCCGGCCGCCATCCAGGAACCATGCGTTGCCGCCCGGCGCCGCGCCGTGCGGCTCGCCCGCGCGGCCCTCGCCCTCGAGCGGCTCGCCGTTAGCCGCTTCGAACTGTATGTGCTCCGGCCCGATCACCGGCCCGTTGACCAGAATGAGCGCGCGCTGCAGAAGGTTGTCGAGCTCGCGCACATTGCCCGGCCAGGGATAGGTGAGCAGCCGATGGGCCGCATCGGCGCTCAACGCAGGGATTGCCGTGCCCGGACGGCAATGGGCGGTGAGCAACTGCATGGCGAGCGGCAAAATGTCGTCGCGCCGCGATCGCAGCGGCGCGATCGCCAGCGGGAAGACGTTCAGCCGGTAATACAGGTCTTCGCGAAAGCGCCCGGCGGCGGCCTCTTCGCGCAGTCTGCGGTTGGTGGTCGCGATGACGCGCACATCGAGGCTCAAGGGCCCGCGGCCGCCGAGTCGCTCGACTTCCTTCTCCTGCAGCACGCGCAGGAGTTTCGCCTGCAGTCCGAGCGGCATCTCGGTCACCTCATCGAGCAGCAGCGTGCCACCCTGCGCCTGCTCGAATTTCCCCGGGTGCGCGCTGTGTGCGCCGGTGAAGCTGCCGCGCTCGTACCCGAACAGCATGGCCTCGAGCATGTTCTCGGGAATGGCCGCGCAGTTGACCGCGACGAACGGCCCCTTGGCGCGCCGGGAGCGCCGGTGCACGTAGCGCGAGAGTACCTCCTTGCCGGTACCGGACTCGCCGCAGATGAGCACGGTGCAATCGCTGGCGGCCACGCGGCGCGCGAGCTCGAGCAGCCGCTGGGAATGCGCGGCGCAGGCCACCGGTTCCGGTGCGCTGCGGGCGACGTTGGTGATTGAGGTGACCTGATCTAGAGTTTCCGACATTGCTCCCCCCAATTGGGCACAGGGATGCTCCAGGGGGAGGAATGCAAATGCCGTGCCGGGCGAAGATCTGCCGCAAAGCGTGACGTGGGTCACGGGCGCGGTGGCACACCGCACCTGTCAGCGTCAAACTTCCGTCACGGCCTCGGTCATGCAGTCCGCGAGTCCGAGCTTGCGAAGCCGCTCGACAAGAGTGGTGCGACGGAGGTTGAGCAGGCGGGCCGCCTGAGCGACCACGCCGTTGGCGCGCGCCAGGGCCTGTTGAACCAGCGCGCGCTCGATCGTCTGCAGATACTCGCGCAGATCGAGTCCCTCGACGGGCAACGTCGGCTGCTTCCCGGACACGCTCTCGTGCGAGGCGTCGATGGCGGGCATCGAGGACTCGAGCAGCGCCAGGGCCGCCTCGTCGCTGAGCGGGGCATCGACGGCCTCATCCGAGGTGGCCGGGAGGGAATCCTTCGCCTCGGGCTCCTCGAACAGCCAGTCCTCCGGCGGCCGGTACTTCGGCGGCAGGTCCGCGACATCCACGGTCTTGCCGCAGCTGATGATGGAGAGCCGCTCGATGAGGTTGGAAAGCTCGCGCACGTTGCCGGTCCACGGATGCCTCGACAGGGCCGCGAGCGCCCGTGGCGAAAGCCGCACCGCCGCGCGCCCTTCGGCCTCGTTGCTCAGGGCGAACTCGCGCACCAGCGCGGGCAGGTCCTCCCTGCGATCACGCAGCGAGGGCATCTCGATCGGAAAGACGTTCAGACGATGAAACAGATCCTCGCGGAACGCCCCGCGCCCGATGGCCTCCTCGAGATTGCGATGCGTCGCGGCGATGATGCGCACGTTGCAGCGAATGGGGGCGTGGTTGCCCACTCGCTCGAAAACCCGCTCCTGCAGGACGCGCAGCAGCTTGACCTGCATCGAGGGGCTCATGTCACCGATCTCATCGAGAAACAGCGTGCCGCCCTCGGCGATCTCGAAGCGGCCCTTGCGCGCGGCGATCGCGCCGGTGAAGGAGCCCTTCTCGTGGCCAAAGAGCTCGGATTCGAGGAGCTCCGAGGGAATGGCGCCGCAATTGACGGCGACGAACGGCCGGTTGCGACGCGGACTCAAGTCGTGGATGGCGCGCGCGGCGACTTCCTTGCCGGTCCCCGATTCCCCGAGCACGAGCACGGTCGAGTCGTAGACCGCCACCTGGCGGATCAGGGCGATCACGTCGCGGATCGCGGCCGAGGCCCCCGTCGGCAGGCGTACGGTCAGATCCGCTGAGGCTTCGGCGCCGGATGAGTCCCACTTCCTCCTGTCCTCGAGAGAGGCGGAATTCGAGACACATTCGGTTGCGAGCATGGCGCCCTCACTCAACGTCTTGACTGCGGTGTTCTGGGTGCGAGGGGCGAGTCAGTCATCCGACTTCTTCTTTCCCCGCGACGCAATGGTGCGTGGCAACTGAACGGGAATCTGTGACCCGTCTCCAGATTGTTCACAAATGGCGACAACCCGATGCCACGAGGGTGATGCGGCTCACGATCGGCCCGACGGCGGATCATCGACGCAACCGCGCGCCCCGCGAGCGCCAGAACTCCGTCACCCGTGCGAATGTGTGACCCGCCTCACAGTGGGTCGACCGGACAAAATCCTTTTCCATCAACGGATTGCGTGCTCCGTGCAGCACGTGGCACAGGCATTGCACTTTCTCCGGCGCAATGCCTTTCACGCACAGGACCCGCAAGACCGATGGCCACCGCAACCGCTGACATCCCGGCTGACACCGCCCCGACGCCCGCAAAGAAGCGCTCACTCCCCCTGTGGCTCATCATCGCCATCGGCACGGTCGTGGTGGGCGGCGGCGTAGGTGGCGCCATGGCCTTGCACCTCTTCGGCTCGAGCGCCGCGCACCCAAAGGCGAAGGCGCCCTCCGGGCCACCGATTTACCTGCCGCTCAAGCCCTTCGTCGTGAATTTCCAGGCCGGCCAGGTGGTGCGCTACCTGCAGGTGAGCATCCAGGTGATGTCGCGCGACCCCAAGACCATCGCGCTGCTCAAGCAGAACGACCCGATGATCCGCAATGACCTGCTGCTGCTGCTTGGCGGACAGCAGTACGCGACGCTCGACACCGAGGCGGGCAAGGAGAATCTGCGCGCCCAGGTGCTCAGCGCCATCCGCAAGGTCGCGGCCCAGAACGGCGGCAAGCCGGGCGACGTTGCGGCCATCTACTTCACCAGCTTCGTGATGCAGTAGCCGCCGGGTCGGGCGCGAGATCATGAGCAACGAAAAGATACTGGATCAGGCTGAAATCGACGCCCTGCTGCACGGCGTCGATACCGGAGCGGTGAGCACCGAGGCGCCGCCGGCGCCGGGGGAAGTCCGGCAATACGACTTCGCCAACCAGATGCGCATCGTGCGCGGCCGGATGCCCACGCTCGAGATGATCAACGAGCGTTTCGCGCGACTGAACCGCATCAGCCTGTATAACCTGCTGCGCCGCTCGCCGGAGGTCGCCGTCGGCCCCGTGCAGATCAAGAAATTCAGCGAATTCGTGCACACCCTGCACGTGCCCACGAGCCTCAACCTCGTCCGGATCAATCCGTTGCGCGGCACTGCGCTCATCGTCCTCGATCCGAAGCTCGTCTTCGCGGTGGTCGACAACTTCTTCGGCGGCAACGGCCGCCATGCCAAGATCGAGGGCCGGGAGTTCACCGCCACCGAGCAACGCATCATCCATCTCGTGCTGCGCAGCGTGTTCACGGACCTGCGCGAAGCGTGGTCGCACGTCGCATCGCTCGAGCCGGAATACCTGCAATCGGAGATCAACCCGCACTTCGCCAACATCGTCTCGCCCTCCGAGATCGTGGTGGTGACCTCCTTCCACATCGAGCTCGATGGCACGGGGGGGAACCTGCACATCACCCTGCCTTACGCCATGATCGAGCCTCTGCGCGAGGTGCTCGATGCCGGCGTGGCGAGCGATCGCATGGAGAAGGATGAGCGCTGGATGCAGTCGCTGCGCGAGGAGATGGAGGACGCCGAGCTCGAGCTCACCACGATCCTCGGCCGCTCCTCGCTCACCCTCGCCGAGCTGGTGAATCTGAAGCCAGGCGACATCGTTCCGTGCGACTTCACCGGCAAGGTCACCGTGATCGCCGAGGAAGTACCGGTGTTCCGCGGCAGTTTCGGCAATTCGCGCGGTCACCAGGCCGTGAAGATCGAAGAGCGCCTGCGCCGCACCAGATCCCTTTCCGAACCGCCGATCGGCCAGACCAAGCGAGTTTCATCATGAACGCAAAGATCGAGACGCAACCCGCCCAGTTCCAGGACCTCAGCGAGGAGGGTGCCGGTGCCGGCTCCCGTGACGTCAACCTGGACGTCATCCTCGATGTCCCGGTGACTCTGTCCATGGAGGTCGGACGCACACGTATCCCCATCCGCAATTTCCTGCAGCTCAACCAGGGCTCAGTGGTCGAGCTCGACCGCACGGCCGGCGAGCCGCTCGATGTCTACGTCAACGGGACCCTGGTCGCTCACGGGGAGGTGGTGGTCGTCAACGAGAGATTCGGCATCCGCCTCACCGATGTGATAAGCCCCGCCGAGCGACTGCGCAAACTCCGATGAGCCACGCGTTCGCCGCGCCCGCCACCGCCGCGAGTGCGCCGGTGATCGGCGTCAGCGGTCTCTTCTCGGTCACGCTGGCCCTGCTTGGCGTACTGGCCGTCATCTTCGCCCTCGCATGGCTCGCGCGGCGCATGCGTACCTTCGGCGACCGCACCTCGGGCTCGCTCGAAGTGCTGGCCAACATGCCGCTCGGCCCCAAGGAGCGCGCGGTGCTGCTCAGAGTGGGCAGCGCGCAGATCCTGCTCGGCGTCGCCCCCGGACGGGTCAATATGCTGCACGTCCTGCAGCAGCCGGTCGAGATCGGCAAGCCCGCCCCGTCCGCACAAGTCCTCAAGCCGAGCTTTGCACAGCTGTTGAAGCGGAGCCTCGGCAAGTGAACCGGCTACGCAAGTCCTGGCCGCTGCTACTCCTCGCGCTCGCGCCGATGATCGCGTACGCGGCGCCCGGCATACCCGCCTTCAGCGTGCAGACCCACGGCGGCACGCAGACCTACACCCTGACGTTGCAGGTGCTGGCGCTGATGACGGCGCTCACGCTGCTGCCGGCGATCCTGCTGATGATGACGGCCTTCACGCGCATCGTGATCGTGCTCGGCATCCTTCGCCAGGCGCTCGGCGCTGGTCAGACACCGCCCAACCAGGTGCTGCTCGGCCTCGCGCTGTTCCTCACCTTCTTCGTCATGTCGCCGGTCATCAACCAGATCAATCAGGTGGCCTATCAGCCCTACGCGGCCGGCACCATCGATGCACAGACCGCCCTCACCCGGGCCGAGGCGCCGCTCAAGGAGTTCATGCTGCGCCAGACCCGCGAGAGCGACATCGCGAACTTCGTGCACATCGCCGGCGGCAAGGGCTACGCGGCGCCGCTCGATGTGCCGCTTGCGGTGCTGGTGCCGGCGTTCGTCACGAGCGAGCTCAAGACCGCCTTTCTCATCGGCTTCCTGCTGTTCATTCCGTTCGTGATCATCGACCTGGTGGTGGCGAGCGTGCTCATGTCGCTCGGCATGATGATGCTCTCGCCGACGCTGATTTCGCTGCCCTTCAAGCTGATGTTGTTCGTGCTGGTCGACGGCTGGGCGCTCGTCATGGGGTCCCTCGCCTCGAGCTTCTACCATTGAGTGAAAACCCGGACTGAGCAAGAGGCCATATGACACCCGATACCGTCATGACCATTGGTCGGGGCGCCCTCGAGCTGGCACTCGCGCTCGCCGCCCCGCTGCTGCTCGCGGCTCTCATCACCGGCGTCGTGGTGAGCGCCTTCCAGGCCGCGACCCAGATCAACGAAATGACGCTGTCGTTCATCCCGAAGCTGCTGGTCATGACGCTGGTGCTGGTGATCGCCGGCCCGTGGATGCTGAGGATCCTGATCAGCTACACCCGCGAGCTCATCATGAGCATCCCGGGCCTGCTCTACTGAAGGGGCGCCGCAGGCCATGATCACGGTCAGCGCCCAGCAGCTCGATAGCGCCATCGGCTTGGTCTTCTGGCCGTTCGTGCGCATCGGCTCGTGCTTCATGGTGGCCCCCGTGTTCGGCTCTGTTTCTGTGCCGGTGAGGCTGCGGATCGTGCTCGCGGGGGCTATCGCGCTTCTCATCGCGCCCCTCATTGCGCAGCCGGCCGGAGTGACGCCGCTCTCGGCGGCTGGCGTGCTGATCACCGTGCAGCAGGTGATCATCGGAATCGCGCTCGGCTTCTGCCTGCAGATCCTCTTCACGGCGGTCTCTCTCGGCGGCCAGCTGATCGCCAACAGCATGGGTCTGTCGATGTCCTTCAACGTCGACCCGCTCGAGGGCGAGTCGACGCCCGCCCTCGGACAGCTCTACACGGTGCTCGTGACCCTGATCTTTCTGCTGCTGAACGGCGATCTGGCGTTGCTGCGCATACTGGTCGCGGGGTTTCGCACCCTGCCCATCGGAACGAGCGGTCTTGGCGCACAGGGTCTTTGGACGGTGGTGAGCTGGGGCTCGGCCCTGTTCTCCGGAGCGCTCGCGGTGGCGCTGCCCGGCGTCACGGCGCTGCTCGTCGCCAACCTCGCCTTCGGCGTCATGAGCCGCGCCGCTCCGGCGATGAACCTGTTCGCGGTGGGACTGCCGATCACCCTGGTATTCGGTCTGCTCGTGATCATCGCGAGCCTGCCGGCGCTCGAATCGGGCTTCACCCGGCTGCTCGGTGCAACCTTCCTCCTGTTGCGTCATCTGAGCGGAGCCTGAGCGCATGGCGGAGAACGAACAGGAACGGACAGAACAACCGACTTCCAAGCGCCTGGAAGAGGCGCGCAAGAAGGGTCAGGTTCCCCGCTCCGTCGATCTGAGCACCGCCGCGGTGCTGCTGGTCGCCGGCGGGGCGCTGCGCGCATTCGGTGGCGGTATCGGCGCGGCGCTCGCCGGCGTGATGCGCTCGGCGCTCAGTCTGGATTACGACCGGACATTGGATCCGCGGCTCGCGTTGAGCGCCGCGGCCACGGAAATCCTGCACGCCCTCATGGCGTGCGCCCCGGTATTCGGTCTCACGATGATCGCGGCGCTCGCCGCGCCGCTCGCCCTCGGGGGCTGGAACCTCAGCTTCGAGGCGCTGGCGCCCGATTTCAGCCGACTCGACCCCATCGCGGGATTCGGCCGGCTGTTCTCGGCCCGCGCGGGCGTCGAACTCGGCAAGGCCCTCGCGAAAGTCGCGGTGGTGGCCACGGCCGCCTATCTGGTGCTGCGCGATGAGGCGCCGCGCTTTCTCGCCCTGGAAAGCGAGCCGCTTGCCGTCGCCGTCGCCCAGGCGGTCGCCCTCGCCTCCGACGCGCTACTCATCATGGCGGGCACGCTCGGCCTGATCGCCGCAGTCGATGTGCCCTGGCAGCTGTTTCAGCACCACAAGCAGCTGCGGATGACGCGCGAGGAGATCCGCGAGGAAATGAAGGAGAGCGACGGCTCGCCGGAGAACAAGATGCGGGTGCGCCGCGCCCAGCGCGAGCTGCTCAGGCGGCGCATGATGCACGAGGTGCCGAAGGCCGATGTCATCGTCACCAATCCGACGCACTTCGCAGTTGCGCTGCGCTACGACGAATCCCGCATGCGTGCTCCGCGCGTGGTCGCCAAGGGCGCCGATCTCATCGCGGCTCGGATCCGCGAGATCGCCACCGAGCATGCCGTGCCGATTTTCGAAGCGCCGCCGCTCGCGCGCGCGCTCTACCACAACGTTGAGATCGGCGGCGAGATCCCAGGTCAGCTCTATGTCGCCGTCGCGCAGGTTCTCACCTACATCTACCGGCTCAAGGCCGCGCGCGCCTGTGGCGAGCGGCCCCCCGAACCACCCGTGATCGACCCCTCGATCGAGTCAACCCGGCACTGATCCATGGCCACAGCGACCGCAACTTCTCCATCGGTTCCTTCCTTCCGGGATCTGCTGCGCATCGGCATCGGAGTCCCGGCGGGCGTCCTTGGCGTGCTCGCCATGGTGATCCTGCCGCTGCCGCCGATGGCGCTCGATGTGCTGTTCACGTTCAACATCGCGCTGTCGATCATCATCGTGATGGGCGTGTTCTACGTCGCTCGTCCGATCGAGTTCGGCGTGTTCCCGACGGCACTGCTGCTGGCGACCCTGCTGCGGCTCGCGTTGAACGTCGCATCGGCGCGCGTGGTCCTCCTGCACGGGTATGCCGGAACTGGCGCGGCGGGTCACGTCATCGAGTCGTTCGGACAGTTCGTGGTGGGCGGCAACTTCGCCGTCGGAGTGGTGGTGTTCATCATCCTCACCATCATCAATTTCGTGGTGATCACCAAGGGCGCCGGACGCGTGTCCGAGGTGAGCGCCCGGTTCACTTTGGATGCCATGCCCGGCAAGCAGATGGCGATCGACGCCGACCTCGGTGCCGGCCTCATCACACAGGAGGAGGCGCGGGTGCGCCGCTCGGAGGTCCGGGCCGAAGCGGATTTCTACGGCGCCATGGACGGTGCCAGCAAGTTCGTCCGCGGCGACGCGGTCGCCGGCATCCTGATCCTGCTCATCAACATCGTCGGGGGACTGGCGATCGGCACCGTTGGGCATGGCATGGCGTTGAGCGATGCGCTGCACACCTACACGCTGCTCACGATCGGTGATGGCCTGGTGGCGCAGATCCCGGCGCTGCTGCTGTCCACGTCCGTCGCGATCATCGTAACGCGCATGTCGCGCCCGCAGGACATGGGCGGGGAGCTCAGCCAGCAGTTGTTCGGCAATCCCAAGACGATCGCCGTCGCGGGCGGACTGCTCGGGGTCATGGGGTTGATCCCGGGCATGCCGAATGTGCCCTTCCTGCTGATCGCGGCGCTCTGCGGTGTCGCGGCCTATGTGGTGCGCAAGCGGCGCGCCGCGGCCAGGGCCGCTCCGCCGCCGCCGAAACCCGCGCCGGTCGCGCCGGAATCGCGGGACCTCACCTGGGAGGATGTACGTCCGGTCGATCCCGTCGGCCTCGAGGTCGGTTACCGGCTCGTGCCGCTGGTCGACAGCAAGGGACAAGGCGCGGATCTGCTCGGGCGCGTGCGCGGCGTGCGCCGCAAGCTCTCCCAGGAGCTCGGCTTCCTGCTGCCGGCAGTGCACATCCGTGACAACCTCGACCTCGCCCCGAATGTCTATCGCATCAACCTGAACGGCGTGCCGGTCGGGGAAAGCACGGTCTATCCGGACCGGGAGCTTGCCATCAACTCAGGGCGTGTCTTCGGTCCGGTGCAGGGCATCGCCGCGCGCGACCCCGCCTTCGGCATGGAGGCGGTGTGGATCGAGCCGGCGAGCCGCGACCATGCCCAGGCGCTCGGCTACACGGTGGTCGACCCGAGCACCGTGATTGCCACCCATCTTTCCTTCCTGCTGCAGTCGCACGCCAGTGAGATTCTCGGTCACGAAGAGGTGCAGCAGCTGCTGAACGCACTCGCCAAGAGCGCACCGAAGCTGGTGGAGGACCTGGTGCCGAAGGTCCTGCCGCTGTCCACGCTGGTACGCGTATTGCAAGGATTGCTGGCGGAACGTATCCCCATTCGCAGCATGCGGACCATCATGGAAACTCTCGCCGAACACGCGCCCCGCTCGCCGGACCCGGTGGCGCTGCTCTCACAGGTGCGCATCGCGCTCGGCAGGCAGATCGTGCAGGACATTGCCGGCGTTTCCGGCGAATTGCCGGTCATTACCTTCGAGCCGGACCTCGAGCGGCTGCTGCAGGGCTCGCTCACCGCGAGCACCACGGGCGCCGGTCTCGAACCCGGCCTCGCCGAGCGGCTGCAGCAACGGGTAGCCGACGCCGCACAGCGTCAAGAATCCGTCGGTGGGCAGGCGGTGCTGCTCGTGCCGCCGGCACTGCGTCCCTCCATGGCGAAATTCCTGCGCGCCGGCCTGCCGCATCTGCAGGTTCTCGCCTGGAACGAGATACCCGACAACCGCAAGGTCCGCGTCGTTACCGCGGTCGGCAGGTAATCCATGAAGATCGTACGACACACGGCCCCGGACATGCGCCAGGCGCTGCGCGCGGTCCGCGAGCAGCTCGGCGAGGAGGCCGTGATCCTCTCCTCGCGGCGCA
>DAIDHH010000015.1 GCA_027452045.1 Gammaproteobacteria bacterium
GCGGCTCGGTCGGCCGCCGGCCAGCACAGTCCCTGGCTGATCGCCACCATCATCTCCATCTCGGCATTCATGGAGGTGCTCGACACCGCCATCGCCAATGTGTCGCTGCAACACATCGCCGGCTCCCTGTCGGCGAGCTACGACCAGTCGACCTGGGTGCTCACGAGCTACCTCATCGCCAACGCCGTGGTGGTTCCTGCGAGCAGCTGGCTTTCCAACGTCATCGGCCGCAAGCGCTACTACATGATCAGCGTGGCGCTGTTCACCCTGTCCTCGCTCCTGTGCGGCCTCGCGCCATCGCTCACCTTCCTCATCATGGCGCGCATCGCCCAGGGCATCGGCGGCGGCGGACTCGCGCCCGTCACCCAGGCGATGCTGATCGACTCGTTTCCGCCGGCCTCGCGGGGCAAAGCGATGGCGGTCTACGGCTTTACGGTCATTCTCGCGCCCATGTTGGGGCCGCTGCTCGGGGGCTATATCACCGATCAGCTCTCCTGGCACTGGATCTTCTTCATCAACGTGCCGATAGGCCTGCTGTCGCTGACGCTGGTCGAGGCGTTCGTCGATGAGCCGCCGCTGCTCGTCGAGGAGCGCAAGGCCCGCTGGGCG
This sequence comes from Gammaproteobacteria bacterium, assembly GCA_027452045.1. GTDB lineage: Bacteria > Pseudomonadota > Gammaproteobacteria > Steroidobacterales > Steroidobacteraceae > 13-2-20CM-66-19. The sequence goes on from DAIDHH010000015.1 coordinate 610, forward strand.
CGCGGCATACGCTTCGACTTCGCGGGCGCGGCGCTGATCGCACTCGGGCTCGGCTCCCTCGAGGTGATGACCGACCGCGGCGTGCAGGACGACTGGTTCGCGAGTCCGATCATCCGCACGGCGGCCGTGATGGCCGGGGTGTGCATCATCGGGTTCGTGGTGTGGGAGTTGTTCGCATCCGAGCCGCTGCTCGAGATGCGACTGTTCAAACACCGCAATTTCGCAATCGGCACGCTGCTCATCATGGTCATCGGCGTGATCCTGTTCGGCACCACGCAGTTCGTGCCCCAGATGGTGCAGCAGGTGCTCGGCTACACCGCGATGCAGGCGGGAATGGCGCTCACCCTCGGCGGCATGATCACCATGGTCACGATGCCCCTTGCCGGCATCCTGACCGGGCGCATGCGGCCCCGCAACATGATGTGGATGGCGTTCGTCGTGATTTGCGTGTCATTGTGGATGATGGCGCACTTCGCCGTCACCGTGACCTTCTACCAGGTGGCGTATGCGCGCGCCTGGCAGTCCGCGGGCATTCCATTCCTGTTCGTGCCGCTGATGGCGGCGGCTTTTGTCGGCGTGCCGCCGGAATACACGGGCAATGCCGCCGCGATGATTGCCGTCGGACGCAACGTCGGGGGCAGCATCGGTATTGCCATGGTGCAGGCGCTGCTCGCGCGCCGCGAGCAGTTTCACCAAGCCCGCCTGGTGAGCCGGCTGCAACCGCTCAATGCGCCCTACGAGCACGCCGTGCACGTTCTCACCCGGATGTTTGCCAGTCGCGGGGCCTCACCGGCGGCCGCCTCCCATATGGCCGTAGGGCAGATCTACGCTTTCATGCAGCGCCAGGTGTTGATGATGTCGTTCGATGACGTATTCTGGGCGCTCATGGTGTTCGTAGTGGTGATTTCACCGGTCCTGCTGTTGCTGAAAAAGCCACCGGCCCACGGTCACGATGCCGGGAGCGTTCCCGAGGTGCCCCTGTGAGCGCCGCCGGCGGCCGCGCAGAACGGTACTGAGCCATGGAACCAGCGCTCGAGAGTGCCCTGGAGAGAGATGCCGCCGACCCCTTGCGGCCGTTGCGCGCGCGATTCGGGATACCGCGTACGAAACAGGGCGACCCCTGTGTCTATCTCTGCGGCCACTCGCTCGGGCTGATGCCGCTTGCCGCGAGGGCCGAGATCGCCCAGGAGCTCGATGACTGGGAGCGCCTCGCGGTGCTCGGTCACGAGCATGCGCGCAGGCCCTGGATCCCCTATCACGATGCGCTCGCGCCGCAGGTGGCGGCGCTGCTCGGCTGCCGCGCGGACGAAGTCGCCGTGATGAACTCGCTCACCGTCAACCTGCACCTGATGTTGGCGAGCTTCTACCGCCCGCAGGGCGCGCGGCGCGCCATCCTCATCGAGGCCGGGGCGTTTCCTTCCGATCGCTACGCGCTCGCCACCCACCTTCAATGGCACGGCCTCGATCCTCGGGAATGCCTGATCGAGCTGGCGCCGCGCGCGCATGAGGACCTGATTGCGGAGGAGTCGATCGAGCGCCTGCTCGCGCAGCGCGGCGAGGAAGTCGCACTCGTGCTCTGGCCCGGGGTGCAGTACCTGACGGGTGAGGCCTTCGACCTGCCGCGTATCGCCCGGGCCGCGCATCGCGCCGGGGCGCTCGTCGGGTTCGACCTGGCCCATTCCGTGGGCAACCTGCCCGAGCCGCTGCGAGACCTGGAGGCCGATTTCGCGGTCTGGTGCAGCTACAAGTACCTGAATGCCGGTCCGGGCGCGATCGCCGGATGCTTCGTGCACCGCAGTCACTTCGAGCCGTCGCGCCACCGGCTTGCGGGCTGGTGGGGGCACGAGCGCGCGAGTCGCTTCCAGATGCCGCACGAATTTCAGCCCGCGCCCGGCGCCGCCGGCTTTCACCTGAGTAACCAGTCCATTCTCTCCACCGCGCCGCTGTTCGCATCGCTCGCACTGTTTCGCGAAGCGGGCAGTGGGCGGTTGCGTGAGAAGTCCGTGGCGCTCACGTCGTTCATGGAGGAGCTCCTCGCCGAGCGCACTCCCGAGATCCGCTCGGTCACACCGCGCGCGGCCGGCGCCCGCGGAGCGCAGTTGTCGCTGCGCTTGAGCGGCGGTCCCGAGCGCGGCAGGCGGGTTCACCAGTGGCTTACCGGCCACGGTGTGCTCTGCGACTGGCGCGAGCCCGACATCATCCGCGCCGCCCCCGCGCCGCTCTACAATGGATTCGAGGACGTATTCAACTTCGTGGCGCGCCGCGAGGAGGCGCTGCGGTCCACGGACGGCTGATGAAGCCCCGGAAGGTCACGATCGTCGGCGCGGGGCTCACCGGGCCGTTGTTGGCCCTCATGTTGGCGCAGCGCGGCTTCGCGGTGACGCTCTTCGAGCGCAGGCCCGATCCGCGCACGGGCCAGGGCGAGGCGGGCCGCTCCATCAATCTGTCGCTCTCGGCCCGCGGCATCCGGCCGCTCGAGCGCTGCGGGGTGTTCTCCAGGGTAGAGCCCCTGCTGATCGCCCTGCGCGAGCGCATGGTGCACGAGCTCTCGGGGCACTCGACAGCGCAGGCGTACGGGCAGCGCCCCGAGGAAGTTCACTATTCGGTCGGACGCTCGGCGCTCAACCGGGTGTTGACCGAAGCGGCCGAAAGCGCCGGCGTCGAGGTCCGTTTCGGGCAACGCTGCCTGGGTCTCGATGCGAGCGCCGGGCGGCTGCGCTTTCTCGATGTGAGTTCGGGCCACGAGTACGAGTGCGGCCTCGAGGCCACCATCGCCGCTGATGGCGCCGGCTCGGCGCTGCGCGGCAGTCTCGCCGCCGCCGGCGTCTCCGAGGTGCGGATCGAGCCGCTCGATCACGACTACAAGGAGATGACCCTGCCGGGACTTGCCGGCCGTCATCTGCTCGCGCCGGGGGCGCTGCACATCTGGCCCCGCGGCGGATTCATGCTGATCGCGCTGGCGAACCCGGACGGCACCTTCACGGTGACGCTGTTCCTGGCCCGCACCGGTGCCGAGAGCTTTGCCGAGCTGTCCACCCCCGCCGCCGTGGCACGATTCTTCGCCCATCAATTCCCGGACTTGCGCGAGCATCTTGCCCCGCTGCTCGCGGACTTCCACCGCCATCCCCAGGGTCAGCTCGCCACCGTCCACACCTCGGGCTGGCACCTGGGCGGCAAGGTACTGCTGCTCGGTGACGCCGCGCATGCCATCGTCCCGTTCCACGGTCAGGGGATGAATGCCGGATTCGAGGACTGCTCTATCCTCGAGGGCCTCCTCGATGGGTGCGCCGACTGGCAGGAGCTGTTCAGTGAATTCGAGCGGCTGCGTCGTCCCAACACCGAGGCCATCGCGGCCATGGCGCTCGAGAATTACCTCGAAATGCGCGACAGCGTCCGGGATCCGGGGTTCCTGCGCCGCAAGCAGCTCGCCTTCGCCCTGGAGAGGCAGTTCCCGGAGCGGTTCATTCCGCGCTACTCCATGGTCATGTTCCATGCCGAGATTCCCTACCTGGAAGCGCTGCGGCGCGGGCGAACGCAGGAGGCCATCCTCGAGGAGCTCGATCGCCGGCGCACTGCGGACGGGGAGATCGACATGAGCCTTGCGCAGGCCCTGGTGCGCGAGAGGTTGCCGGCGCTCATCGGCACGGCCTGACACGACACCGTCCTCGATGGCCGCACTCGCGGGCGTCCGACCGGCTAGAATCCCCTGCATGAACCGAGTCACCACCGATGGGGTCGTCGAGTACGCGCCCCAGGACATCCAGGCCCTGCTGCATGAGGGCCGCATTCTGCTGATCGACGTCCGTGAGCCGGACGAGTACGCGATGGAGCGCATTCCCGGCGCGTTGCTTTATCCACTGTCCACCTTCGATGCCGCCCAGCTGCCGGCCGGTGAGCTCGCGGTCGTGTTTCACTGCGCCGCCGGAGGGCGCTCGCTCACCGCGGCACGGCTGCGCAAGGCCACCGGTCACCCGGCAGCGCACATGGCCGGCGGCATCACCGCCTGGAAGGCCCTCGGCCTGCCCACCGTCAGCTAGCGAATCCCAGGTTTGAGCGAGACCGATCACCCCCGAGCCATCCGCTCGTTCGTGACCCGCGCGGGGCGCATCACGCCCGCGCAGGAGCGAGCGCTCGCCACGCTTTGGCCAAAGTACGGAGTCGAACCGGCCGGACCGATCGATCTCGATGCGCTGTTCGGCCGCCGGGCGCGCCGGATCGCAGAGATTGGCTTTGGCAACGGGGACAATCTCCTTGCGCTCTCGAGCGCGCATCCCGAGCAGGACTTTCTCGGGATCGAAGTCCATCGACCGGGGGTCGGGCGGGTGCTGCTTGGTCTCGAGGAGCGCGGCGTGAGCAATGTCCGGGTGATCTGCCACGATGCGGTCGAGGTTCTGCAGCGCTGCCTCTGCGCCGGTTGCCTGGATGAGATCCTCGTTCTCTTTCCCGATCCCTGGCCCAAGAAGCGTCACCACAAGCGGCGGCTCATCCAGCCAGAGTTCGTGGGGCTGCTGGCCGATCGCCTGAAGAGCGGCGGCGCCTTGCGCCTGGCGACCGACTGGGAGCCTTACGGCGAGGAGATGCTGGCGCATCTGGCCGCAGAGCCGCGCCTGCGCAACCTCTCCCCCGATGGGGGATTCGTCGCGCGTCCCGAAGATCGCCCGCCGACTCGATTCGAGCGGCGCGGAGAGCGGCTCGGCCACTCCGTCTGGGACTTGGCCTTCGCCAGGGTCTAGCCGGATTCCCTCAGCCCCCGTGCAGGAAGGCGGCCTTGAAGCCGTCGACCACGAACTGCACGGCGAGCGCGCCCAGCACCACCCCGAAGAGCCGACCCGCAACGTTTACCCCCGTCACCCCGATGATCCGCATCAGCGGATCTGCGAGCCACATGATCACCAGGGTGATGGCGAGCACGATCAGAACCGCGGCGAACAGGCTGAGAAACAGCAACGGGTCGTGCAGGGGATGCAACGGGCCGAACCACAACAGCACGGTGGCGAGGGCCCCGGGCCCCGAGATGAAGGGGAAAGCGAGCGGAACGACCGATATGTCGGCACGTCGATGGCTCTCGGCCTGCTCGTCTCTCGAGGTCCGGCTGCCGGACTCCCGGGCGAACACCATTTCCAGGGCCAGCAGGAACAGCAGTACACCGCCGAATATGCGGAACGCACCCAAGCTGATGCCCATCACCGCAAGGAATGGCGCGCCGCCCAGGGCGAACAGGGCCAGGAGCACCGCCGCGACCACGGTGGCCTTCACCGCCATGCGGTGGCGGTACTCCCGGGTGGCCCCCTGGGTGAGACCGCTGAAAATCGGCAGCAGGGAGATCGGCTCGACGACCGCGAGGAATACCACGAAGAACTTCAGGGGCTGCTCGAGCATCGGGATAGGGTCCTGGCGGACTATTGTTGCGATTGTTCGTGACCGGCGACGCGCCCGCCGGCCTTCCATCCGTGCACGACCAGCGCGCACCCGTCCATGGAAGTACGAGCGTGTCAGTGGACACCGAAGCTTGAAAGAGGGTGGGCCTGGGTGCACCATGAGCGTACGTCCCTCGCCCGGCGGGCGGAGAATAGCAGCTCTGGGGTCCTCCGGGCGGAATCACACGCTATCGCATGGACGCGTGGTCCGAGGCGTCGGGGGATGGCGCCGCGGTGAGGACTGACCATGGTCGCTCCACAGCCGAGAATCGGTGACTGGTACCGCTCGAATGGCGGCGAGCTGTTCGAAGTGGTTGCGGTCGATGACGACGACGGCACGATTGATATCCAGTACTTCGACGGTACGGTCGAGGAGATGGATCGCGAGGACTGGGAGGCGCAGTGGGACGAGGGCCTCATCGAGGCGGGCGAGCCTCCGGAGGACTGGAGTGGCTCGGTGGACGTGGAGGGCGCCGACGAGGAGCTCCGCGGGGATTCGTTCGGTGAGGACTCGACGCTGCGTGCGGGCCCCCTGGAAGGTCTCGATCTGTTCGAATGACCCATGACCGCGCCGGGCGCCGGTGGGGCTGCGCCGCTTGGTCATGAGCTTGCGGGCGCGGTTCGATCCTGACACTCTGCTTCGATGCCTTTCACGCTCGCGCACCCTGCTGCCGTCCTGCCTCTGCGTCGTTTGCCGCTGCTGATGACGGTGCCGCTCATCATCGGCGCCGTGGCGCCCGATATTCCCTATTACTTCCCGGCAAGTATCGCGCAATACATCCCGCATCAGACCCACACGCTGCGCGGCACATTCACCGTTGACGTGCCGATGGGCATGGCGGTTCTGTCGATCCTGTGGCTGTTGCGCGTGCCGCTCACCGCGCCGCTCGGTGCGCGCGCGCGGACGCTGTGTTGCGCAGCCCTGCAGCGATTCGGCAGCCGTCCTTCGCATTGGGCGCTCGCGCCGCTGTCGATCCTGGTCGGCGCATGGACGCACGTGTTGTGGGATTCCTTCACCCATCCCGATGGGTGGATGGTGCAGCGCATCGCTCTACTGCGCGTGCCGGTGACGATCGGCTGGTACACCGGAGAGTTGTGCCACGTGTTGCAGTACCTGAGCTCGGTGTTGGGATTGGCGGCACTGGCCATCTGGTTCCTGATGCGGCCGTCTCCCATCGTGGCGGAAGAGCCACGAGCGCACCCGGGCGGCCTCATCCTCATTGCGGCATTGCTGCTCGCCGCCTCGGCGCCTGCTGGAATCGAGGTGCACCGTGACCTCACTCCGCACCTCACCCCGATATACCGCATCCTCTACCTGGCGCTCACCAGGGTGCTCGCCTGGTTCGCGCTGTTCTACACCATCTCCGGGCTGGTCATCGCGCGGGTTGCGCGGCTGCAGGTGCGCCGGTCGGCATCGTAACGCCCGCCTCGCCGGCGAGCAGCACCAGATCTCCCAACACCACCAGTGGCAGCGGACTCAGTGCCTCACCGGCGCAGGGCCCGGCGAGGCACAGGCCGCGATCCTTCTCGAACAGCGCGCCGTGCGAGGAGCACAGGATCAGAGCGCGGTCCGCGGTCAGAAACCGATTGGGGAGGAGGTCGAGGGGATGGCCGGCGTGCGGACAGCGGTTGAGGTATCCGCGGACCTCATTGCCGCAGCGCACCACGAAACCGCGCAGCGGCCACTCGCCACCCCCGATCTTGAAGCCGCGCGCGCCATGCTCATCGAGGTCGGCCAGGCGGCAGATCACACGCTCGAGGTCGATCTCAGCCGGCTCCGGCATCGATGCGCTCCGATTCGGTCCGATACTCCTGCGGCACCGCACCGTTACCGTGCGGCATCCGGCGCCACAACCAGGCGAGCAGCAGCAACCCCGGGATGCTCAGGCTCGCGGTATACAGGAAAAAATGCGGATAGCCGATGTGCTCGACCATGAAGCCCGAGGTGCCCTCCAGGATCTTCCCCGGCAGTGCGTACAGGGAGGCGAACAGCGCGTACTGGGTGGCCGTGTACTTCGGGCTGGTGAGGCTGGAGAGGAAGGCGATGAGCGTCACACCCTGGGCCAAGAGGGCGAGATTGTCCAATCCGTTGGTGAGCCCGAGTCCGAGCAGTGTGGGGGTGTGCGTCGTGGCGAGCAGGGCGTAGCTGATGTTGGAAAGGACCGCGAGCAGGATTCCGATCATGAGCGAGCGGGCGAGCCCGAAGCGCGCCACCAGCACTCCCGCCAGGAACACTCCGGCGATTCCCACCGAGAATCCGACAAACTTTCCGATCACCGCGATCTGATCCAGGGTGTAATGGTGGTCGATGTAGAACGGGTTGGCCATCGAGCCCATGGTGAACTCTGTGATCTGGTACAGCCCGATGAACGCGAGACACAGCACCGCGAAGCGCGCGCCGTTGCGGGCGAAGAATTCCGTCAACGGACAGATCACCGCGCCGATGAACCACTCGCCGGCCGTTTGCAGCGAGGCGGGCCAGTGGGCGCGCCGCTCGAGCCATTCGATGACGCGGGCCTCGCGCTTGCGCTCGGCTTGAGTCACGCTGAGCTCGGGTTCCCTTACGAGCATCGTAGTGACAAAGCCGACGACCATCAGCGCCGCCATGACACCGTAGCTCATGTGCCAGCCAAAGCTCGCCGCGATCGCGATCGCGCCAGCGCCCCCGGCTATCATCGCCACGCGGTACCCGACCGAATACGTCGCGACCATTGCGCCCTGCAGTTCCGCTGGAACGGACTCGATGCGCCAGGCATTCATGGCGACGTCCTGCGTCGCCGAGGAGCACGCCACGAGGATGGCCGCGAGCGCCATTGAGCCGATGCTCGAGGACGGATCGGAGGCGGCGAGGAGGATGAGCCCCAAGGCAATGCCGATCTGTCCGAGCAGCATCCAGGAGCGGCGCCGTCCCAGGATGCGGTGCAGCACGGGCAGCTTCAGCCGGTCGACGAACGGCGAGAATACGAATTCGAACGAGTAGGCAAAGCCGACCCACGACAGCATGCCGATCGTCGACAGCTCGATCCCGGCCCGGCGCAGCCACACCGACAGTGTGGAGAACACCAGCAGGAACGGCAGCCCGCTCGAGAAGCCGAGGAACAGCATCGCGAGCACGTCCCTCTGGCCGTAGACGGCAAGCGCCTGGCGCCACTTCGCGAGCATGCCGGCGCCCGCGGGGGGTGGGGACCTCGTGGTCATGAGCCGCGAGGGAGGTTGACGGGAGGCATATTCATCGGACAATGATAGTCGCTATGCAGGACTATCAGCTCGGTTTCATCGAATTGGCGCTCTCGCGCCACGCGCTGCGCTTCGGGCAGTTCACCCTCAAATCCGGCCGCCAGAGCCCCTATTTCTTCAATGCCGGCCTGTTCAGCGATGGCGAGGCCATCGCCGTGCTCGGCCGCTGCTACGCGGCGGCGATCGTCGGCTCCGGCATCGGATTCGACATGCTCTTCGGGCCCGCCTACAAGGGCATTCCGCTCGTCGCGGCGACCGCGGGCGCGCTGTTCGAGCACCATGGCCGCAGCGTTCCCTACGCCTTCAATCGCAAGGAAGCGAAGGCGCATGGAGAGGGCGGCATGCTGATCGGCGCGCCGCTCGCCGGGCGCGTGCTGGTGATCGACGATGTGGTCACGGCCGGCACCGCAGTGCGCGAATCGCTGTCGCTGATCCGTGCGGCCGGCGCCCAACCGGTGGGCTGCGTGTTCGCCCTCGACCGCCAGGAGCGGGGGCAGGGCGAGCTCAGCGCCACGCAGGAAATCGAGCGCGAGCATGCCGTGAAGACCGTGAGCGTGCTCACCCTGTCGGATCTCATCGAGGCCCTCTCGCGGCCCCAAGGGCCGGAGATCTCCTCCGGGCAGCTCGCGGCGCTGCGCGAGTACCGCGAGCGTTACGGAGTCGCCTGACTCGAAAGCCCTGGCGGTCCCGACAGGCACGCTCGCACATCCGGCGGATCACTCCTGCGCCGACCGGCCCGTACGCCGCGGCGAACGCACTGCTGCGCGAGTGCGGAATGTGGCATGATTTCTGCAATCGAATGCCCGCCCTGGTATCCGCTCACCCCGCCTCCCGGGGTGCACACCCGCTGTCCGAGCCGCTGCGTGAGGCAATGACGCGGACCGGGCCATGGAGTTGCTCGAATGACGAATGTGCTGATGCATGAGTCCAGGCGCCTGGTGCTTCCACTGGAGACCATGGTCGACGCTCTCGTCGAATTCGATCACGTGCACAAGCGCTGGCCCGAGCGCGCCACGCTCGAGACGGCGACCCTCGACCCCTCGCGAGGCATCGTGCTGTCGCTGAAACAGTCGGGGCGGGACGCCTCGATCGAGAAAACCTACTCGCTGGCGATCATTGCCGCGGCCATCATCAACTACTGCGCCAAGATGCACGTGCCGATTCCGCGCAACGCCAGCAAGAGCGTCGTCATCACTTCGAGCGGCGTCGTGATGACCCTGGAAGGCACGCTGTTCCTGCAACGGCAGCACAACGGTCTGCCGGAGGGATTTGCCGCGAATCCGCAGGCGCTCCCCGGTCCGGCGACCGAGCCCGAGGTGTTGCCACCTCAAGGCGCATCTGATGCGCCCGGTGCCTCGGAGATGGCACCTGGCGCGCAGCCCGACACCGCTGGTTCCGCGCAGGACGGCGAGGCACCCGGCGCCAACGCGGGGTGAAGGATCACTCCCGGCCGCGCTAGGGGTAGAGCGGCGACAGGCCCGGGCGGTCCCGCGGAGCTCGGGTTGCGCGGGACGGCAACTCCGCCAGCGCTGCGGCCAGGGGTGCTCCGTGCCAGGGGCTACCGCCATAACACGCGCGGTCGAGCTCGCGCAGCAGACTCGCGGTCGCCGTCTCCCCGAATGCCGCGGCGAGCGCATTGAGCCCCGCGGGCGCCGAGCCCCATGCGCCTTCCGCCCACGCAAGCAGATGGCGGCGCGCGCCAACGGCATCATCATTGGCACAGGCGTCCCGAAACGCCGCTCGCTCCTTCGAGGGATCCGGCGGAGCCGGCCGCCGGGCGGGCGTCGGGCGAGCGGACGCAGCCGGTGGCCGCCCGCGGCGCCTCGTCAAGAGCCAGCCGCCGAGTGTGGCGAGCCACAATGCGGCAAATCCGGCGCTGACCCACTTCCAGATGGACGAACCCCTCGGGCTCGCCACCGCCGTATTCGCGGCGGCGCGGACTGCTTGCCGCGGAGCCGGCGGGGGATTCGGCACGACCTGTTGCGCCCCCGGCGTCGCTCGCGCCGCAGGCGCGGAAGCCGTCATGCCGCCGGCGCCCGGCAGTATGGTCAGTGTCTGCGGCGGCAGAGTGGCCGTGCGCAGCCGGTTGTCCACAGTGTCCCACCAGCTCACTTCGAGTCCCTGCAGGGTGTAGCGCCCGGGCCGATCCGCGATGAGCGCGATGGTCTGGTCGCGCGTGCCGACGAGCATGTTCCCCTGGATGGTGTTGTCGAGCCTTGCCTGGTCCGGATAAGCCTTGAGGCCCGCCGGCAGATGGAGCAGGGATGAGAGATCGGGCAGCTGGGCGGCGGTGAGTCCGACGGCCTGCAGATCGAGCGCGACGGTGAGCGGATTGCCCGCCGTGGCCTGTGTGCCCGACTGCCACTGCGCGGCGAGTGTCAGGTTCTGCGCCGGCAGCCAGTAGCTGCCGGCGGCGCCTGGCGGACGCGGACTGACCGAGAGAGCGATCGGAATTCCCTGCACGCGGATCGGCCGCATGGACTGCACCAGGCCGCCGAAGAAGTTCCCAAACGGGTTCCACGAGGACGAGCGTCGAGTCGCAACCTCGGCATCGAGCTCGGGCCCCGGGAGCGACAGCTTGCCGCTGTGCATCGGGAACAGCAGGTACTGCCGCGTGATGACCTGATAGGACCGCCCGTCGCGGACCGCGGAGCTGTAGGTATCCGAGCCCAACTTCCGCACCAGGGCGGCGGCGCTTGCGGGGAAATCGAGACTGCCGTGATATAGCTGCTTCGAGGTATAGATCCGAACGGTCACCCGCACCGCAGCCTGCACGTAGGGATGCGTCGGCGTGGCGCTCGTCTCGATGAAGACCCCGCCGCTGGGGCTGGCGCCCGCTCCCGCGGCGCCTGTCGCGGGAGGCGCTCCCGGTCCGACGACCGTCAGTGCGAGCGGCGCGCTGCTCTCGCCGTCCCACGTGATGGAGGGTATCGTCAGCTGCCCCGTGCGCTTCGGTGAGAGGGTGAGCACGACCTCGGTGCTTTCGGCCGACCCTCCAGTGCCGATCTGGAGGCTGGTGCTCGTGCTGCTGCCGAGGATGTCGAAGTTGCGCTCGAGCGGAGTGAGATCGGGCTCACTCGTCGTGATCCCGTCGTATGTCAGGGTGAGCTGAACGGTTTCCCCCACGCCGATCTGGGTGTCGTCGACCGAAGCACGGATGGCCGCGTGGGCCGTAAGTGCCGTCGCGCACAGCCACAGTGTCAGCAGGCCGCACAGCCACCGCCTGGTCACGGATGCTCTCCGGGATGTCTCATCATGTATTGAATCAGGAATTTGCGCCGCAGCAGACCCGCGGGGTTATCCGGAATCTGCCGCAGCCATTGCTCGAGCGCCAGAGTCTTTTCGCTCACGGGGTTTCTCGGCTTATCGTCGGCCTCGCCCCTTAGGGGCCAGCGCTTCGCGCCGCTCAAATTCGCTCCCGGCGAGCTCGTCGGTCCGGGCGTATAGGTGCCGCCGCCGATCCGAGAGGACCCGGCGCGTGCCCCCGGCGAGGCCGCTGCCGCCTGGGGTGTGGGGCCGGAGGCCTGGGGGCCCGGAGGCTTCTGGTGGCGCGCGATCGCCGCGGCCAGCGCCGCATCGCGCCGCGCCTGGCCCGGGGTGTGTCGGTAAGTGCCCGCGCCGGCAACAGGCTGCGGCGCTGTCTGTGCGCCCTGACTGGTTGCCGACCCCGATCGCGATCCGGATGCGCTGCTCCCCTTGCCCTGGCGACCCGCGGCGCCGGTCTGTTCCGCCGCGCCCTGGCCTTGACCATGATTCTGGCCATTGCCCTGATGCTGGCCATTGCCGCTGCTGCCAGTCGCGGCCTGACCGGGGGGATGGTTTGCGCCCTGAGACGCTCCTCGATGCTTGCCTTGTCCGCCACCCTGGGGCGTGCTCTGCGGCGGATGCTGCCGCAGCATCCGGGCCACCAGATCGCGGTTGTGACGGATGTCCCTGTCGCCCGGGGCTTGTTTGAGCGCCGCGTCATAGGCGGCGAGCGCCTGGCGCAGATGTCCGCCATGGGCGAGCGCGTTGCCGCGGTTGTATTCGGAGGTCGCGTCCTTGAATGGCGCTAGGAGCTTCGCTGCCGCGGAATACCGGCCGGCTTCGAGGTCTGCGTAAGCCTTGAGACGAGGGTCGGTGAATCGGGCCGCGGCCTTCGCCGCATGTCCGGCCTCGAGCAGCGCCTGACCCTGTTGGTCCCGCGTGCGCCACAGGCTCGTCCACGTCCCGGCGAATGCCGGCACGCTCATCAGGGAGCCGAGCAAGATCCAGGTGGCCGTGCGCATGGCGGACACCCTAGATCCATCCCCGGCGGGCAAGCAGCGCCGCGCACAGCAGCAGGGCCGGCAACAGCCAGATGCCGCCATCCAGCCAGGTTGCGAGCTGTACGCGTGGCGCCGCGGCCGCCGAGCCCAGGGAGTGCTCGCCCGCGGCGTGCAGGTCCGCGATCAACTCGGGCAACTGATCCAACAGGACGAACCGTCCGCCACCCTCGGCCGCGATCCGCCGCAACAGACCGATCTGAAGACGCGTCATGACGACCCGGCCTTGCGCGTCGCGCCGGAAGCCGCCCTTGCCATCCGGCGCCGGAGCGCCCGCGCGGGTGCCGACTCCCACGATGTTCACGACCACGCCCTTTTGCCGCAGATGTTCGGCGGTGAGCAGCGCCTGAGCCGGATCGGTGAGACCATCCAGCAGTACGATCACCTGCCGGTCCGGACCACGTGCGGCTCCGAGCAGGCGCGCGGCTGCCTCGAGCGCCGGCGAAAGCCGGTTGCCGCTCTCGGGCATGAGTGCGGGCGAGAGCGCACGGCTCAGGTTACGAACCGTGGCCACGTCAGTGGTCAGGGGCGCAACCGTGTAAGCCTCCCCGGCGAACGCCACCAGTCCCACGCGCGCATCGTGCGCCGAGGACAACAGATCGTCGATCGCGAATCGCGCCCGGGCCACCCGGCTCGGTGCAACGTCGCTCGCTTCCATGGAAGGCGAGAGATCGAGCGCCAACACCCACGAGGCGGGCAGCCGATAGGCGGGGCTCACCTGCCGCTGCCAGCTGGGACCTGAGAGCGCGAGCACCGCCAGCGTCCAGGAGGCCGCGAACAGCGGCCAAGGAGAGCTCGAGCGCCCCGCTTCGCCGAGGCGCAGAAGCGGCAACAGCTCCCCGTCAACCACGCGAGGCCAGGCGCCGTCACGCGCCCGACGGCTGGCGAGCCACGCGAGGAACGCGAGCAGCGGCGGCAGCGCGAGCAGACGCCAGGGGTGCAGGAAGTGCAGGTGACCGAGCATGGCCGGGAATCTCCTAGGTCCGCTCCGCCATTCGCCACGCCGCAGGAAGGCTCAGGAGCAGCGCAAGGGCGAGGGGCCAGGAGAACCACTCGGTGGCGGGCCGCAGCCACTGTTTGTCGCCGGCAGCCGGCTCGAGCCGGTTGATCCTGCGATAGACGGCCGACAGCGCGCCCGGATCGGTGGCGCGGAAATACTCCCCACCGGTTATCTTGGCGATACGCTCGAGCAGCCCGACGTCGAGATCGGTGTTGCCGCTCAGTCCAAACAGAGTCTGCTGGACGGAGGCCCCGACACCGATGGTGAAGATGCGCAGGCCCGTCTGGGCGGCCAATCGGGCCGCCTCGAGCGGCGGCATGACGCCGGCATCGTTTCCTCCGTCGGTGAGCAGAATCATCACCGGCTGGTGGCGAGAGGCCGCATCACGGGGTTGGCTGCGCAGCGTCTTGATTGCAAGCCCGATGGCGTCGCCAATGGCGGTCTGCGGTCCCGCCACGCCCACCACGGCCTCGTCGAGGAACCGATGCACCGTCGCGAGGTCGGTGGTCATCGGCGCCTGCAGGTAGGGGCGGGTACCGAACAGGATGAGCCCGACCTGATCGCCCTGGCGTCCGTCGATGAACCGCCCGGCCACGCTCTGCACGACCTGCAGCCGGCTTTCCCCACCGGCCATGTCCTGTGTGGCCATGGATCCGGAGCAGTCGATCGCGAGGATGATCTGACGGCCACTGGTCGGCACGGGAAGCGGCGCGCCCAGCCACTGCGGTCGCATGGCTGCCACTACGAGCGACGCCCACGCGAGCGCGAGCAACACGGCCGTTGCGCGCGACACCGTGGCCGCTGCCGAGCCGAGGCCGGTGATTTCGGCGGCAAACGGCAGAAACAGCGCCGAGCCGCGGGGTTCGGCCGCGGGGCGCAGCCTGTACGACAGCCAGGGCAATGGCGCAAGCAATGCCATCCATGGCCACGCGAAATGAAACATCAGCGGCCTCCGGGCCTCGCGCGGCGCACGAAGGCATCGGCGCCCGCCAGCCAGAGCTCCCGGTCATCGCGCGCCGAGCTGCCGAAGGCCGCCGCGAGCAACGAGCGGCCCACCTCGCTCGGGAGCGCCGCGCCGCCTTCAGCCGCTACGAACTCCAGCCACGACGTGCCCGTCAGGCGCGCCACCCGTTCGCCGCCGAACACGGCCATGGCGTAGCGACGCAACACGCTCTCGATGGCGCGCGCGCTGGCTCGCGGCTCGGCGTCTTCTTCGCGAATGCGCTTGAGCTCCCGCAGCGCCGCACGCCGGCTCGCGCGGTGCGGATCGCGGCGCCACAAAAGGCAAGCAGCCAGGAACAGCAGCGCGAGCACAGCCACGATCCACCAGCCGGGAGCGGGCGGCCACCAGGGGGGGGCAGGAGGTGAGTGCGCCGGCGCGAGCTCCGTCAGCCAGTTGGGGTTCATGCCGCCGACCGTCCCCGCAGCAAAACCGTGCGCAGCACCGACTCGACCGATTCCGAGGTGTCGAGCCTTACTACCGGCGCGGCACAGCGCTGCGCGAGTCGCGTCAGACGCGCTTGCCGCTCTGCCCAGGCCTGCTGCCAGCGCTCGCGAACGCGTGCACCGTCGAGAATGCTCAGCCGGTTGGGCAGTCCCGCACGAAAGCGGCCCGCCGGCAGCCCCTGCGCTTCCAGCGGGTCGGTGATCCAGTAGAGCCTGACATCGCTGTGTGCGGCAAGGCCCGCGCATAGACTTTCCTGCGCCTCGCTCACCGCCGCGAAATCACTTACCGCCAACACCTGGCTGCCTGGACGGATGAGCGGCGCGGCTGTGCGCAGCGCCCCTTCGAAAGCATTGGGCACGGGTTGTCCCGGTGCGGCGGGCTGAGCGGCGAGCAGCGCCTCGATGAGCGGCAGCACGCCGGCGAGGCGTGCGCGGGCGGGCAGGATGTGCGGCCCGGCGATGCCCGATCCGACCACGCCGCCGACCCGATCCCCGCCGAGCGAGGCGGTCCAGGCGAGCAACGCCGCGGTGCGCACCGCCACGGCCGACTTCAACTGCCGCCGGCTGCCGAAGAACAGCCCGGGTTGCAGATCGACGAGCAGCCACACCGGACGCTCGCGCTCCTCCTGAAAGAGCTTGGTGTGCGGTCTGCCGCGTCGCGCCGTCACGCGCCAGTCGATGTTGCGCGGATCGTCGCCTGCGACGTAGGGACGTACCTCCTGAAACTCCAGGCCCCGTCCGCGTTGCGCACTCGAATGCACACCCGACAGCGCAGCGCTTGCGAGCCTGCGTCCTGCGAGTGTCAGACCGTGCGCCGCGCCGCGCAGGGCGAGCAGTTCCTCGAGCGTCGGAATCAACATGGTCTCAGGGAGCCGGCACGCGGCTCAGCAGCTCATCGACGCAGGCCTGGGCGGTCACGCCGTGCGCCTGGGCGGTATAGTCGACCAACAGACGGTGCCGCAGGGCATCCGGTGCGATGGCTTGCACGTCCTCCGGGCTGACGAAGTCGCGTCCGTCCAGCCATGCGAGCGCGCGAGCGCCGCGCTCTATCGCGATTGCGGCCCGCGGGCTTGCGCCCCAACGCAGCCACTCGCGCAGTTGCGCGCTGTAAGGCTCCGGCCGCCGTGTGGCATCCACCAGTGCGGCAATGTACTCGGCCACCGGATCGGCGAGGGTGAGCCCAAGCACTTCGCGGCGCGCGGCGAACACCGTTTCCTGGGCCATCCGCCGCTCGGGCGGCGGCAGCTCGCGTTGGGTGATGGCCTCGGCCCGCGCGAGCGCCATCACCTTGAGCGTGGTCGCGCGATCCGGGTAGTCGACACGGGTGTGCAGCATGAAGCGGTCGAGCTGGGCCTCGGGCAGGGGATAGGTGCCTTCCTGCTCTATGGGGTTCTGCGTGGCCATGACCAGAAACAGCGGCGGCAGCGGATAGGTGGCGGTCCCGACGCTGATCTGACGCTCCGCCATGGCCTCGAGCAGCGCCGATTGCACCTTGGCAGGCGCGCGATTGACCTCGTCGGCGAGGATCAGGTTGTGGAACAGGGGGCCGCGCTGGAAGCGGAAGGCGCCTTCCTCGGGCCGGTAGATGTCCGAGCCCGTGAGGTCCGCGGGAAGCAGGTCGGGCGTGAACTGCACGCGCTGGAAGTCGGCCTCGAGCGCGTGCGCAAGCGCCTTCACGGCTCGCGTTTTCGCGAGGCCCGGCGGCCCTTCGACGAGCAGGTGGCCGTCGCAGAGAAGCGTGATCAGCAGTCGCTCGACCAGCGCCTCCTGGCCGAGGATCTGGCTGCGCAGGTAATCGCGAAGCCGGGCGAAGGCGGCGTGCACGGCGCTGCCCTGCGGGGCGGCGCCCGGGGGGGCGGTCTGGGCGAGCGGGCCGGTGCGGTTCATCGCAGGTCGTCTCCAAAGTTGTCCCGAGAGCCGGATTGACCTGCGTGCGTAGCCCGAGGTTCCGTAAAGGACGTGGCGAGCACCGGACAAGCTCCCGGTTCGAGTCGTGAACGCAACATAGTACAGGGCGCAAAGCCCGGTTACCCCCTGTCGCGCGCCCGGGCGTACACTTTCGAGCCAGCGACTCTGCGTTGCGTCCTGAACGAGGAGATCGACATGAGCGCCGTATTGCTTGCGGTGTTTTCCGACGTCGAGGCCGCCGAGCGTGCGCGCGTGAGGCTGGTCTCAGACGGCTTCCCGACCGACCGGGTGGACCTCACCGCGCTCACAACTCCCGGCCGCGCCGATTGCCAGCCCGCCCGCTCAGCCCACGAGCGCTTCGCCCAGTATTTCGGCGCTCTGTTCGCGCTCGCAGCGAGCGCGCTGCGCGCGAATCAGTTCGCGGAGCGGATCGAGCATGGAGCGGCCGCCGTCACCGTATTGCCGCGCGGCGCGGTGGAGCTCGAGCGGGCCAGCACGCTGCTCGAGCGGGCACGGCCCGATGAAGTGATGCAACGGGACATCGAGCAGCGGAACTGGGAATTCGCGGCCGCACCGCACGAGTCCACCTGGATCCGAAGCCTCTGGCTCGAGCCGCCGGCGGATGCGCCCCACTGCATCTACTGCCGGATGTTCCCCGGCACCTCCCATCAGGCACACAGCACGCACTGACCTCGAGCGCCGCCGCACGCGCGATGGAGCGGCAGGGGAGGGCTACCGGCCGCGCTAGACGGTACCATGGTACCAGTGTACCATTGGCGCATGAAAACCGTCACCCGCGTTCAGACCGGCGTGCGCCTGGAAAGCCGGCTACTCAAAGTCCTCAAGGCGCTCGCCACGGAGCTCGAGATGTCCCTCGGGGATCTGCTCGAGGGCATCGTGCTGCATGCCTTCGAAGGCAAGGCCCCGTTCTCGGCCGCGACGTTGCGCAAGATCTCGGCGCTCAAGAGCGTGTACGCACTCGATCTCACCGCCGAGGACGCGCACAGGCTGCGCGAGGAGGAAGTCCGTGGCTGAGATTCCTGTGGATCTCGCGCGCTTCCTGCGGGGCGAGATCGATCCCGCGGCGTTCCCTCATCGGGAGCACGTGCGCATGGCATTCGAGATGCTCCGGCGTCACGCTTTCGTCGAAGCGGCTCTGCATTATTCGCGCGCGCTGCGCACCCTGACCGCCAGGGTCGGAAAGCCGGAGAAATTCCACCAGACAGTGACCGTCGCGTTCCTCTCCCTGGTGGCCGAGCGGATGCAGGCCCAGGCACCCTGCGAATTCGATGAGTTCGCCGCAGCCAATCCCGAGCTGCTCGACAAGTCGGTGCTCGATCGTCTCTACAGCGCCAAGCGTCTCTCGAGCGAGGCGGCGCGCACGACGTTCCTCCTGCCCGAGCCGCTGCGAGACGCAGCGGGGCCGCAGTCCTCCTGAATCCGGAGCGATGATAAGATCCCCGCAGGATTCCTCGCCCCGGGGT
This sequence comes from Gammaproteobacteria bacterium, assembly GCA_027452045.1. Classification (GTDB taxonomy): domain Bacteria; phylum Pseudomonadota; class Gammaproteobacteria; order Steroidobacterales; family Steroidobacteraceae; genus 13-2-20CM-66-19. Next base: position 19,406 of record DAIDHH010000015.1, read on the forward strand.
CGCTCCCCGAGGCGAAATACCAAGAACCAAGGGGATGTCGATGCGCCGCATCGTTCCGGGTCTCGCCGCGCTGCTTTGGGCGGTCGCTTTGCCAGCGGCCAACAACCTCCAGTTTGGTCCGCCGCCTGCCTGGGTCAGGCCGGTGACGCTCCCGCCGCCGGGCACGGCGACCCCGGCGGCATTCAAAGTCCTTCTCCTCGATCACCAGGTCGAGCTCACGCCCAATACGGTGAGCTATTACCTCGAAAGCGTCTCGCGCGTGCAGACACCGCAGGGCCTGACCGCACTCGGCACGCTGAGCCTCGCCTGGAATCCTGATACGGATGTCCTGATCGTTCACAAGGTCCACATCATCCGCGATGGCAAGGTCATCGACGTGCTCGCCTCGGGCCAGAAGTTCACCATCGCCAAGCGGGAGACCAACCTCGCCTACGCCACGCTCGATGACACATTGACGGCGATCCTGCAGCCCACCGACCTGCAAGTTGGCGACATCCTGGACGTGGCCTACACCCTGGAGCACACCGACCCGGTTCTGGCGGGCCATCCCATGGCGCAGGTCGAAGTGCCTCCCGGGCTGCCGGTCTCCGAGCTGGACATTCGCGTCCAATGGCCCATCTCAGAGCCGATTCGCTGGCACGCGACCCAGGGTCTCAAGGACGTGCACTCATTTCACGACGGCGATTTCTCCGGCATTCGCCTCACCATGCGCCACGTGCAGCCCGTCATTCAGCCCAAAGGTGCCCCGCTTCGCTTCCTGGTGGACCGGCGCATCGACCTCACCAGTTTCCACTCCTGGGCACAGTTGAGCAGTCTCTTTGCGCCGCTCTTTCGTAAGGCGCAGACATTGCAACCGGACTCGCCCCTGCAGTCACAGATCGCGCGCATCCGTGCCGCCACCGGCGACCCGAAGCAACGGGCCGCTATGGCACTGCGGCTGGTGGAAAACGAGGTGCGGTATGTGTTCCTCGATCTAAATCAGGGTGGCCTGGTGCCGGCGAGCGCGGACCTCACCTGGTCGCGCCGCTTCGGCGACTGCAAGGCCAAGACCGCACTTCTGCTGGCGTTGCTTCACGGACTCAAGATCGACGCCCAACCGGTGTTGGTCAACACCATCCTGGGAGACGGCCTGAACAAGCGTCTGCCCATGATGCTGTTCAATCACGTTCTGGTACGCGCGAACATCGAGGGAAAGACATATTGGCTCGACGGCACTCGACTCGGCGACCGCAACCTCGGCCACCTGCACACCCCGTACGATCACTGGGGATTGCCGCTCAAGGCATCGGGCGCGCAGCTCGTCGAAATGGTCCCGCAGCCCCTGACGCAACCGCTGGTGCGAACCGCCGTCCGCATCGACGCCTCGGCGGGCGTCATGGATCCTGCGCCATTTCACGTCGAGACGACGCTGCGCGGCGATGCGGGCCTGTTGATGAAGCTTCAATTTGCCAACATGACGGCCGCCCAGAGCAATGCCGCACTGCGACAGTACTGGAGCGGTCAATACGACTTCGTGCACGTCGAGTCGGTGTCCGCGACGTACGATGAGCGCTCTCACGAGGAGCGCTTCAGCATGGACGGCACGGCGAAGATGGGTTGGAGCCGAGGTCAGTACGAAGCGGACATACTCGGAATGGGTTATCGCGCAGATTTCGAGCGCGAACCAGGCCCCAATCCGGACGCGCCCTACGCGGTGGCCTATCCGTTCTTCAAGCTCGTGACCGAGACGATCACTCTGCCGGATAACGGCAAGGGGTTCAGTCTCTCGGGAAGCGACATCGATCGCACCGTTGCCGGGATCGAGTATAAGCGCCATGCCGGCATCGCCAATGGCGTGTTCACCGCGACGAGCAGCCAGCGAAGTGTCGCGACCGAGTTCGCAGCGAGCGAGGCGGCCCAGGATCAGAAGGCTCTGCGGCACCTCGACCGGTCCAAGCTCTATCTCGAGGTGCCGACAGGCCAGATTCCGAGCGCGGCGCAGCTCGGCTGGGGGCTGCCGAAGAGCAACGATTCTGCGGCGGACTTCGTGAAGAGCGGCGCGATTTTGCTGGCACACGGCGAGCTCGATGCCGCCGTGACCGACCTCGATACGGCGCTGGAGTTCGATTCACGGGATGCGCAGGCGCTGGCAATGCGCGGATACATCGAGACGGAGGAAGATCACGACCAGCGGGCTGGCCGGGATTTCAACGCGGCACTCGCTGCGGACCCGAAGAACGGCATGGCGTTCTCCGGACGCGGCGCAATGGCCCTCGACACCGGCCATGACCGTCAAGCGATTCGGGACTTTTCCATCGCCATGGCCGACAACCCGATGGATGACATGACGCTGGAGCTGCGCTCGCTCGCCTACCTGCGCGCCGGTCATCCGGATAAGGCACTTGCGGATCTCTCGGCCGCGGCAAAGCATCGACCGAATGACGTGATATTGAGTATAGCGCTCTACCGCATTCGCTCGGCGGTGCTGCAAGCCAAGGGCAAAACGGCCGAAGCGCTCGATGAGGCCAAGCGCCTCGAGGCAGCCTATCCCAGGAGTCCACTGGCCTTATTCTCGGCTGCCGCAATCTACCGGTCGCTGCATCAGCCATTGCGCGCGCACGATGCCCTGCATCGCGGGCTGCAGCTCAGTCCGACGCCATTTACGTACCTGCTGCGCGCAAACTTCCGGCCATGGACCGATCTGGCGGGCCGAAGCGCTGATCTCGAGGCGGCGCTCAACGGGCATCCGGCCTCGCCGTCGATTCTTTTGCGACTGGCGCAGGTTCAGGAGGCTGCCGGGCAAAACGATGCGGCTATCGACTCACTCAGTCGGGCGCTCGATAGCATCCGCAATGCCGCCGCGATCGTCTCGGTCCCGGCCCAACTCAAGATGCTCGTGCCGCAGCTGCTTGCCCTGAGGGCGATCGCGTACGAGAAGAGCGGCCGCAAGCCGCTCGCGAGCAGGGACTTCGCTGCCGCACGCCGCAAGGCAACCGACCCGCTGGAGCTGAACAACCTGTGCTGGCGCCTGGCGACGGCGGGGGTATCCCTGCAACATGCCCTGGCGGATTGCAATGCCGCCATCGCCGGGCGGCCCTACGTGGCGGGTTACCTGGATAGCCGCGGGCTCGTACTGCTGAAACTCGGACACTATGACCAGGCGATCGCATCCTACGACAGCGCCCTCAGGCTCAATCAGGAGCTGCCCACCTCGCTATACGGCCGCGGAATCTGCGAGCTGCGCCAGGGAAAGGTCCGCGACGGCGAGGCGGACATCCGCCTCGCCAGGCTGCTCTCGTTCCAGGTCGCCGACCAATTTGAGCACTACGGCATCAGGCCGTAAGGGTCGGCCAGCTCAGTGGCTGCCGTCCTTCGCGTCCTTCAAACACTCCGAGACATCGGACTTGCGGATGTAGGCATAGGGCGCGAACGCCGGTTGTGCCGCGGCCAGCTGGTCCTGCGTGCTTTCGAGGGCGCTCATCTGCGTGCACAGCGCCTCGACCCGCCCCTTCAGGCGCGCCGCCTGGGTGTGGGCGGTGTGATCGATGATGGCGGAATCGTCGTGCCAGAGCGCCGAGAACATCGAGCCGATCACCTTGAACGCCAGCCAGCCGCCCGCCTTGCCCACCGTGATGCCGGCGTTGGCGAGGCCGTGCGCGTCGCGGTAGTAGCGCAAGGTCAGAAGGCGCTGGGGCGCGCTGAGGGCGATCGGATGGCCGCCGATCACGAGGTCGCCATTGCGGCGGATGTCGGCATGAGGCTCACCTCGCACGGAAATCCGGACCTCGTGGTGGCGCAGGTCGATGGCTCCGCGGCGGTCGGCGAGCTCCGAGGCGTGGCCGGCCGCAAGAGCGCCGGCAAGAAGCGTCGCGGCACCGAGGGTCCAGACGGCGACTGTTCTGTTCATGGTGACTTTCACCTTCCGTTCGCAGGTTGATCGACCGATTTCCTCATCACACTCCACCATCCGCCGCCGAACCGCCTCAGACCGGCTGTTCGGCCGGCGCGGTGGGCGGCACGGGACGGGCTCGCTGTTCCGGCTCCGCGATGACCACCCGCGCGATCTTCGGGGCCACCCAGCGCTCGATGTCGTCGATGAGCGTGAAGCCTGCCGGCACGATGACCAGCGTCAGCGCAGTCGACATGATCAGGCCGCCGATCACGCTGATGGCCATTGGCGCACGGAAGGTGTCGCCCACCAACAGGGCGACCGGCAGCATGCCCGCCACCATGGCGACGGTGGTCATCACGATCGGCCGGGCGCGTTTGTGTCCCGCCTCGAGCAGTGCGGTGAGCCGGTCCTTGCCGGCGCGCATCTCCTCGATGGCAAAGTCCACCAGCAGGATGGAGTTCTTGGCGACGATTCCCATGAGCATGAGGAACCCGATCATCACCCCGAGCGACAGGGGATTGTGGGTGAGAAAGAGCGCGATCACCGCGCCGCCGATCGACAGCGGCAGCGCCGAGAGGATCGTGATCGGCTGCAGCACCCGGGCGAAGAGCAACACCAGCACCGCGAACACCATGACGATGCCGGTGCCCATGGCGATCATGAAGTCGGTGAACAGCTCGGACATCAGGCGCGCGTTGCCCGTATCGGCCAGGTGCACTCCGGGCGGCAGGTGCTTCAGCACCGGCAGGGCATGAATGTCCTTGAGCGCCTTGCCGAGCTGCACGCCATTGAGATCGGCATCGATGGCGATGCGCAGATGCTGATCGCGGCTGTGGATCGAGGTCGGTCCCTGGCCGAAGGTGAAGGTCGCCACGGCCTTCAGCGGCACGGAGCCGCCGCCGGAGGTGGGCACGGGCAGGTTCTCGAGCGTCGCTAGGTTGCTGCGCGCCGAGCGCCTGAGGCTCACCAGAATCGGCACCTGGCGATCCGGCAGGGTGAACTTGGCGTCGTTCTGCATCAGATCGCCCATGGTGGCGATGCGGATGGTCTGACTGATGTCCGCAACGGTCACTCCGAGCTGGGCCGCCAGGTCAAAGCGTGGCCTGATCTCGATCTCCGGTCTCGGCAGGCCGTCCTCGGAGCTGACGCCACGCAACTCGTGCAGTGCCGCCATCTGCGCCATCACCTTGCGCGCGGTGCGCTCGAGCAGCGCCAGGTCGTCACCCGTCAGATCGATGGTGACATCGTGTCCGTCGGTGCCGCCGTTGAAGTTCTGGAAAAAGATGCGGGCATCGGGAATGTTCCGCAGGCGCGTCATCATCTTGTCCTGCCACTGCTCCTGGCTCAACTTGCGCTGCCCGGGCTGCACCAGGGTGATGTAGAGGTCGGCGCTGCGTAGGCCGCCCCCGCCTACCGACTCGTAGATGCCCGTGACCGAAGGTGAGCGGGCGAGGATGCGATAGGCCGTGTTCGCCACTTTGAGCGTGTCCTTGAGCTGCACTCCGGGGGGCAGCTCGATGTGCAGGTCCGCGCTGCTGCTGTCTCCCTGCGCTATGAAGGTCTTGGGGATGAGCGCGAGGCCTACCAGAGAGGCGATAAAGAAGGCGACGCCGAACAGGATGGTCTTCCAGCGGTTCACCGCGCACCAGCGCAGCACCTTCAGGTACCAGCGCATGATGGGGCCATCCACGAGCGCCGGTTCCGGACTCGACTTCAGCGTATAGGCGGCGATCACCGGGATGAGCAGCCGCGCGACCATCAGCGAGAAGAACACCGCCGCCGCCACGGTCAGGCCGAACTGGATGAAGTACTGGCCGATGATGCCGCCCATGAAGCTGACCGGCACGAACACCGCGATGATGGTGCAGGAGGTCGCCACCACGGCGAGGGCGATCTCATCGGCCGCATCGAGCGCCGCCTGGAAGGCGCTCTTGCCCATGCGTTTGTGGCGCACGATGTTCTCGATCTCGACGATGGCGTCGTCCACCAGGACGCCGGTGACCAGTGAGAGACCGAGCAGGCTGATGAAGTTGAGCGTGAAGCCCATCCACTTCATGAGCGCGAAGGTCGGGATGGCCGAGAGGGGAATGGCGAGCGCCGAGACCAGCGTTGCGCGGGTGTCGCGCAGAAACAGCCATACCACCAGCACCGCGAGGATCGAGCCTTCGATGAGCGCGGTGATCGCCGATTTGTATTCGCGCTTGGTGTAGGTGACCGAGGTGAACGTCCGGTTGATCTGGATGCTCGGATAGCTCTTGCGGATCCTGGCGAGCTCGGCCTGAACGCCCTGCAGCACGGAGACATCCGATGATCCACGCGCGCGCGAGATGCCGAAGGAAATGGCCGGATGCCCATTGTAGAGCTCGATGTCGCGCACTTCCGCGGCCCCGTCGCGCACGCTCGCGATGTCACTGAGCCGCGCAAACCGTCCACCCGGCAGCGCGATCTGGGTATGCGCCAGCTGCAGCGCCGTGTGTGCTCCACCCAGGACCCGGATCGTCTGCTCCCCGTCACCGAGATCCGCCCGGCCACCGGAGAGGTCGACGTTCAGATCATCCAGCTGCTGGTTGACCTGTGAGGCGGTGATGCCGAGGGCCTGCATGCGCCCAGGATCGAGCTCGACGCGGATTTCCCGATCGACGCCGCCGTAGCGGGAGACCTGGGCCACACCGGGCACGGTCAGCAGCGTCTTGGTGACGGTGTTGTCGACGAACCAGGACAGCTGCCGCGCGCTCATCGTGGTCGAGCTCACCGCGTAGTAAGCGATCGGGCCCCCCGACACGTTCACCCGTTGTATCACCGGCGGCAGGATATCCGCCGGGAGATTGGGCTGGACCTGGGAGATGACGTCACGCACTTCCTCCACCGCGCGGTCTATCGGCGTGCCGATCTGGAACTGAACGTCCGTTTCCTCGCCACCCTCATAGGCCTTGGAGAAGATGTGGCGGATGTTGCCGATGCCGGCCACCGCGGCCTCGACGCGGCGCACGATCTGGGTCTGCACTTCCTCGGGGGCCGCGCCCGGCTGGGTGACCGTCACCGATACGATGGGATAGGAGATGTGCGGGTTCTGCGTGATCGGCAGACGGATGAAGGAAACCGTGCCGACCAGCAGCAGCACCACGAACAGCACGATGGGCGGCAGGGGGTGGCGGATCGCCCAGGCGGAGAGCTTTCTCATGAGTGCGCGCCTCCCGTGGGAGCCACCTTGACCGCCTCGCCGCTTTGCAGGAACCCGCCGGCGAGGCTGACCACCTGCTCCCGTCCGGTCAGGCCCTTGTCGATGACGACGCCAGAGGAGATGACATTGCCGATCCGCACGTTGCGCCGCTCGACGCGGCCGTTACCTTCTACGACATAGACATACGTCCCGGTGCTGTCTGAGAGTATCGCGGTCTGCGGCACCACCGGCCGCTCGGCGTGGCTCACGTAGATCACGGCGTGCGCGAAGCCGCCCGGCCGCAGTGCCGGGTTGGGATCGAGCGCGATCCGCACCTGGCCCAGTCGGGTCTGCGGATTGATGGTCGCCCCGAGCAGCCAGATGTGGCCGTGGAACGGCTTGGCATACCCGACGAGATACACCGAGGCGCTTTGCCCGACCTTGAGGGCGGCGAGATCCTGCTCGGCGACCTGACCGACCAGCTCCACCCGGCCGTTGTCCTCGACGGTGAACAGCGGCGAGCCGCCGGGACTTGCGATCTGGCCGACCTCGGCCGCGCGGGTCAGCACGATGCCCGACACGGGCGCCACGACGTGCGTCAGGGCAAGCTGGGCGCGCTTCTGCGCGAGTTGTGCCGCGACCATCTTGACGTTGGCCGCATCCATCTCCGCGGTTGCGTGGCTCTGCTCGATGTTCTGTACGGAAAGGCCGCCTTGAGGGCCAACGGTCACTGCGCGGCGGTATTCGGCCGCCGAGAGTCTGGCCTGGGCGCGCGCTTTCGCGAGCGAAGCGACCAACTCATTCACCTGTGGGGCAAGCACCGAGTCATCGAGCTGCGCCAGAACCTGCCCCTTTCGCACATGATCGCCGACCTGTGCGTACACCGCGACGATACGGCCCGCCTGTCCGCCGTCGCCGATCGGCAGATCGTGACGCGCCTCTATGGCCCCCGTCACCAGGACCTGCGTGGACACCGGCCGCAGCCCCGGTACGATGACGCTCACCAGCGGAACGGAGTGCTGCTCAGCGAGCGGTACGAGCGCCGGGGGCTTCGAGGCGAGGTGCATCCATAGGGCGGCCCCGAGCGCCACGCCAACTACCGCTGCCGTGATGGCGAGCCGCTGCCTGCGGCGCACGCCCGACACGATGGCGGGCCAGCCGGCGGTGGGCGGCCCGAAGGCGCCGGATTCCCGGCCGATCCAGGTCACCGCCTCATGGTGCCCCGGGGCCGCGACGGCTGGTTCCGAATGCTCCGCGAGCGGGAGGTCAGATCCCGTAAAGGCGGTCCGTGCACTGTCAGATTGATGATCCGGAATTTTTCCCATGGCTACACTAGCCCCCTTGATTTCGGAACCAGCACCACCACGGTGCCGGCGATCTTGTCGTGCCAGGCCTGATGGTCGCGGTCGAAGGCGATCCAGAAGAATCCGAGACCGGCGGCCACGAGTGACAGGAAACACCCGAGTGCGCGCAGGATCGCAGTCTCCCAGCCAACCGGCCGGCCATCGAGGCGCACGATCTTGAGATTGCAGATGATTCCGCCGACGGTGCTGCCGTTAAGCTTCCACATCACCGCCCCGTAGCCAGCGAGCACGAGCAACATGCCATCGGTGCCGTGGTGGCCGTGGTGGCCGATCATGCCAAGCGCGAATCCGACCAGCACCAGGTCGATGAGGAGCGCCGCCATGCGCAGCCAGAAGCCCGCGCGCGGCAGAGTCGTCAGGTCGAGCGTGGCCGCCGCGGCCGGGTCGCTTGCAGCGGTGCCGCTCGCGCCGCCGGTTTCCGCGCCCGGGGTCGCAGGCGCCTCCGTCCAGGTCTGCGACGCCGAGGAGTCAATGCCGGGCGATGCAGGGCTCGCGATCGTGGCAGGGCGGAAGCCGGAGGGCGCGGCGCGGGCGCTGCGGATGGCGAGCAGCGCGGTGTAACTGAGCGCGCCGAAGCCGAGCATTCCGACCGTCGCCCAGACGATGAAGCCGAGCAAGGGCACCATATAGAGGAGCAGCACTACCACGCCGCCCAGCAGAACGTGAAGCAGCGGCTGCGCGGCCCCCGCGGGAGCGGCACGCATCAGCCGCCCACCCAGCCAGCCGAGCGTGACGACACGCCCGAATATTGCGGCGCAGAACAGCGCAAACCAGAGCAGCGGGATGACGGCGATGCCGACCACCGTCATGACCAGCGCCAGCATCACGATGGGCGTCAGCATCACCATGGCGAGCGCCGCGAGAATCGACGGTCCGGGATGTTCCTCGAGCGTGTGGACGCAACGCGTGAGGCCCTCGCGGAACAACGCCGCAAGCAGCACGTAGAACGCCAGCACGGCGAGCGTGAGACCCCATGCCCAGCCGATGTCGAGCCGGGGCGCGAGCAGGCGGCCGAAGATCAGACAATGCTCCGTCCAGGCCGAGAGGCCCGGCATGGCCCGCGCTACGCCCGACATGAGGTTGACGGTCCCGCCCTGGATCACCGTGGTGGGTGCGCTCGTGGTCGTGCCCAGGATGTTGACGACCTGGCCACCGATCTTTGCGTGCGGACCAAGATGCACGTTGCCCAATACCGCGACCGCGCTCTGGCCGACGGCGCTGTCGACACTCATGTTGCCCAGCACCGAAACGGCGCTGTTGCCCACGTTGCCATCGACTTGTGAATTGCCAAAGACGCTGACCACCGAGTCCGACACGTTGCCATGGACCTCGGCGTTGCCGAAGATCGAGACGACGTCGCAGGCGTCCTCGCCGGCAGGCAGCGTGGCGTTGTGGCCGATGGCCACGATTTCCTTGCCGCCATGGCAGTTGCGCCGATCGCCATCCGGGCCGGCGTGGAACCGCACCTGAATGGGCGGAACCTGGACATCGACGGGCGGAATCGGCGGGACGGGCACATTGGTCGTCACCGACGGGGGCTCGTTGGTGATGCTGATGCCGTTGGTGCCGATGCGGATCTGTCTGGAGCCGTCGCTGACTTTGATGCCGGTGCCGCCGATCTGCACCTGCCGCTGGTGGCCGGTGCTGGCGCTCACGGTCATCGCGGCGGTCGTGGCGCCGGAGTCCGTGGCGCGGGCCGGCGCGCATAGGATGCCGAGGCACGCGAGCAACGTTCCGGGCAGCAGGCGTTGGGTGTTGTTCATGCGGAGTGCGCCCTGGAGTGCGAAACGGAGGGATAAAGAAGCAGGTAGCCCATGGCCGCCAGCGCCGCGTAGATGACCCCGGTGATGAGCAGGCCGCCGAACAGCCACTCTTTCGGGATCAGGCGCAGCAGATGCGCGGTGAGCTCGGCGAGCGCGAGCAGGGAGTGCCCGGTGCTGCGCACGCCGGCGAGCCGGTGCGCGAGGTCGGATTCGGCCAGGAGCGAGGCGAGGCGTGTCCACAGCCGCGGTCCGACCATCCAGGCGAGCGGCACGGACAGACCGCAGCCGATGATCAGCGGCCAGCGGGCGGCGGCGGGCCACTGTGCAATCCCGAAACGCCAGCGCGGCAGCGCGGCGCGGCGCTCGATCTCACGCAGGGTGCGCGTCTCGAGCGAGGCCGGTGCTGGGCACGGCGGGAGTTCGCGCAGCGCCTCGTGCGCCAGGCGCTCCAGTGTCTGTTCAGCGTCGTAGTGTGTCATGGTGCGCAGCTCCGGTCCGGCTCCGGCGCGAGGCCGCTTTGCCTCAGGAACCCAGCCATGGCAATGCGGCCGCGGAGGATGTCGGTCTTGATCTTGGCGAGCGAATGACCCAGCCGGGTGGCGATGTCCTGGTACGGCATGTCCTCGAAGTGATAGAGCACGAGCGGTACGCGCTGGTGCTCGGGCAGTTGCCGCAGGGCCTGCTCGATCAGCGCGCTGCGCCGCTCGCGGTCCATGCCGGCCATCAACCCCTCGAACGCGGCGGCTGCGGACTCGATGTCCTCCTCCTGCTCGTTCTCGGCGAACACCTCCGAGAACAGGCGCCAGCGCTTGCGGTGGCGGGTCAGGTGGTTCAGCGTCAGGTTGGTCGCCACGGTTTTCAGCCATCCGCCCGCGGTCGCGCTCGTGCGCAGGCGATCGAAGTTCTCGTACGCCTTGAGGAACACGTCCTGGCTGATGTCCTCGGCCTGCGCCGGGGTGCCGATCAGGCGCAGCGAGGTGGAGAAAACCATATCCTGATAAGCGCGCATGAACGCTGCGAACTCTTGTGAATCGGGCGTGGAGCTTGCCAAGTGCACGGGTA
>DAIDHH010000016.1 GCA_027452045.1 Gammaproteobacteria bacterium
GGCCGGATTGCGGCAATGCCGGCCAAGGCGGCGGACCGGAAGAGGCATAATGCTCCTGCCGGTGGGCCCACCTCGCTGCGCTGCGATTTTTCGAGCCGCGCGAGGCGCACTTCCGGCCATGAGCCTCGATGACTGGAGGATCCGCTGCCGTGCAATTCGTTCTCATCGCCGTCCTGGCGGCCGCAACCGGCGGCATCGCGACATGGGTCGTCGCGCGTGCCCTGCGGCGGGCCGCCCTCGCCGCCACGGAATCCCAGCTCGCCGCGCTGCGCGAGCAGCTCGCGGGGACGATGCGCGCTGGTGATGAGCTGCGGGCCGAGTGGGGCAGGGCTTGCGAAGCCCTGCGCGCGGAAACCGGACGGCGCGCCACGGCGGAAGCGGGCGCGGCGCGCGCGGCGGCTCTCGAGGCGAACGTGGCGCAGCTCAACGGCGAGCTCGCCACGCTCAAGGCGAATCTCGCGGCCGGCGAGGCGAGGCTGACCGCGGAGCGCGAGGCCGCGCGCCAGAACCTCGAGCTGCTCGAGCAGGCCCGGGCAAAGCTCTCCGATGCCTTCAAGGCGTTGTCCTCGGATGCGCTGAAGAGCAACAACCAGGCGTTTCTCGAGCTGGCGCGCGCCACGCTCGAGAAATTCCAGCAGGGCGCGGCCGGGGACCTCGAGGCGCGACAGAAGGCCATCGAGCAGCTCACGCAGCCGATCCGCGAGCGCCTGGAGAAGTTCGACGGCAAGATCGATGAGCTCGAGCGGGCGCGCCACGGCGCCTACAGCGCGCTCACGCAGCAGGTCGATGACCTGCTCAAGGTGCATCTGCCGCAGCTGCAGCGCGACACCGCCGGCCTGGTGAAGGCGCTGCGCCAGCCCCAGGCGCGCGGGCGCTGGGGCGAGGTGCAGCTGCGGCGCGTGGTCGAGATGGCCGGCATGCAGGAACATTGTGATTTCAAGGAGCAGGTCAGCCAGACCCGCGAGGATGGCGGCCGCCTGCGTCCCGATCTCATCGTGTTCCTTCCCGGCGGGCGCCAGGTGGTCGTCGATGCGAAGGCGCCAGTCGATGCCTACCTGGAGGCCGTCGAAGCGCAGGATGAAGCCGCGCGGGCCCAGGCATTGATACGCCATGCCCGACAGGTGCGCGATCACATCGCCGCCCTCGGCAAGAAGGCCTACTTCGACCAGTTCGACCCCACCCCTGAGTTCGTCATCCTGTTCGTGCCCGGGGAAGCGTTCTTCTCCGCCGCCTTGGCCCAGGACCCCGAGCTGATCGAGTATGGGGCCGAGAGCCGCGTCATCCCCGCAAGTCCCACCACGCTGATCGCCCTGCTCAAGGCGGTGGCCTACGGGTGGCGCCAGGAGGCGCTCGCGAAGAATGCGCAGGAGGTCGCCGACCTCGGCAAACAACTCTACGAGAGGGTCGCCACGCTCGCCGGACACTGGGCGCGGCTCGGCGATCGCCTCGATAAGGCGCTCGAGGCGTACAACAGCGCTACGGCGACCCTGGAGACCCGCGTGCTGGTCTCGGCGCGCCGTTTCGCCGATCTCGGCGCGGCGCCGGCCGGCAGCGAGATCGAGACCCTGGAGCCGATCGAGCGGCTTGCCCGCAAGGTGCAGGCGGCCGCGCTGATGCCGCCACCACAGCCCGAGGCGCCGGAAGCGAACGAGGGCGAAGGCTCATCCGCCTGAGCCCATCGGGGATTGCCGGTCCAGCGCCTGAGCCGCACGATTATCCAGCCCGTCGACCTCGAGAGGAAGCCGCAGTGATCACGCTCTACCACCATCCCAGGACCCGCTCCTCGCGCTTCATCTTCCTGCTCGAGGAGCTCGATGCGCCCTACGAAATCCGCCCCGTCACGGTCCGCAAGCGCGACGGCAGCGGCGAGGTGGATCCCGCCAATCCCCACCCACACGGCAAGGTGCCGGCGATCTCGGACGATGGAATCATCGTCTTCGAGTCCTCCGCCGTCGCGCTTTATCTGACCGACCGCTTTCCGAAGAACGCACTCGGCCCCCAGGTGGGCGAGCGTGATCGCGGCGGCTACCTCTCCTGGCTCGCATACTACAGTGGGGTGCTCGAGCCGGCGTTCGTGTCGAAGTTCCTCAACGTACAGGTGCCGCGCGGCACGGCTGGCTGGGTCGAGGTGAAGGAGGCCATGCCCGCCGTCATCCAACAGCTCGCGCGCGGGCCGTATTTTCTGGGCGAGCGCTTCAGCGCCCTGGACGTGCTCTACGGCACCACGTTCGCGATGTTCGGCCAGAGTCCGCTGATGGAGAAATCGCCTCTCATCGAGGCCTATGCGCAACGCGTGCTCGGCCGTCCGGCCTTCCAGCGCGCCCAGGCGCGGGACGAGGGATGAGTCTGGCACACTGTCCTCCCGGGGACATGCACATGAGGTCGGGCCGATGAGCTTTCGAACGCCGCGCGCACACCGCTTGTTTGCCGCCTTCGCGCTCGGTCTGTGCGTGCCGCTGCGGCCCGCCGCCGCCCGGCCGGCGCCCCCGGTCACCATCGAGGTCGACGCCACCGCACCGGGGAAGCCGTTCCCGCACTTCTGGGAGCAGATGTTCGGATCGGGGCACGCCATCCTCGCGCTGCGGGCCAACTACCAGCGTGACATGCGCAAGGTGAGGCGCCACACCGAATTCCGCCTGGTTCGCTTTCACGGCATCTTCGATCGCGAGGTCGGCCTGTTTCACCTGGATGCGCACGGCCGCCCGGTCTACAACTTCAGCTATGTCGACGAGATCTACGATGCGCTGCTCAGGCAGGGCGTGCGTCCGTACGTCGAATTGAGCTTCATGCCGCCGCAGCTCGCCTCGCGCAAGGCCGCCATGGGCTTCTGGTACGCCCCGAACATCGCCCCGCCGAGGAGCTGGACGCTGTGGCGCGACCTCATCCGCCGCTTCGCGCAACACCTGATCAACCGGTACGGGATCGATCAGGTCTCGCACTGGTATTTCGAGGTCTGGAACGAGCCCAACATCTCGTTCTGGGCGGGCTCGCCGAAGCAGGCGAGTTACTTTCACCTGTACGAAGTCACCGCACGCGCACTGAAGAGCGTGAGCCCGCGGTTGCGGGTCGGGGGGCCGGCAACCGCGCAGGCCGCGTGGATTTCGGCCTTCATCCGCTTCTGCGCGACCCGGCACGTCCCCGTGGATTTCGTCTCGACCCACGTCTATGGCGATGACACCGCGGAGAACGTCCTGCACCGGCACGAGACGATCGGCCGCCGGGACATGGTCGTGCGCGCCGTCGAGAAAGTGCACCAGGAAGTGCAGCACTCGCCCATGCCCGGCCTGCCGCTCATCTTCAGCGAATTCAACGCCACCTACACCGGTACCGAGGTCGACGTGACGGACTCACCCTACATCGGGCCATGGATGGCGCACACCATCAGCGCCACCGACGGCCTGGTGAAGCTGATGTCGTACTGGACCTTCTCCGATGTCTTCGAAGAACAGGGCGTGGTCAAGACACCGTTTTACGGAGGTTTCGGCCTGATCGCCGCCGGCGGCATTCCCAAGGCGGCGTTCAACGACTTCAGTCTCCTGCACCGGCTCGGGACCGAGCGGCTCCAAGACCCGTCCGACTCCGCGCTGGTCACGCGGCACAAGGATGGGACTCTAGCGATCGCCGTGTGGAATTACGCACCGGCCGGGCCGCACGGCACCACCAGGACCTACCACGTGGATCTGCGAGGCATCGCCGGCGCGCGCCACGCCTACATCTGGCTCGTTGACCGCGACCACGGATCGCCGCTCGCCACCTGGCAGGCAATGGGCTCGCCTGCGTACCCGACCTTCGCACAACACAGGGTTTTGCTGGCGGCCGCGCGGCTGCCGGCGCCCCGGGTCGAGACGCTGCAGGGAAGCTCTCCCCGGCTGACGCTGTACCTGCTGCCGCATGCCCTCGCGCTGATCGAGGTGCGGCCGCATCCGAGGGGGGGCACGGCGCGGGCGTCCGCGCACTAGTTGGCATTCGGCGCGGCGCGGGCGAGGCTCAGAGCGCCCCGAATCGCCTCGCCCTGCGACGTCCGGTAGTGAAAGCTGCCCGCCGTCACCCGCGCGATGCTGACACGGCTGTGCGGCTCGACATGGCTGCGATCGCGCGGTCCTGACGTGCACAGCACCTCGCTTACCTGCCAATCGGTGCCGGAGGCCAAGAGCGTGGAAGCGAGCGCCATGCCCCAAGCATAACCATTTGCCCGCTGCACCGCCGCGGGGCGGGCCGTGTCCGGCGTGCCCCCGAATGGGCCGCGCACGAGCGGCTCGCAGCGCTCGCGAGCCGCTCGTGCGCGCGCCAAGCGTCTGAACCGCAAGGATCGCGCTCCGATGGCACGGCAGTTGCAAAATGACGGCTGTGGATCGGTCATTCCGGTTCGCGGGGCGTGGGCCGAGTGCGGCTCCCTCCCCTGGCACTGTCGCCAACCCACTCATCCCCCGGACGGGATGCGGGTTGGCGTTTTCATTTCTGGCGTTCGAGGTGCACAACCGTGAAACGATCGCTTCGCACACACAAAGTCGAGCAGCTCATCCTCGCGACAGCGGGCTTTTTCTGGTGCTTTCTCATGTGGTTCTCCACCGCCGCGTTCAGTCCGAGCATCGCGGCTCACTACCACCTCGGCATCCAGGCATTGGGTCTGCTCGCGAGCTCGGCGATCTGGATGGCGCCGCTTGGCCGCATGGTGGCCGGATGGGCCGCCGATCGCTTCGGTGCGCCGCGCACTTTCGCGCTGGTGCTTGCGGTCTGCGGCCTTATGTCGATCGCCTCGGCCTACACGCACAGCTACGAACTGTTGTTCGCGGAGCGCGTGATCGTGGCGACCGCCGGAGTGTCCTTCGTGATCGGTATCCAACACGTGGCCCAGTGGTTCGAGCCGCACGAGATCGGCATCGCGGAGGGTCTGTACGCCGGCACCGGCAACGCCGGCGCGGGAGTCGGGGCGCTGCTGCTGCCGCGCATCTTCGGCACATCGTATCCATCGGCCTTCCTCTGGCTTGGCATGATCGCGCTGGCTCTGGCGGCCTGGTATCTGCTGCGCGGCCGTGCGGCCAAAACGATGGAGCGCCGCGAGACGGCCCGGCGCTCGAGCGGCTTCAAGAGCGCGCTGTTCGTCTGGAGCCGTTACATCGCAATCGCGCTGATGCTGGCGTATGCCATGTCATTCGGTCTGGAGATTTCGCTGAACGCGTGGCTCCCCGGCTACTTCGCACGCGGATTCCATGCGCAGATCCTGGCGTTGGGATTCACCGGCGTGGCAGGCATGCAGATCGCCGCCGGAACGTTCGCGGCGGTGCAGTCCTTCACCGCCTCGCTGTTCCGGCCGTTCTCCGGCTACATGTCGGACCTCTTCCACCGGCGCGGCTGGACGCCGTTGCCGATCATCGCGAAGACCCTGCCCTATGCGCCGCGCCTTCACTGGCTGGGCCTCTCGCTCATCCTCGTCACCCTCGCCATGGGGGGGCTCACCGCCGCCGGCCTGTCGGGCCACCTGCCGGCCTCGGTCGCGGTGCTGGTGGCTCTCGGGGTGTTCATTTCCTTCGGCACGGGCGGAACCTTTGCGCTCGTGCCGCTGCTGTTCCCCGAGCGGCCCGGACTCGCCGCCGGCTTCATCGGCGGACTCTCCACCGCCGCGGCCATCGTGTATCCACTCGTCTTCGCCGACGCTGCGAACATCCACGCCGGTTACCTGCGCGTGGCGCTCGTCCTGTTCGTTCCCTTCGTACTCTTCTACTTCTGGGCGGCGCGCTACGAGCGCCACCCCGAAGAGCACGGGGTGTTCCTCACCCTCGCCGCTCATGAGGTCGCGGGCGAGTGAAGAGCGCCGGCGACCTTTCCCCACCGCCTCCATCCGGGAGACTCCGCATGCCATCGACCGCCGAGCCCGCCCCACCCCAAGAGCCCTGGTACCGGTACGGTGTCATCGTGCTGTGCCTCGAGATGCTGATCGCAGCGGCCGTGTGTGCCTACGCGCTCTACATGACGTTCCACGGTCACGGCGGCTTTCCCGGCGGCAGGCTTTCCGGCTGATCGGCTGCCATCGGTTGCGCGGGGCGGATCGCTGGCCCTCGAGAGCCGGGACGGCGCATGCGGCCACGGCGGGGATTGCACTGGCTCTCGGAGGTACGCAAGATGCCGGCTGCCATCATGCCCCGTCCGCCCCGGTCTGCGCCTTATGCCGGATTCCGCCGCCGCCCGCACCGCGCTCGTTCTCTTCTGCCGCCGTCCCTCGCCCGGCTCGGGAAAGCAGCGGCTGGCCCGCCACCTCGGTGAGACGCATGCGCTCGCCGTGGCCTGTGGCCTGCTCGAGTGTGCGTTGGAGGATCTCGCCGCCTGGCCCGGCCGGCTGATCCTCTCGCCCGCACGGCCGGAGGATGGCCCGTGGGCCGAAGGCCTCCTGCCCTGCGCCAAGTGGGTCATTCCCCAGCCCGAGGGCAATCTCGGGCAGCGGATCAACGCAGTCGATGCGAACCTGCGTCGCCGCGGCTGCGAGCGCGTCCTGTTCATCGGGAGCGACGCGCCCTCGATGCAATCCGCGGACCTCGAGGAGGCTGCCGCCACGCTCGATCACACCGACGTCGTGCTCGTTCCCGCGGCGGATGGCGGCGTGACGCTCATGGGGTCGCGGACCGGCTGGCCCGCGCTCGCGGAGCTGCCCTGGAGCGAGTCCGGACTCGGCGCTGCGCTCGATCGGTGCTGTCGCGCTGCCGGCATGACCGTCGAGCGTCTCGCGGCGTCCTACGACATCGATGAAGTCTCGGACTTCAGATTGGCGCTCGCGGCGCTGGCCCGCGATGCGCGCCCGGCGAGAAGGCGCCTGAACGCGCTGCTCACCGCTCTCGCGGGCCTGGCCGAAGACCCCGCAAGGTCAACCGCCAGGGGGAACCGGTGAGCGTCGCGACGGAGGGGGTTGCGCAAGGGCCGGCGGCCCAGGGCCTCGAGGCCGAGTACCGGCGGCTGGTGTTCCCGGCCGATTACGTCAACCCCCGTCCCCAGGGCATCTACAACCTGGTGGTGATCGGAGCCGGACCGGCGGGCCTCGTGACCTCGATTGCCGCCGCCTCACTCGGAGCGCGCGTGGCGCTCATCGAGCGCCACGCGATGGGGGGCGATTGCCTCAACGTGGGCTGCGTCCCCTCCAAGACCCTGTTGGCCGCAGCCGCCGCCGGAGTGTCATTCGAGGCGGCCATGGAGCGTGTGCGCGAGGTGCGGTCCCGGATCGCCCATCACGACTCCGTGGAGCGCTACAGCCGCGCGGGGGTCGAGGTCTTCCTCGGCGAGGCGCGCTTCGAGAGTGCCCACATCGTACGGGTCGGCGATGCGTGCCTGAAGACGCGCAAAGCGGTCATCGCCACCGGCGCGCGCCCGCTGATACCCGCAATTGCGGGGCTCGCGGAACTCGGCGTGTTGACCAATGAAACGGTGTTCGAGCTGCGCACACGGCCCGGGAGCCTCGCGATCCTCGGCGCCGGCGCCCTCGGATGCGAGCTGGCGCAGGCATTTGCCCGCCTCGGCACCCGCGTCGAGCTCATCGAGACGGCTTCCCAGGTGTTGCCTTCGGAGGATCCCGAGGCCGCCGGCCTCATCGCGGGCGCCCTGCGACGCGCGGGTGTGATGGTGCATCTGAACGGGCGCGTCGTGGCCGCATCGGCGTCCCCGGAAGGCAAGATCCTGGCGCTGGAAGACGGCCGCCGGGTGGCGGCCGACCAAGTGCTGATCGCCGCCGGACGGCGGCGCACCGTCGAGGGCCTGGACCTCGACAAAGCCTCGGTCGAGCTCGACGTCCGGGGTGCGATCGAGGTCGATGCGCGTCTGCGTACCTCCCATCCCGACATCTATGCGGCCGGGGATGTCTGCTCGCCGTATCAATTCACGCATGCGGCGGATGCCCAGGCACGCATCGTCGTCCGCAACGCCTTGTTCCGGGGGCGCGCGCGCGCGGACCGGCTCATCGTGCCGCGCTGCGTCTACACCAAGCCGGAACTGGCGCATGTTGGCGCGACGGCGCGCGAGCTCGAACAGGCGGGCAAGCCCTTCGAGCGGTATCGCCTTGAGTGGGGGGAGTTGGATCGAGGCGTGACGGATGCGGACGAGGAGGGCTTCGTAGAAGTGCGCGCCGATGCCGGCGGACACATCCTGGGTGCGACCCTGGTCGGCCGGGACGCCGGCGAGCAGATCGCGCCGCTCGCGCTCCTCATGACCCAGGGCAGGGGGCTCGGCAGCATCGGGCCGTTGGTGTTGCCGTATCCGACCCGTTCGGAATACCTGCGCCGGCTCGCCGACCAGCACGCCCGCCGGCGTCTGACGCCGTGGGTGGCGCGAGCGCTGCGCGCATGGCTGCGCCATGCGCGCTGAAGCACCCGCAACACCCCGGCTCACCGCCATCGTGCCGGTGTCATGTGATGACGCCGCGCTCGAGGGACTGTTGGCGGCGTTGCGCCGGCTGGACGGCCCGCCCGAGCGGCTGATCGTCGCCGATGGCGCGAGGAGCGATGCGACCGAGGCGCTCTGCCGCCGGTTTTCGGCTCACTGGCTCCCCTGCGCCGGCGGCCGCGGGCCGCAACTCGGCGCCGGCGTGGCGCGCTCGCGGGAGCCGGGCGCCCTGGCCGAAGTGCTCTGGTTCCTGCACGCCGACAGCCGGCCCGATCCGCGCGCGGCACATGCCATCCGCCACGCCGTCGCCCGGGGCGCGATGGGAGGCTACTTCCGCTTCCGCTTCGACGGTGCGCGCACCCGGATGAAATCCTTCCTGGAGCGCAGTATCGCGCTGCGCTGCCGCATCGGCATGGTGTACGGCGACCAGGGCATCTTCGTCACGCGCGCAGCGTACGAGGAGGGCCCGGGTTTCGCCGCAGAGCCCCTGTTCGAGGAAGTGCCGCTGGTCCGCTATCTCAAGCGATGCGGCGGATTCGTCGCGCTCGATGTGCCCATTACCGTCGACCCTCGCCGTTGGGAGCGCGACGGATACCTGCGACGCACCCTGCACAATCGCGTGCTCGCGCTCGGGCACCTGCTCGGCGTGCCGCCCCCGCGGCTGGCACAATGGTATCGAGCCACCCGATGAACGACACCGCGACACAGACTCTGCCGCGCGATGACTGGCAGTTCACCCCAGGCGGCGATCCGCGCGGCTACATCCAGCCGCACGCCCTCTCGGAGGTGTGGTTTCACACCGGTTCCGCCTGCAACCTCGCCTGCCCGTTCTGCCTGGAGGGCTCCAAGCCCGGCGACCGGCGCATCGGGCGCGTGACGCTCGCGGACGTGCGGCCCTTCCTCGAGGAGGCCGGTGCGCTCGGGGTGAGGCAGCTGTCTTTCACCGGCGGCGAGCCGTTCATCGTCAAGGACATGGTGGCGATCCTCGATCACGCGCTGTCGATCGCGCCCGCCCTGGTGTTGACCAACGGCGTGGACGCCCTGCCGCGGCGGCTGGCGAAGCTGCACCCCCTGCGGGCCAGGGCATATCCGCTCAGCTTTCGCGTGAGCTTGGATTATCCCGACGCCGCGCGCCACGATGCGGGGCGCGGCCCGGGCAACTTCGAGAAGGCGTGCCGGACGCTGCAGGCGCTGCACGCGCAGGGGTATCACGTCTCGCTCGCGCGTCAGATGGAGGCAGGCGAGGAGCGCGCGCGGGTCGATGAGCGATACCGGCGGCTGCTCGGCGATCTCGGGCTGCCGGCCGACCTCAACATCGTGGCCTTCCCGGATTTCGGCGCGCCGGGCTCGCATCCGGCGGTGCCTCATGTCACGCGCTCATGCATGACCACCTACCAGACCGAGGACTCGCGGCGCGAGTTCATGTGCGCCTACAGCAAGATGGTGGTGAAGGTGCATGGGCGCATGCGGGTGTACGCCTGCACGCTGGTCGATGACGATCCGGCCTATGATCAGGGCGGTACGCTCGCCGAGAGCCTCGGCAAGCGCGTGATGCTGCGGCATCACCGTTGTTACGCGTGCTTCAAGTTCGGCGCCTCGTGCAGCGAGGCGGGGGGACATTAGGCCATCAGGAAGTCGATGAGCGCCTTCTGTTCGGCCGTCATCTGCTCCCGCGGCGTGATCACCGCCAGGCTGAGCGAGCTGCGGCAGGGGCGCGACTCGTCCTCGACATGGTCCGCCACGGCGTGCGCGATGAGCCGCTGGACCCGCGCCAGGCTGTCGCGGAACTGGCTCATCACCCGATCGACCGAGACGTGTTGGGTGGGATCGTCGAGCCAGCAGTCGTAATCGGTCGCGACCGCGATGGTGCAGTAGCCGAGTTGGGCCTCGAGCGCGAGAAAGGCCTCCGGCACGTTCGTCATGCCGACGAGATCGGCGCCGGCGCCCCGCAGCCAGAAGCTCTCCGCGCGGGTGCCGAGGCGCGGGCCCTCGACGCAGGCGTAGGTCTTGTCCAGGTGAAGCGGCTGCCCGAGCGATTCGGCGGTGCGCGCGAGCAGGCGCGCGGTGGCGGCGCAGGTCGGATGAGCCGTCGACACGTGGGCGATGAGCCCCTGGCCGAAGAAGCTTGCGGCGCGCAGGCCCTTGGTGAAGTCGAGGTACTGCGAGGGCAGCGCCAGATCACCCGGGCGGAGTTCCTCGCGCAGGCTCCCGACCGCCGAGACCCCGATGATGGTGCGCGCGCCGACGCTCTTCAACGCCCAGATGTTCGCCCGGAAGTTGATCTCGCTCGGCAGCAGATCGTGCTGCAATCCGTGCCGGGCGAGGAAGGCGATCGCATGGCCGCCGAGCCGGCCCAGCATGAGGGGCGAGGAGGGCCGGCCGAAGGGGGTGTCCACCTCGCGGGTTTCCGTGACTTCGAGGCCGTCCATGCGATACAGGCCGGTGCCGCCGATGATGCCGATCATGAGGTGGATCTCTGTTGCGTGAGTCGCGTTAAGGCTGCAAGATGCCCTAAACGACGCCGGGCAACAAGCTCGGCTCTCAGCATGGGGACCCTTGAATGAATACTTCCCCCTTTCCTCCCCTGCAGCCCGCGCGGTGGCCGGTGCACGTGACCAAGGCGGGCCTGTGGATTCTCGCCGCGGGCGTTCTCATCGCGCTGCTCTCCGGGCAGCTCAACCGCTTCTCGCTGGCGGGAGTCGGCGCGGCGCTCATGACGCTGGTGGTGGGACTCGGCGTGACCGTGGTCGGCACCGCCGTCGCCATCGTCGGTGTGCTGGCGGCCGCGGTGAAACGCTCACCCATCCCCGGCACCGCGACCGTGGTCGGCATCGTGGTGGGATTGGGCGTCACGGCCTATGTGCTCTCGTGGGTCATGAAGGCGCGCTCCGTGCCGCCCATTCACGACATTACAACGGACCTCACCAACCCGCCGGCGTTCGACGCGGCCGTGCTGAAGAGGCGCGAGCGATCGCACGCTGTCAATTCCCCTGAATATGTACGGCAGGTGCCCGGACGCGGGGGTAAGATCCTCGACGTACCGCAACTGCAGCGCGAGTACTACCCGTACATCAAGCCCCTGCAGCTGGCGCTGCCGCCGGATCAGGCGCTCTCGAGGGCGCGCAAGGTGGCCGGCGAAATGGGTTGGCGGATCGACGCCTACGAGCCGGCGCAGGGCCGGCTCGAGGCCACCGCGCATACGTTGTTCTTCGATTTCAAGGACGACGTCGTCGTCAGGATCACTCCGAGCGGCGCGGGCTCGCGCGTCGATGTGCGGTCGGAGTCGCGGGTGGGCGTGAGCGACGTGGGCACCAACGCCGCCCGTATCCGGCGCTTTCTCGAACTCATGGAAAAGCCCTGATTCACCGAGGCCGGCACAGCCAATGAGCAGCACCGCGATCGACATCGCCTTCGAGCGGCGCCTCTCCTCGCTCATCAACAGCGGCCAGCCCGAGATCCTCCAGGG
>DAIDHH010000017.1 GCA_027452045.1 Gammaproteobacteria bacterium
TGCCGTACCCGGCATTGACGTTCACCTCAAATGTATCGAGCTGCGGCTTGTTCGTGATGTAGCGGATCGCGCCCGCCTCCGCTCCCGCACCGAAGAGCGTGCCCTGCGGGCCCTCATCGACCTCGATGCGATTCAAATCCACCGCATAGACATCCAGATCGCGAGCCGGCAACATCAACGACTGGTCGTCGAGGTACGTGCCGACGGTGGGGAAGTCGCCGACCGAACCCTCTCCCTGCACGCCGGTGTTCGAAGTACCGAGTCCCCGCATGTATAGGATCCCCTGACCCGGACCCATGGCCGCCATGGTGACGTTGGGCACGTACTGCAGGTACTGCGACAGGGTATGCACGTGCAGCTGGTGCAGCATCCGGCCGGTCAGCGCCTGGATTGCGACGGGGACGTTTTGAATGCTCTCTGCACGACGCGTTGCAGTGACGATGATCTCCCGCAGTTTCGTGTTGTCCGCCGTGGGCACGGCCGGCGCAACAGCGCAAACACCTCTGACAGCGACCGCGCTCAACACGGCGGCGACCGTTCTGGAGACGATCAGGCTCGACTTCATACTTCAGCGCTCCTCGGAGGGGGGCCGCAGCAGGCGCCCCGCAACGACACGGGGCGCGTTATTGTTCAGTGGTCATGCCCGTATTTTACAATAGAGTAATTGCAGCGCGGGCGTGCGTCAATCCAGGTCTCGCGATCCGCGGCGGACCGGCTGATCTGTCGAGCCCCTCTTCGAGAGCGCCCGCGGCGCGAGGCGGTCTGAGTCTGTCCGTATCGACACTGGGCCGTCAATTGTCTGGCCCACCACGCTCAAACGTTTTCTCGGCGTCCAGAAGGGACGATCGGCTCCTCCGCATCGGCACACTCCGGCCTGGATACGTTCCGCAGACTGTCCCCAGCGGCAGCCTCACCCGCCCGCTGCGGATTTTTGGACGCATACGCTGCCATGACGATTGACCGTCACGGCAGCGTCACCATGCCTCCCGGGGGCGGCGTCGCTCGATGCGACAGCTGTGTCGGGTACGACAGATCGACGCCCGCAAATTCCGCCAGACTGTCAAAGTTGAGACCTTCGTTCGATTCCTGCGACGAGGAGATGTCAGCGGCAAGATCCGCAAATTGGAAGCCACTCAAGTTCGTCACTGCGAACACGACAACTGTCTGTCCATCCCCGATGAGAAAGAACGACAGGTCGCCAGGTCCCTGATCCGTCGCCACCAGCGGACGCGCAAGCGCAGCCGCACCGAGCGCGGCGCGAGCCCGGTTGGACAGCGGCGCAAGCAGCTCGGACAGCGAACGCGTATCGGCGATACGAGCCTGAGCTTTGTAGACCTCGATGGCACTCCTGCTCCGGCGAGCCGGTACCCACGACTGGGCGTTCGCCACCTGGCACTCCAGCCAACTTCGCGCGTCCTTGCTCTTTCCGGTCAACCCACCCCGGACCGGCAGATTTCCCCGACACGCATCTGCCTTGAAAAAGATCTGCGTCTCCACGCAGCGCGTCATCCCCGCCTGACCTCTCGGGGCGTGCCGAGTCAAGTGTACGCAGGCATACAAGATATACAGGGGGATCATCGCCGTACGATCTTACACCGCCCCGCTTCCCATGCGTAACGGGTGCCCCTGACGCCTCGGCGCTTGCCCGGCGCACGCGGCTGCCGAGCCTGCGCAGTCGGTGGCGTAACCGGGCCGGATTGCGTCTCCGGTCCGCGGCGGGATATCGTCCGTCGATGCTCGTGCCCTTCAGACCGGACCTGTACTACGCCGATGGTCCCATGGTGTCGTTCTTCGGGTTTCCATACCCGACGCGCATGGCCGTTGCACGGCTGAGCAGTGGCGATGTCCGGGTGTGGTCCCCGATCGCCTTGACGCAGCAATGCACGCGCGAGATCGAGGCGATCGGACCGGTATGCCAAAGGTATCGCTGAATAAGCTACATCATCTTTCGCTGGTTGAATGGAAGGAGCGCTGGCCGACGGCGCGATTCTACGCGCCACCGGGGCTGTCGCGGCGAGTGCGCGGGTTCCACTTCGATGGCACTCTTGACGAGAATCCGCAAGACGCCTGAAGCGCTGACATCGATCGTCATGAGTGAAGTCGTGTTCTTTCACCGCGCGTCGCGCACCGCGATCTTTGGTGACGTGATCCAACGCTTGTCGGCGGTCTCCGCTACGGGCTGGCGAGGAGCGCTGTTGCGACTTGACGGTCTGGTCGGGGTCCACGGCAGCACGCCGCGCGAGTGGCGTCTGAGCTTCCTAGCGCGCACGGCCGCCCGCACCGCCCGCCGAAAGGTTCTCGAATGGCAGCCGGAGCGATTGCTCATCGCCCACGGCGAGTGTGTGGCCGCCGGCGCGGCCCCAGTCATCGCGGCTTCCCGGAGCTGGATTCAACGATCCGATCGACGATCGGTCGCGGCAGCGACTCGGCGGCGCCAATACCTGCTTCATCTCACCGTCGCCGGGAATGACCGGAATGGGATCCCCGTCACCGGCTCTGTCGAGCGAAACGTTGCAATTCAGATACACCCTCGTCCGTGCGACGTTCGCTTCGAAGCGCAAGTGAAGTGTGCGACACTTGCCATGCTGCGCAGTGAATATTGGATGTTGTGCGGCGGGCACCTGCTGAACGGCACGATCACTGGCGGCAAGCGGATGGATGCGATTCAATTCACCTCACCGCCCTCGCTCAACTGCCGCGGGTATTCGCTCGCGCGGCATATCCGGGCGTCCGATCGCATACTGCCGGTCGCCAGCAGGCGACTGAGCAGCGCGATGACCACATTCGCCATGCTACTGCTCTGCCCGACCATCGCATTCGGCAGCATCATCGGGGCGGTCAATCACGCGCGGGCGGCGTATTGCGGCCTCTCAGGCACCGCGCACCCGCCGCTGGCCCAGAGTCGGAAATTGAACGAGGTAGCACGGTTGCTCGCACGCGGCGCATCGCTCTCCGACGCGGAGCGACGTGCCGGCTACCTCGCCAAGCGATCGCTCTGGATCCAGATTACCGGCGCCACCGACGATGCGGCGGTCCAGAGGATGGTGGCCCGACGTTTCTGCGGTCCGCTTGCGGTGCCGCGACTACGGCAGATCGGCGCGTACCGCCGTGGCAAGCACGACCTGTGGATCGTTGTGGCCGAGCCGTTCCGCAGCCCCCCGCGGCAGGATGCCGCCGCTGTGAGCCGCCTGGTGCTCGAACTCACCAACGAGGCACGCGCACGAGGACGAACCTGCGGTCGACGGGATTTCCCGCCGGCCCCGCCCCTGTCGCTCGCGCCTGCCCTGACGCGCGCCGCCCGTGCGCACTCACGGGACATGGCCACACACGACTTCTTCGCTCACGCAGGAAGTGACGGCAGCAGTCCCGGCGAGCGTGTGACACGCGCCGGATACCGCTGGCGCGAGGTCGGCGAAAACATCGAGAGCGGTGCCGCAACGGCTCGTGAAGCGGTTGCCGGCTGGCTTGCCAGTCCGCATCACTGCGCCAATATCATGACGGCCGCATTCAGGCAGCTGGGTGTCGCCTTCGCCGTCAACAGGAAGAGTGAAGGCGTCATTTACTGGACAGAGGACTTCGGAGCTCCGCGTTAGAGAGCCCTCGCGATGCAGGCGTGTGCCAGCCGATTGACGCGGCGCGCTCTTGCCTTGCATAAGCCGGTCAATATTGAGTGTCTGTTCAGGCGGTGCAGTTCGGCTGCCATTGACATCGAGCCACGTTCCTCTGTGAGACCTCTGCGCACTCACCCCAGGCCCAGCGACCCTGGATGAGATTGTCGGCAATCGAGTGGAGGTTGCCACGGCCGTTGGAACACCGGGAATGTGTGCAGACGACACTGCGTGGCCTCGATCGCTACGCGAAGCCGGAACCGGCGCATGCAGATCGGCTCCAGGGTTCTCGCCTCGCTGACGGCTAAAACAGCAACCTCACCGTCGCACCGCCTCCCGGCGTTTGCAGAACGTCGACACTCGCTCCGTGAGCAGCGGCGATCTGACGCACCAGCGTCAGGCCGATGCCGCTGCCGCGCCGCTTGGTCGAGAAGAAGGGCACGAATACCTTCTCGCGCTGATCGGGCCCGATTCCAGGACCGTTGTCGGCCACTGAGATGGCGATCCGCCCCTCGGCACGACGGGCGCACAGATCGATGCGCCCCTCAGACGTATCGCGCAAGGCCTCAATCGCATTGCGCACGAGATTGATGAGGGCCTGATCGAGGAGCTCGGCATCGATCGCGACCTCCAGCGTTTCGGGCTCAACCGTGCTTGCCATCTGGATCCCCCGTTCCGCCAGGTCCGCCGCAAGCAGCCGATGAATGCGTGCAAACAGGCGCTGCACCGGCGTGATCCGCATCTGCGCTTCCAGCGGCCGGGTGAGCCGGCGATGGCTGCTCACGAAATGCAACAGGCCTTCGCTGCGGCGCGTTGCCGTATCCAGTGCCTCCAGCGCGTCCGCCAGGGTCTTTGCGCGAGGATCGTCCGGCGACACTTGCGCGAGAACCTCTGCGACCAGGTCGCGAGCGGTGGCTGAAAGCGAGGCGACCGGCGTGAGGGAGTTCATCACTTCGTGCGCCATGACCCGGATGACGTTCTGCCAGGCGGCGAGCTCGTGCGCGCTCATCTCGCTTTCGATGTTCTGCAGGGATATGAGCCGGCGGCGGATGCCACCGACGGCAATCTCAGTGGCGGCCACCTTGAGCAGCAACGCGCCCGAGGGTCGCTCCATGCGCACGATCGCGCTGCTCCCCGGGCGCAGGGATTCGAGTCCAACGGCAAACGGCTGCCCGTAGCGGTACAACTGCCCACTGTCGTTGATCGGACCTTCGAACAGCCGCCGGGCCGCTGTATTCAGCGAGCGCACCTCGCCGCGTGGGTCGACGGAGATCAGGGCCACGGGAACGTGATTCACCAGCGCCTGTAGATAGTGCGCCTGCTCATCGCGCTCGGTCCGGCTGACCCGCAGGCTCGACAGCACCCGCTCCATCGCAGCGCCCAGCTCGCGGAACGCGCCATCGGAGCGCAGATCGCTGAAGCTCTGCGTCAGATCGTCCACCGCGAGCGCATCCAGAAACCGCGCGACCTCACGGCTCGAGCGCGAGGAAAATTGCACCAGCAGCACCATCTCGGCGAGCGAGACTGCCGCGAGCAATGCAATGGCCACGTACCATTGGGTATACGCGACCATCCACGCCACCGCTGCGATGGTCGCGAACAGCACTGCGGAGCGACAGGCAACTCCTATGCTGAAGCGGCTAAAGACCATGCTTCTGCATCCGCCGATAAAGTGAGGCGCGCGTAAGACCAAGCGCCTCGGCCGCGCGGCTGATGTTGCGCTCATGGGCCTCAAGAGCGTGCGCGATGGTTTCTCTCTCCATCGCGTCGAGCCTCGAGGCTTGCGCCGGTCGGGCCGAGGAGACTGGCGACCCGGAGCCCTCGAGGGAAAAGTCATCGGGCTCGAGCATCGGACGCTCGCTCAGGATGACGGCGCGCTCGACCGCGTGCCGCAGCGCGCGCACGTTGCCCGCCCAGGAGTGAGCCGTCAAACGCTCGAGCGCGGCGGCGCTCAGCCGCTTGAGCGGCACGTTGTATTTCTCCGCATACACGGCGATGTAGTGCTCGAGCAGCAGGGGGATATCCTCCCGC
>DAIDHH010000018.1 GCA_027452045.1 Gammaproteobacteria bacterium
TTGCGCAGCCGCTCGAGATCGCCCTTGAGCGTGGCGCGCGAATAACGGTCGTCCTGGCGGTACCAGGACAGCCAGTTCGGGGTCTTCAGGTGGAATCGGTTGAGGACCGTCTTCTGCGGATAGCGCGTATCGCCCACAATGCTGATCGAGCGGATCACCGCCCGGCCGCCCTCCACGATGTGGATGGCGATCTTCACCCGGTTGTCGGTATCGGGGGTGACCTTGGTGTCGATGCGCACGCCGTACTTGCCGCGTCCGTAGTACATGTCCGTCAGGTACTCGGTCACGTTCTCGAGCACCGAGCGGTCGAAGATCTTCCCCGGCGCGAGCCCGACGTTGCGCAGCGACTTCATCAGGTCCTTGGTCTTGATCGCCTTGTTGCCCTTGATGGTGAAGCTCTCGATCGAGGGACGCTCGAGCACCACCACCACCAGCGTGTTGCCTTCGCGCCGCAGCTCGACGTCGCGGAAGAATCCGGTGGCGTAGAGCGCGCGAATCGCCTCGCGCACCTTGCGCTCGGTGAGGTGGTCGCCGATGTTCACCGGCAGGTAGTTGAAGACCGTTCCCTCGGAGATGCGCTGCAGGCCCTCCACCTTGATGTCGCCCACCGTGAAATTGCTGACGCTCGGGCTCGAGGCCGGCGCCGCCGCGGGAGTGGGGTTGGTTTGCGCCAGTGCGAGCGCCGTGTGCACGGCGAGCGCAACCGATAGCAGCGCGACTCGGGGCTTCATATGGCGATCACCCTCGAGTCCTCACGATCGTTCGTCACGTTCTCAGACATTTGACCCCAATCTGTTGCATCGATCACGTAAGTGTCCCCCGGTTCCCCGCGTGGCTTCGCCTCACGGGGAGGAGCGGACCTCGGCGGTCCGGCTTGGTTGTTCAGTCACTCTTCAATTGAACTGGCGCGCGATGTCGTTGAAGATCGCCACTCCCATCAGGAGGATGAGCAGCGCGATCCCCACCTGCTGGCCGAGCGCCTGGGCCCGCTCCGAGAGCGGCCCGCCCTTCACCCATTCTATGAGCTGGAAGACGATCTGGCCGCCATCGAGGATCGGGATCGGCAGCAGGTTGAGGAACCCGAGCGACAGCGAGATCAGCACCAGGAACTCGAGGAAGGAGCTCGCCCCGGCGCTCGCGGACTGCCCGGCGTACTGCGCAATCGACAGCGGCCCGCTCAGGTTCTCGAGCGACACGTCGCCGAGGATCATGCGCCAGAAAAGGTGCGCCTGCAGCGCCGTCATGCCCCAGATCCGGTGCGAGGCGTAGCCCAAGGCCGACAGCGGGCCGAGCGACTCGTGGCGCAGCATGCCCGGCGGATAGGCGGCCCCGGGCGGCACTTCGGCCTCGACCTCGGCCTGGATGCGCCCCACGCGCTCACCGCCGGCCATGACGCTCGCCGTGGTGAGCTCGACGGTGTGCACGGCCTTGCCCCGCTCGTAGGTGAGGCTGAGCGTCTCACCCGGGTGCGGGCTCACCTGCGCGACGAGGTCGCTGAAGGTGACCGCGTGGCCGTTGATGGCGAGGATCCGGTCCCCCGGCTTGAGGCCCGCGCGCGCCGCCGGCCCCCCGGGTACCACCCGCCCGAGCACCGCCTGGATGGGCGGCATCCAGAATTGAAACCCGAGCCCGCTGAAGAGCCCCGTGGGCTCGGTGAGGCTGCGCCGGGTGGTGGGGTTGCGCACGTCGAGGTCGACTTCCCGTGTCCCGCCCTTCGGCCGGCTCACCGTGAGGCGCGCATCGCCCCCGCCGCTCATCACGTCGAGCAGCTCGAAGGTCACCTGCTCCTGACTGTCGACCGGGGCGCCGTTGAGCGCCACGATCCGGTCCCCGGATCGCAGCCCCGCCTGGGCGGCGATCGAGCCGGCCGTGACGTCCCCGACCACCGGCAGCACCTGGGTGACCCCGCTTGCCCAGCGCATGCCGGCCAGCACCAGGATGGCGAACAGGAAGTTGAACGCCGGCCCCGCGAGCAGCACGAGGATGCGTTGGTAGGGAGGGCGGCGCGTGAAGGAGCGCGCCAGGTCCTCCGACGGCACGGGTCCTTCGCGCTCATCGAGCATCTTCACGTAACCGCCGAGCGGAATGGGCGCCAGGGCGTATTCCACCTGATCGGCGCCCCAGCGCCTCGAGATGAGCGGCTTGCCGAAGCCGACCGAGAAGCGCAGTACCTTGAAGCCCAGGCG
This sequence comes from Gammaproteobacteria bacterium, assembly GCA_027452045.1. GTDB lineage: Bacteria > Pseudomonadota > Gammaproteobacteria > Steroidobacterales > Steroidobacteraceae > 13-2-20CM-66-19. Next base: position 2,187 of record DAIDHH010000018.1, read on the forward strand.
CCGGGCCACCCAGAAGTGGCCGAACTCGTGCACCGTGACGAGCAGACTCACGGCAATCGCGAACCAGAGCGCGTACCAGAGAACGCTCATGCCGTGGCGCCCCCGTAGGAACGCACCTTCCTGGCGGAGCCGGCCTCGATACACTCGCGCGCGCGCCGCCGCGCCTCGGCATCGGCGGCCAAGACCTCATCCAATCCGCCGATACTTCCCGCGGGACAGCGTGTGATCACATCCTCAATGACCGAGGCGATGCCGGGAAAGTTCAACTGGCGCTCGAGGAAGGCCTGCACGGCGATCTCGTTGGCGGCATTGAGCACCACGGGCGCAAGTCCCCCCGCGCGCGCCGCCGACTGCGCTAGCGCAAGACAACGGAAGCGCTCGAAATCCGGCGCGCGGAAGTCAAGTCGCGCCGTCTTCACCAGATCGAGAAACGCCACGCCCGAGGCGATCCGCTCGGGCCAGCCGAGCGCGTGCGCGATCGGTGTGCGCATGTCCGGGGAGCCGAGCTGCGCGAGGATCGATCCGTCCACGTACTCGACCAGGGAATGAATGATGCTCTGCGGATGGATGACGATATCCACCCGCTCGGGCGGCAGCGCGAAGAGAAAACATGCCTCGATGAGCTCGAGGCCCTTGTTCATGAGCGTGGCCGAGTCGACGGAGATCTTGCGGCCCATCACCCAGTTCGGGTGCGCGACCGCCTCCTCCGGGGTCGCCGCCGCGATCACCTCCGGCGTCGCGTCGCGAAACGGCCCGCCCGAGGCGGTGAGCAGCACCCGTCGCACACCCGCCGGCGTCTCTCCCGCGCGCGAACCGTGCGGCAGACACTGGAAGATCGCGTTGTGCTCGCTGTCGATCGGCAGGAGCGTCGCCCCACCCTCGCGCACGGCCTGCATCAGCAAGGGGCCGGACATCACGAGCGATTCCTTGTTCGCGAGCAACAGGCGCTTGCCGGCGTGCGCGGCGGCGAGCGTCGAGGGCAGTCCCGCCGCCCCCACGATGGCCGCCATCACGCACTGCGCCTCGGGAAGCGTCGCCAGTTCCGTGAGCGCCTCGGGGCCCGCGAGCAGGCGCGTCCCGGGCGCCGCGCCCGCCAACCGGTCCGCGAGCTCGCGCGCGGCACGCTCGTCGGCGAGCGCCGCATAGGCGGGCCGGTGACGCAGAATCTGCTGGGCGAGCTTCTCGACGCTCTTGTGAGCGCCGATCCCGACCAGGCGAAAGCGATCCGGGTGGCGAGCGAGCACATCGAGGGTGCTCTCGCCGATCGAGCCGGTGGAACCGAGAACGACCACGCCGATCATGGCAGCACTCCCAAAAAAGTAAGACCGAGCAGCAGCACCGGCGCCGCGCCCGTCAGACTGTCGATTCGGTCCATGACGCCGCCGTGCCCGGGGAAGAGGGTACCGCTGTCCTTCATCCCGGCGAAGCGTTTCAGCAGACTCTCGGTGAGATCCCCGACGACCGAAAATCCGACCGCCGCGAGGCACACCCCCACGAAGGCGCCCGGCGGCAGCCGGAACCACAGGCTGCCGGCGATCGCCACGGGGACGCTGGCGACAACCCCGCCCGCCACCCCTTCCCAGGTCTTGCCGGGGGAAACCTCGGGCGCCAGGCGCACCCGGCCGAAGAAGCGTCCGACGAAATAGGCCCCGATGTCCGCCGCCCAGACGAGCAGCAGCGCGAACAGCACCCACTCGGCCCCTCGCCCCGGGGCAAGGCGCAGGCGCACGAGCGCGATCCAGGCCGGCACCAGCGCGCACAGGCCGGCGAGACCGGCCGACCAGCTCCCCACCCGATGCGGCGCAAAGACGATCCAACCGAGCGCCACCAGCCACCAGAGGAAGGCCCCCTCGAGCAGCAGGCGCAGTCCATCGCGATGCCCGCTCGCGAGCCAGGCGAGCGCGAGCGCCAGCGCAATGAGCAGCACGTAGAGCGCGCGCGCCCACCGCGGCGCCTTGAGAAAGGCCGACCACTCCCACGCGCCCGCGAGCACCGTGAGCGTGAGCAGGCCCACCGTCGCTGCGGCCGGCATCGCCAGCAGCACGATGAGCAGCAGGGCGATCAGGATGGCGGCGGTGATGATGCGCTTGCGCAGCGGATCGGTCACGGAGGCGGCGCTTTCATCTCTGGAGCACCTTCGCGGGCCCGGCCGGCTGAACCTGCCCGCCGGTGAGCCCGAAACGCCGCTCGCGGCCGGCAAAGAACTCGAGCGCCCGGGCGAACTCGGCGAGATCGAAATCCGGCCACAGGCGGTCGCTGAAGTAAAGCTCGGCGTAGGCAAGGTGCCACAGGAGGAAGTTGCTGATGCGCCGCTCGCCGCCGGTGCGGATCAACAGGTCCGCGTCCGCAACGTCCCCGAGCTCGAGCGCCTCGGCAAAGCGCCGCTCGTCGATCTGCGCGGGCTGCAATGCGCCGCTCGCGCACTGCGCGGCGAGCTTGCTCGCCGCCTGCACGATGTCCCACCGTCCTCCGTAACTCACGGCGATCTGCAGCTTCAGCCCCGAGTTGGCCGCGGTGCGCTGCTCGGCGGCCCCGATCTGCGCCTGCAGGCGCACCGAGAGCGCCTGGCGGTTGCCGATGATGCGCAGTCGCACTCCCTTGCGGTCGAGCTCATCGACCTCCGCGTCGATGGTCGTGAGGAACAATCCCATGAGGCTCGCCACCTCATCGGCCGGCCGGGACCAGTTCTCGCTCGAGAAGGCGAACAGGGTGAGCGCCTCGATGCCAAGCCGCGTGCACTCCTCCACACAGAGCCTGACGGGCGTGAGCCCGGCCTTGTGACCCGATGAGCGGCTGAGTCCGCGCGCGGCGGCCCACCGTCCATTGCCGTCCATGGTGATCGCGATGTGGCGCGGCAGACCGGCGGGCATGGCGTTATGGGATTCGGCGCGGGTCATCAGACTTGCATGACTTCCTTTTCCTTGGCCGCCAGAAGCTGATCGATGTCCGCCACGTGCTTGTCGGTGAGCTTCTGGATGTCAGTCTCGGCGCGCCGCTCATCGTCCTGGGAGACGAGCTTCTCCTTCAGCAATTCCTTGACGTCGTTCATGACATCGCGCCGCACGTTGCGCACGGCAACACGCGCGCCTTCCGCGTCCGCCTTCAGGACCTTGGTGATCTCGCGCCGGCGCTCCTCGGTGAGCGGCGGCATGGGGATACGGATGATGGTGCCGGCCGTCATGGGAGTCAGTCCCAGGTCCGACTTGAATACGGCCTTCTCGATCGCCTGCACCACGCCCTTCTCCCAAGGGGAGATGACCAGCGTGCGCCCGTCCTCGACGGCGATGCTCGCGACCTGCTGCAGGGGCACCTCGGAGCCGTAGTAATCGACCTTCAGGTGCTCGATCAGGCTCGGATGCGCCCTGCCGGTGCGCAGCTTCTTCAGATCCGACTGGAAGTTCTGCACACACTTGGCCATGCGCTCGCGCGCGTCTTTCTTGATCTCTTCGAGCATTGTCACTCTCCAGGCCGCCTGCGCCTACTCGCACGTCACGACGGTCCCGAGCTCCTCGCCGCGCACGATGCGCGGCAGATCGCCCGGGTTGTTCAGATTGAAGATCTGCAAGGGCAGACGGTTGTCGCGGCACATGACGATGGCGGTGGCGTCCATCACATTGAGCTTCTCGGCGAGCACCCGGTCGAAGGTGAGCCGCGCATAGCGGACCGCGGCGGGATTGCGCATCGGGTCCTCGGAGTACACCCCATCGACCTTGGTCGCCTTGAGCAGCACCTGCGCTTCGATCTCGATCGCGCGCAGCGCCGCGGCGGTGTCGGTGGTGAAGAAGGGGTTGCCGGTGCCGGCGGCGCAGATGACCACCCGGTCCTTCTCGAGATGACGCACGGCGCGCCGTCGGATGTAGTCCTCGCAAACCTCGTTGATGCGGATGGCGGACATCACCCGCGCATGCAGCCCCCGGCTCTCGAGCGCATCTTGCATCGCGAGCGCGTTCATGACGGTGGCGAGCATCCCCATGTGATCGGCGGTCACGCGGTCCATGCCGTCACGGGCGAGTCCGGCGCCCCGGAAGATGTTGCCTCCCCCGATGACCACCGCGAGCTGCACGCCCGAGCCCACGATCTCCTCGAGCTCGACCGCGATGCGCTTGAGCATGCTCGGCTCGATCCCGTACTCCCCCTTGCCCATCAGGGCTTCGCCGGAGAGCTTCACGAGGATGCGGGAATAGCGGGGCTTGGTTTTTTCGATCGCCATGCGCCTACCTTCACTCGGGCCAGGGACCGGGCTCCCCTTGGGTGTTACATCGTCCACAGCCCTTCCCTGGGCCCATTCCGCTCGTCTTTCCCTCGGGCTCGCCCCTTCGCCAGAGTGCGCCGCACGGCCCGGCTGCGGGCAGGCCCGGAGGGCTCATCCCGGCCGCCCGGGCCGCGCATGCCTCGCACTCCCTTGGGGCTCGCGCCTCGCGCCGTGGCTTCACGGCCGCGATCCCCCAGGGACGCGCCTAGGCCTTGGCCGGGCCGCTCGAGCCCTTGACCTGGGCCATGACCTCGGCGACGAAGTCCTCCTGCTTCTTTTCGATGCCCGCGCCGACTTCGAAGCGCTCGAACGCCACGACCTCGGCACCGGCGCCCTTCAGAAGCTTCTCGACCGTCGTATCCGGATCCTTGACGAACGGCTGGCCGAGCAGCGTGATCTCACCCAGGGACTTGCGCAAGCGACCTTCGACCATCTTGGCGACGATCTCGGGGGGCTTGCCCTCCCCTTGCGCCTGCTGGGTGAGGATCTCGCGCTCCTTGTCCATCACGTCCTTCGGCACGTCCCGAGTCGAGAGGTAGCGCGGGTTGCTGGCAGCGACGTGCATCGCCAGGTCATGCGCGAGCTCGGCCGCACCGCCCTTCAGGGCGACGAGCGCACCGATGCGCGTGCCATGCAGGTACGCCCCCAGGTGCTGCGGAGCCTCGAGCCGCGCGAAGCGCCGCACGCCGATGTTCTCGCCGATCTTCGCCACGAGCGAACGCCGCCGCTCCTCGACCGTCTCGGCACCGAGCTTCGCCGTCAGCAGCGCCTCGAGACTCGCCGGATGCTCGGCCACCGCGCGCTCCGCGACCGCCTGTGAGAAGGCGCGGAAATCCTGTTCGCGAGCGACGAAATCGGTCTCGCAATTGACCTCCGCCATGGCCGCCGCCTTGCCATCGGGGGCGCGGGCGATGGCGATGACGCCTTCGGCGGCGATGCGGGTCGCCTTCTTGTCGGCCTTGGCCAGGCCCTGCTTGCGCATGAGCTCGGCGGCCGCATCGAGGTCGCCGGCCGTCTCGATCAGCGCCTTCTTGCACTCCATCATGCCGGCGCCGGTGCGCTCGCGCAGCTGCTTGACCGTATCTGCGGTGATGCTCATACCGCTCACTCGCCCCTGCCCTTGCGCCGGGCGGGCCCGCTCGGACGGCGACTGACGCTCGCGGGCGTGGTGCCCGTGCCACCCGAGGCGGCGACTTCCGGCACGGCCCCCTCGAGGGCCTCATCGTCCACGGCGACCTCTTCGGTCCCCGGCCCCGCGGCAGCGGGAACCTTGACCACCGGCGGGCGGCGACGGCCGCCGGCCGCGGGCTTGCGCGCGCGTACCGGCGCGGCGGGCCTCGGCTTGCCTCGGGCTCCCTTCTTGCGGGGATTGCCGGCCTCGTCGAGCTCGACGAACTCGTCCTCGCCCACCACGACGGCCGGCACGGACTCCCGGCCTTCGAGCACCGCATCGGCGATGCCGGTGGCATAGAGCTGAATCGCCCGCATGGCGTCATCGTTGCCCGGGATCACGTAATCGATCCCATCGGGCGAGCAGTTCGTGTCGACCACGGCAACCACCGGGATGCCGAGCTTGCGCGCCTCATCGATGGCGAGCTTCTCATGGCCGACGTCGACCACGAACAGCGCATCCGGGAGGGACTCCATGTGCTTGATGCCGCCCAGGCTCCTCTCGAGCTTCTCGCGCTCGCGGCGCAGCTGGGTGGCCTCCTTCTTACCGCGCTTCTCGAGCGCGCCGGAGGCGGCGAGATCGGCGATCTCTTCCAGGCGCTTGATCGACTGGCGGATGGTCTTGAAGTTCGTGAGCATGCCGCCCAGCCAGCGCTGGTTGACATAGGGCTGGCCGGAGCGGTCGGCTTCCTTCTGGATCGACTCGCGGGCGGAGCGCTTGGTGCCGACGAACAGCACCCGGCCGCCATCGGCCGCCACGCCCTTCACGAACAGCGCAGCCTGCGTATACATGGGCTGCGTCTTCTCGAGATTGATGATGTGGATCTTGTTGCGCTCGCCGAAGATAAAGGGAGCCATCTTCGGGTTCCAGAAGCGGGTCTGGTGTCCGAAATGGACCCCCGCTTCCAGCATCTGTCGCATGGACACGCCAGGCATGAGAATCTCCTCGTTGGGTTGAGCCTCCGCGCATCTCCGCAGCCATCCCGTCCGGGCCCGA